>CAZHHW010000068.1:9302-17796 GCA_964532385.1 uncultured Gammaproteobacteria bacterium | reverse complement strand
GGGGATGTCAGGCAAGGCGGCGGAGTCGGCGATTCTGGTACGCTTTGCGCAGGAGTTTTAGTTTGGCAAGGGGCGCAGTTACGGAAAATCACTGCCGAAAATTGAAGCATAGTCGTTTGAAACCACACGGCCTGTTGCCGCTGGATTCTCCCGATCAAGCGCCCATTGCAGTGGATTGTTAGCGATATATTCGCGGATTTTCAGCAATTCGTTATCGTTGCGGATGACGTGTTCGTAGTAGTTGCGTTGCCAAAGTTTGCCGTGAAATACCGGCCACTCTCCTTGCTTCACACCGCGAATATATTGGTTCGTCGTCATCGACTTAAACCATTGCACGACCGTGTGTAGGGGCGCACCCACGTGTGCGCCCTGGGTCGTATTGCCACTCATGTCCGGGCGGACACATGGGTCCGCCCCAACGATGGTTACAATTCCGTGGAAATGATTTGGCATGACAACATGCGTGTCCACTTCGATGTCTGGATATTTCGATGGCAATTTTTGCCACCACTCCTGAATCATGCTTCCCGCACTATTCAATTCCATTACGCTGTCACGAACATCACCGAACAAGCTCCGCCGATCCTGCACACACACCGTGACAAAATAGGCACCGGGTGTCGAATAATCGTATTGTTTCAAACGTAGGTTTTTTCGCGCGCGCGTCATACCTCAATTGCGGTGAAATCCCTAACTTGCCGATGCGCAGCATGCATGTCGATGGAACCGTCGCGCACCAGCCACATGGTCTGCATTCCTGCGCTGACCGCCGCGTCGAGCTCTTCTTTAATATCGGAGAGGAACAAAATGTCTTGGGGTGACGCGTTGATCGTTGCGGCTATTTTCCGATAGGAATCGGCTTCGCGTTTGCCGCCGACGGTGGTATCAAAATAACCCTCAAATAGCGGCGTCAAATCGCCGAATGCGGTATGGCCGAAAATCAGTTTCTGCGCGTAGACCGAGCCGGACGAATACACAAACAGCCGCAAACCGCGCTGCTTCCAAGCGCGTAATTGCTGAGCGGCATCGTCGTACACGTGACCTTGAAATGCTCCGCTTTGATAACCGGATTGCCAGATCATGCCTTGCAGCGCCTTGAGCGGCGTAATCTTGCGGTCTTCGTCGATCCAGCGAATCAGTTGCTCGATCACTTGTGCGTCGGTCATCGCCACACCGACGATGGCGCGCACCTCGTCGAGGTGGCGGCGCACTTCGGAATTGTCACGATGCGACGCCACGTAGTCGGCCATGCCGGCGCGCGCGTATGGGAACAAAATATCTTTCACGAACGACAGCGACGACGTGGTGCCTTCGATGTCGGTCACAATGGCTTTGATCATGGAAAAATTCCGTAGGGGCGCGATTCATCGCGCCCAGCAGAAAGGGCGCCATGAATGGCGCCCCTACAAATTAATACTGATCGAAGCTCGGAAACACTTTGGCTATGGGATTGCCAGTGAATTGCGCCACCCAACCTTCCGGCGTGGTGAACAGGCGGATGCATTTAAAATTGGGATTCTCACCCATGTCGAACCAATGCTTCATGTTCGCGGGCACGCTGATCAGGTCGCCCTTCTCGCACATCAGGCAATACACCTGATCGTTCGGGTGCAGGTAAAACAGCCCCTTGCCGTCGACGAAAAAGCGCACCTCGAAATCGCTGTGCTGATGCTCGTCGAGAAATTTTTTGCGGAACTCAGCCTTCTGCGGATGATCCGGCGTGAGCGCAACCACGTCGACCGATTTAAATCCGTACTCGTTCATTAAGCGATCCACCGACTCGCGATACGCGGCGATGATGTCGTCGTTCGACATGTCATTTGTGAGTGGCTTATTGGCTTTCCAGCGCTCAATGCGCACCCCCACGCCGTGCAACTGAGTGGCAATGGCATCGATGTCGGTGTAGGTTGCTACCGGCTTGCTAGCAGCGGTGTCGTTGAAGATTTTTAGCGCAGTCATGTGGGCTCTCCTTACCAACGGGATGAGCACTGATTCTACAAAAATGCGCTGCCGATGCACGAGTTTTATTCTGTTAGAATCGCCGCATTATGGACGTCACCCGTATTCTCGAAAATCTCAACGACGCGCAGCGCAGCGCGGTGTGCGCGCCGGACGGCCACGTGCTGGTGTTGGCCGGTGCGGGCAGCGGCAAGACGCGTGTGCTCACGCATCGCGTGGCGTGGCTGATCGAAGCGCATGGCGCGTCGCCGTACGGCATTCTCGCGGTGACCTTCACCAACAAGGCGGCGCATGAAATGCGCGGGCGCATCGAAGCGCTGTTGAATGTTCCGGCGCGCGCGTTGTGGGTCGGCACCTTCCACGGGCTGGCGCACCGGCTATTACGCATTCACTGGCGCGAAGCCAATCTGATGGAGAATTTTCAAATCCTCGACAGCGAAGACCAGTTGCGCGCGGTGCGGCGCGTGATCCGGGAGCTGGGTCTTGACGAAGCGCAGTGGGTGCCCAAACAGGCGATGTGGTTCATCAACGGCCGCAAGGACGAAGGCCTGCGCCCGCAGCATTTGGAACACCACGGCGACCCGCACCAGAAAAATCTGATTCGCATTTATCAGGCCTATGAAGACGCCTGCCAGCGCGCCGGTCTGGTGGATTTCGCCGAACTGCTGCTGCGCGCGCACGAGTTGTGGCTTAAACGCCCCGACGTGTTGGCGCATTATCGCGAACGTTTTCGGCATGTACTGGTTGATGAATTTCAAGACACCAACGCATTGCAATACGCGTGGATTCGCATGTTAGTTGGCGAGACCGGGCGCCTGTTCGCGGTCGGCGACGACAACCAGTCGATCTATGGCTGGCGCGGCGCGCGCATCGAGAACATCCAGAAATTCCAGAACGATCTCAAAGGCACCACGCTGATTCGGCTGGAACAGAACTATCGCTCGACCGGAAATATTCTTGCCGCTGCCAACGCGCTGATTTCAGTCAATGAAGGGCGCCTCGGTAAAAACCTGTGGACTGACGACGCCAAGGGCGATCCGATCAGCATCTACTCGGCGTTCAACGAGCTCGACGAAGCGCGCTTCGTAGTGCACCGCATTCAGCAACATGTGGAACAAGGCGGGCGCCGCGCCGAAACCGCGATTTTGTATCGTTCCAACGCCCAGTCGCGCGTGTTTGAAGAAGCCTTGATTCAAGCCGCCGTGCCCTACCGCGTGTACGGCGGTTTGCGCTTCTTCGAACGTCAGGAAATTAAAGACGCGCTGGCGTATTTGCGCCTGATGGCCAACCGCAACGACGACCCCGCATTTGAGCGTAGCGTAAATACCCCGCCGCGCGGCATCGGCGACCGCACCGTGCAACAAGTACGCGACATGGCGCGTGAATTAAATGTCACGCTGTGGGACGCAGCACAGCGCATGATCGGCGACAAACAACTCACCGCACGCGCCGGCAATGCATTGCGCGGCTTCATGGAACGCATCGAGCAACTCAAACAACACACCGCGAATCTGCATCTGCACGAAACCATCGAGCACATGCTGCAACACAGCGGTCTGCTCGAACACTATCGCAACGAAAAAGGCGAGAAGGCGGAATCACGCGTTGAAAACCTGGAAGAATTAATCACCGCCGCGCGCCACTTTCAGTTAGGCGACGAAGAAGAAATGGACGCGATGTCGGCGTTCCTATCGCACGCGGCGCTCGAAGCGGGCGAAGCGCAAGGCAATGCCTGGGACGATTGCGTGCAACTGATGACACTGCACTCCGCCAAAGGTCTGGAATTCCCGCTGGTGTTTTTAGCCGGCATGGAAGAAGGCCTGTTCCCGCACCAGCGCTCAAATGAAGAGCCCGGGCGCCTCGAAGAAGAACGCCGCCTGTGCTACGTCGGGATGACGCGCGCGATGAAGCAGCTGTACCTCACCCACGCCGAAGTGCGCCGCCTGTACGGCCAAGAAACCTATCCACGCCCGTCGCGCTTCGTATCGGAAATTCCCGCCGAATTACTCAACGAAGTCCGCGTGCGCGGCACCGTGTCACGCCCGGTCGCCGCCGGCGCCTACCCACAAGCCAGCCAAAGCATCGCCGGCATCAAACTCGGCCAACGCGTACAACACGGCAAATTCGGCGAAGGCGTGGTTTTGAAATTCGAAGGCGCCGGCGACTCCGCACGCGTGCAGGTTAATTTTTCCAACGCCGGTACAAAGTGGCTGGTCGTGTCATTTGCGAATTTGCAGGCGGTGTGACATTAAAATAATGCAACCTAACGGGCTTGCATACACAACGCAGGAAATACCATCCGCCGCCACACCTCGTTATTGAACCGATGTGGCGGCGGGTGGAGTGAGATCGGCATTACTCCCCGACGTACATGGCGTTGCTTGTTCCAAATATTAGGTCGTCATATCCATCGTTGTTCACATCTGCCCAGGATACTCCGCCAAAATTTGCACCGAGGATGGTTGGTGATTTCCAAATCACTCGACCGGTGCTCGCGTCATATTCCTGCATCGTGATATCTATCGGGCCGCCGGGATAGTTTTGATTCGTCGACGACGATATTGAAATAACGGCATTCACGCGACCGTTGGCATCGCGCGTGGAAAGGTCAAAGATATTCGCCCCTGGGATTTCAAATTTCGAACTAACGTTGCGGGTTATTCCGTCAACGATCGACACGGTTGCGTTCAATTGGGCGGGCATCGGGTAGTAGTTAATGATGGGGTTCGCGGCAACGAGGATATCGTTCGTTCCATCACGATTAACATCGCCAATCGCAAGTGCCGCGACAGGCATCGACAAGCTCGGCAATTCTTCAAAACTTGTCCCTTTGTTAATTAAGATCACTAGTGTCGAACCGTTGCTGACAGCGATGTCCGGTTTTCCATCCCCGCCGATGTTGCCCACGGCAAGGAAGTATGACGAGGAGTAGTAGTACGGAGCTGTCAAACCAGTTGGGCGTCCGCTCCAAATCACTGTTTGACCTAGCACGTCGTACACATACACCGTGCCGCCGCTATCGATACTGATGAGATCACTGTGTCCGTCGTCGTTCATATCCTCGTGTTGAATAACTGCGGCAGGCTGATAACTATTGATTGTCGGTGATGACCATTCCGGTGCTGCAGTAGCCGGGTTAATCACGGAAAAATAGCCGCCACTGCCATAGCCCGAGAACCCGATAAATAATTCATCAATACCGTCACCATCGTAGTCATCAGAGTCCAAGCTCATAGTTGTTTGTGCGGTAGTTGGTAACGCTATAAGGCTAAAGTTCGCTGCAACCCATTGGATGGGATTGATAGACGTTAATTGGATTGGAGTGGAGTAATAAGACACCCCGTTACCGAATATAATTTGTTGTGAACCCGTGCTGGTTTTGACAAGTCGTCCTCCGATGAAAGGCCCGGCAGGTGACAATGGCGAATTAATCGTGGGTTCAGGCGGGACTTGCGTTTCAAGGGCAAGCTGCGCGGCAAAACTCGCCACGGTTAACATACCAGAAGAGTAATAACTCGAATTTGCCAGTACGATTTCAGTTACTCCATCCCGATCAATGTCGCCGGTTGCAATATCAAAAGTGCTTGAAGAATAATTACTAGAAATCGAACCTGAAATTATGGGCAGATTCGTCGCAATGTCGAAAGACAATACAGTCAATGTCGCATAATAATCAGCGAAAATAAGCTCCACCCCAGCTTTTCCGTCAATATTAGCAAGTGAGAAAAAAGGAACTGAATAATTGGAATAATTACTGCTTGTTATAGACGCGGACGATGCTTGAGATTTTGTCTGCGCATTATACGAAGTCACGACTAATTTCCCCGGATAAGTAGAATTGTCAGGGACCACTGTAATAATTTCGTTTGCTCCGTCGCGATTAAAGTCGCCAACTGCGATATAGGAACCAAACGCGGTATGAGCCCACTGATTCACGAATGTGGCACCATCGAATACATAGCCACTCGGCGTAACTATCTCCAACGCCGCATCGGTGTCGACATTACCTATCGCCAGCATTGTAATCGCGCCAACATCAGATGACTGCCATTTGACGCTACCGTCGGCGCTGCTGTAAACGAATATGGACTTTGTTTGCGTGGTCGGGTAGCTATTACTCGGGTTGGCTGAGGCAGCGAATACGATTTCCGGAACACCGTCTCCATCAAGATCGGCGACATGTAGACCGGCTCGATCAAGATGAGTATCGGGTATTGACCGAATAATGCTGCGCGACTTGCCGTCAAGTATCACGATCTGATCGCCAGCAGAGACGATGATGTCGGGTCGCTTGTCTCCGTTGACGTCGGCGAGATCCAACTCACCAACACCTTTTCCCTTGGACAAATCAAACGGATAAATCCAGATTTGTTGGTACGTTTTCGCGATCGTATCGTAGCGCCACGCGCCAAGGCGCTGCGAATCATCGGTTGCGACAATTTCCAGAACTCCGTCGCCGTCGATATCAGCGATCTTCATGCTATTGCCACGCGTCGGTAGCACCGGGCTACCGAATACATGGACTTGATCCGGACCTTTTGCATTGACGTGCACCGTGGCGGTCGCGTCGCTGAACGCGACACCATCGGAAGCACGAACACTGAAAGACACGTCAATAAAATCTTGGACTAACAACGACTGCGGTATCCACGTCACGACACCTTTGCTGTCTACGGACATTCCCACCGGGCCATACAGCAATGAGTAGGCTACAGAGTCGCCGTCAATGTCCGAGGCGCTGGTTGCAACGCTGAAACTCGCTCCATAGGTGACAGCCGTCGGCGCGGCGATCGAAACCGTTGGTGGGCTGTCCTGAATCGTGGCTATTGCCGAATCGACTGAGACTGTATGCATGCCGTCGGAAATGACTGCGGTTACAGAAATCGTATCACCCTTTTTGTGCGAACCGACTGGTAGTGATTTACCGGACTGGCCGTCGAGCACAATCCCATTTTTGTGCCATGTGTAAGAAATTGTGATGGGATCAGCGTCGGGATCAACAATGTTCGCTGTATCTGCTACCAATGTGTCAATTGCACGTGGTGCATTCGGTGTAATCACAACTGCACCTACCACTGGGGGTTCATTTGGCGACGGAGCCCCCCCTATATTTGATGTTAGATAACTGTTTGAACTCTCAAACGTGCCATCACCATTAGTGTCAATTTCGATACGGGTTTTACTTAAAGACACGGGTGTGAAGCGTGCTTGTGATCCGTTCGCCCCAATAATAATCACCGGGCCGCCTGCATTCGGTCCTGCGTCCGTACAGGCATTACATAGGAGCGGTGAAGTGGTTGTGACATCGACGTAACCCTCGGTGTCGATATACATGCGTCCATTTATGGTCGCTGAAACCGGGTTGTATTGTACGTCGTAAATTTGTACGAATATGAGATTTTCGAACTTAGAAAAATGACCCGTGTTATCGTCGCGCAGCACGGTATTAAACGTAATCGTGTCGCTATTGACGTTTAGATTCTCATTAACTTGTAGATGTATGGTTCCACTCACCGACATGCTGAATCCTGCGCCGTCCATGGTCACAGTTGCGAACGTCTCCTGCATCTCGAAGGCATATCCATTGTTAAATTGAATGCTAAGTATTTCGAGGGTGGAGCTCCCACCAAAAGTAATACCGTCGCCATCGTTAAAATTGTTGTATGTAACATTTACGGTACCAGTGCCATCGTTCTTTAAGGTCCCGATAATTAACATTTCGCCGCTAACGGATCCTTTGATGGTCTCGTCAACACTATTCATCACAGCGGCAAGTAATCCCATATCGCGTTGATTACTCGCGAGCGGTAGCGACGAAAACTTGCGGATACTTCCGCTAAGTGCGCGGATTACTGAAGGCTCAGATTGTTTGCTTACCTTATTATTAATCTTTACCGAAGTACGTCGTCCGATAGGCGGGGCCTCACTTCCACTGCCGGATGCCAATACGAAGAATTTATTCGCATTCACAACAGTTACCGTCGCAGGCTCAGATATCCCGGCATATTCAATACCCGTAGCTGAAATGCGGTTGTTAGCGGCAGGATTCCCTGATCCACCCCCTGAACAAGCTGTAAGTACAGATGAAATAAAGAAAAGAACTGAAGTGGAAAAACCGAACCGCTGCACGACGCTTTTGAGAAAAAACATGCTTGCCCCCCAATAGAATTCAACAGACACGACATTAGTGCGCGAAATGGTAGCACGCAGTACGAAGAGACCATAAATAGCACTTCTAATGGATAGCTTGCCTCTAACTACTGCTGCCTTTATAACGTTAATAAGTTGTAATTCGTCAAATCGACAACGCCCTCCGATAATTTAAAAGTGCAAGTTGCTAACAACACGTGACCCGCAAACTCTTATATTCCACCTTGGTGGTAGGCTTCAACACGCTGTTATCTCGCATACTGGGGTTTGTGCGCGACATGATTATCGCGCGCGTATTTGGCGTGTCGGTCGGTACCGATGCTTTTTTCGTGGCGTTTCGCATTCCGAATTTCATGCGGCGGTTGTTTGCCGAGGGCGCGTTCGG
>CAZHHW010000068.1:0-9202 GCA_964532385.1 uncultured Gammaproteobacteria bacterium | reverse complement strand
TTCACGCCGGTGTTTTTGAATCTGTGCATGATCGTCGCGGCGTTGTGGGTGGCACCGCTGATGGACCAGCCGGTGGAAGCGTTGGCGTGGGGCGTGTTTGTCGCCGGGATCGTGCAGTTGCTGTTTCAGTTGCCGTTTTTACATCGGCTGCGGTTGTTGCGCTGGCCGCGCTGGGATCACCGCGATGCCGGCGTGCGCCGCATTGCGCGTCTGATGTTGCCGGCGATTTTCGGTTCGTCGGTCGCGCAAATTAATCTGCTGTTCGACACGTTAGTGGCGTCGTTTCTGGTCACCGGCAGTGTGAGCTGGCTGTATTACGCAGATCGTCTGGTCGAGTTTCCGCTGGGTGTGTTCGGCATGGCGTTGGGCACGGCGATCCTGCCCAGCCTCGCCAAAAATCACGCGCAAAAGTCGCAGTCGGAATTCGCACACACGCTCGACTGGGGTTTGCGGCTCACGCTGCTGGTCGGCCTGCCCGCGACGGTCGGCTTGATGCTGTTGTCCGAGCCCATTGTCACGACCCTGTTCCATTACGGCGAATTCAGCGCGCACGATGCGCACATGACGGCTCTGAGCCTGATGACCTATTCGTTGGGTTTGCTCGGTTTCATTTTAGTGAAGGTGCTGGCGCCGGGATTCTTTGCACGCCAAGATACTAAAACACCGGTGATGATCGGCGTGATCGCGATGCTGGCCAACATACTGCTGACCGCCGCGTTGGTAGTGCCGATGGTGCGGCTCGATATTCCCGGCGCGCATGCGGCACTGGCCCTGGCCACCGCATTGGCCGCGTACATCAACGCGGGATTATTGTTTGTCTACCTGCGCCGCGCCGGTGTTTACCGGCCCTTGGCGGGATGGGGCACACTGGGCATGCAGACCTTATTCGCTAACACAACGATGGCGGCGCTGTTGTGGTTCGGCGTGCCGCAAGCGGAAATGTGGGCTCCGTTATCCACGAGTGTGCGCGCCGGGCATTTGCTTTTGTGGATCATTGGTGCAGGTGTTGTCTATTTTGCGTGCTTGTTTGCGAGCGGCGTAAAATTCAAAGAGCTCATCCGTTTGAGAACGAGTTGATATGGAATTGATCCGGGGACTGCACAACTTGCGCGCGCAGCATCGCGGCTGCGTCGCGACCATCGGCAATTTCGACGGCGTGCATCTGGGTCACCAGGCGGTGATCGGGCAACTCGCGGAAAAATCCGCCGAATTCGGCATGCCGTCGCTGGTGATTATTTTCGAACCGCAGCCATTGGAGTTTTTCGCGCCCGCCAAAGCCGTCGCGCGCCTGACACGTTTGCGTGAAAAACTGCAAGCCTTGCGGCGCTTCGCCGTCGACCGCGTGTTGTGCATTCGCTTCAACCGCGCGTTTGCCGAGCTGCCCGCGCAACAGTTCATCGACCAGGTGCTGGTGGAAAAACTCGGCGTGAAGTATCTGGTGGTGGGTGACGATTTTCGCTTCGGCCACAACCGCGCCGGCAATTACGCGCTGCTGCAAGCTGCCGGAGCGCAACACGATTTTCATGTGACTCACATGCACACTTTCAATATTGACGGAGAACGCGTCAGCAGCACGCGCGTACGTGCGGCGCTGATGGCGGGCGATTTGATGCTCGCGGAAAAATTATTGGGCCGCCGTTTCCGCATGTCGGGACGGGTAGCGCACGGCAACAAACTCGGGCGGCAACTGGGCTTTCCCACCGCCAACCTATTCGTACACCGTAAGGTCACGCCGGTGGCGGGCATTTATGTGGTGGAGCTGTTCGGCGTGGACGACAACCCGTTACCCGGCGTCGCCAGCGTCGGCACGCGGCCGACCGTCGACGGCACGCGCTGTTTGCTGGAAGTGCATCTGTTCGACTTCAACCAGGATATTTATGGTCGCCATGTACATATCGACTTTTTAAAAAAATTGCGCAATGAAGAACGCTACGACTCGCTCGAAGCACTGCGGCACCAGATTGGAATCGATGCGATGCAGGCCCGCGACTACTTCAGCGCCTTGCAAAATCCCCTCCCATAAGGCGGCCTAACATTACTTTAATTTTCCTAGATTACAGTTGGGTGGCAACTGTATTACAGTCACAGAACTTGATTGCTAAGTATGGAACCTACGACTGTATGGCAAGATCAAAGGAATGTTCTAAGTTGCTATGAGTTCACATGCTCTTTTACAGACCTTCGCCGGTCTGGGTCTATTTTTCGTCGGCATCAACTTTCTCAGCGACCATCTGAAAGAGTGCGGACGTCCCTACGTAAAAAAAATCGTCAGCTATTTCGCAAGCTCGGATTTGCGTGCGATTTTCAGCGGTGTCATCGCGGGCGGACTGACCAACAGCGGTAAAGCGGTGACCTTCTCTCTGGTCGGGATGGTTTCTTCGGGTGCGCTTTCATCACGCCGTTGCATGCCGATCATCATCGGCGGCAGTTTTGGCTCATCACTTTTGGTCTTGTGGGTCACCATTGATTTTGCGATGGTGCAATTTGCGCTGCTGGGCATTGCCGGACTTTATTACCAGTTCGGCAATATGAAAAAAATCCCCACCAAATTTTTCAGCGGTTTGGCTTTCGGTTTGGGCCTGGTATTGCTGGGGCTTGAAATGCTCAAGCACGGCGCAAGCACAGTGAAAGACAATGCCGAATTTCTGCATTTAATCTCCACCACGCAAGGTTATTGGTTCGCCGCCTTTCTGTTGGGCGCTGTGGGTGCCTTCGTCACTCAGTCAGGCGCGACCATTTCATTGATCGCGATTACCTTTCTCAGCGCCGGTCTGCTGGATTTCGATCAAACCGTAATGTTTGTCTACGGCACCAACGTCGGCTCGGGGTTCAGCACGGCCGTCTTAGGTTATGGCATGAGCGGCACGTCGCGCCAGTTAGTCTATTTTCATGCCACGGTAAAAATGATCGGCTCACTGGTCCTTGTGCCGTTTTTATACATAGAAAGCTACATGGACGTGTTGGGAATTAAATGGTTCGTTGCATTGTTTACCCCCGCTCCCGGCACCCAGGTTGGAGCAATCTACATCGTCTATGAGTTGATGTCGGCCACCGCCTTGTTGATTTTCATCAGGCCCGTCAGCAAAATCTTTGACCGGTTTTGGCCGGCCTCGCAGGAAGAAACCCTGTCGCAACCGCTGTTTGTCAGCAAGATCCCCAAAGCCAGTTCCGCCGATGCCACCGCTTTGATCCTTAAAGAACAGGTTCGCGTTTTGCATCGCTCACGGCGCTATCTCGCTCCGTTTCGCGAACACATTAATCCACGCGAAAAAATTGTTGAACGTGGATCGCTGCGTGAAGCCAATACCGCACTGCATGTCGAGATTCAGCACCATATCGCAGAACTAATGAAGCGCGACCTGAATCCCAAAGACACCGGTGAGTTGTTGCATGTCCATGCCACTCAGAAATGGCTGAGCAGCCTCGACCGCTATCTGTTTGAGCTGGCGGAGTTGATGTCCAAGGCGAAGGGGCTGGCTCTACCGCCCAAACTGACAGGCAATATCATCCGCAGCGTTGACGTGTTATTGGGATCGGCCTGTTTGACCTTATCGGAAAACCACGATTGGGCCAGCGCGCAAGTGCTGATCGACATCACCAGTCAACGCGAGACCTTGGTAAGCTGGTTTCGCTCCAAAAAACTTGAAGATGTTGTTGGCGCCAATCTGGCAGCCAAAAAAACCTTGCTGGAAATTATCGTCGCCTATGAGCGCCTGGTGTGGGTTTTCAATCAGCTCGCTCATACCATGCTGAACGATGCCTCCCCGCCGCAGGCGAAACCGGCGGCCCGCAACAAGTCCGCAAAAAAAAATGACAATCAAGAGTTCGGTCTGGATGTCGCGGCCAATGAATCCTGGCCGCGCACTCGAGTTGTAACGCCTTAACGTGCCGTGATCCGGCTGCCGAAAGGCAGCACAATGTTTGAACCCCCTCCGTCCTGCCGGTAAGATAGGCGACTCCCCATCAGGGTCGAGATCACCGCATTCTTGCGAGATACACTATTCGTGACCGATTACAAACACACTCTCAATCTTCCCAATACCGGTTTTCCCATGAAAGCCAATCTGGCGCAGCGCGAGCCCCAGGCGGTCACGCAGTGGGAGGAGATCGATTTATACGCGCAGCTTCGCACCCGCGCACACGGCCGGCCCAAATTTATCCTGCACGATGGACCGCCGTACGCGAACGGCGATATCCATATTGGCCATGCGGTAAACAAGATTCTCAAAGACATCATCGTTAAATCGCAAGGTTTGAACGGCTTCGATGCGCCCTATGTGCCGGGCTGGGATTGCCACGGTTTGCCGATCGAGCTGCAAGTAGAAAAAAAAATCGGCAAAGCCGGAAGCAAGGTCGACAAGGCCGCGTTTCGTAAAGCCTGCCGCGAATATGCGTTGAAACAGGTCGAGGGGCAGCGTCAAGACTTTAAACGCCTGGGCGTGCTGGGTGACTGGAACAAACCCTACCTGACCATGGATTTTAAATTCGAGGCGGATACGATACGCGCGCTGGCGCGCGTGATCGCCAACGGTCATTTGCATCAAGGCGTCAAGCCCGTGCACTGGTGCGTGGATTGCGGCTCGGCGCTGGCCGAAGCCGAAGTCGAATACGAAAACCGCAGCTCGCCGGCCATCGACGTGCGCTTCGCCATGCTCGACGAAACCACGCTGATGCAGCGCTGCCATCATGTCGAAGGCAAATTCGGCAGCGGTCCGCTATCGGTGGTGATCTGGACCACCACACCCTGGACCTTACCCGCCAACCAGGCCGTTGCGCTGAATCCGTTGCTCGATTACGCCGTGGTGCAGGCCGGTGACGAACGCGTGCTGGTCGCCGAACCGATGATCAAGGACGTGATGGCGCGCTGGGGCGTCGAACATTATCGCGTCGTCGCCTATGCACGCGGCGCGGCGCTGGAAGGTTTGAAACTGGCTCACCCGTTCTACACACGTGAAGTGCCGATCATTTTGGGCGACCACGTCACCACCGAAGCGGGTACCGGTGCGGTGCACACGGCGCCAGGTCATGGTCAAGACGATTACGTGGTGGGGCAACGTTACGGCTTGAAGGTGGACAACCCGGTGGGCGACAACGGATGCTTTTTGCCGGGCACTGAATTGTTCGCCGGACTGCATGTGTGGCAAGCCAACGATGCCATCGTCGAACTGCTCAAAAGCAATGGCAGCTTGTTGCACGCTGAAAAAATCCAGCATAGCTACCCGCATTGCTGGCGCCACAAAACACCGATTATTTTTCGCGCCACGCCGCAGTGGTTCATCAGCATGGAACAAAACCAGTTACGCCATCATGCGCTGCGTGAAATTGAACGCACAAAATGGATTCCGGACTGGGGCCAGGCGCGCATCGAAGGCATGGTGGCCAAGCGGCCCGACTGGTGCGTGTCAAGACAGCGCACCTGGGGGGTGCCGATCACGCTGTTTGTACACACCCAAACCGGCGCGTTACATCCGCAGACCGCGCAACTGATGGAAGAAGTTGCGCTACGCGTCGAACAGCGCGGCGTCGATGCCTGGTTTGAACTGGACGCGCAAGAATTGCTCGGCCTGGAAGCGGCACAGTACCGGAAAATCACCGACACACTCGATGTGTGGTTCGACTCCGGCGTGACCCATGCGTGCGTTCTCGACCAGCGCAAGGAGCTGCGGTTTCCGGCGGATTTGTATCTGGAAGGTTCCGATCAACATCGCGGCTGGTTTCAGTCGGCACTGCTGACCTCGGTCGCAATTAAAAATGTGGCCCCCTACAAGGCGGTGTTGACGCATGGTTTCACGGTCGACGCGCAAGGCCAGAAGATGTCGAAATCCAAAGGTAACGTCGTGGCGCCTCAAGAAGTCGCCAATAGTCTGGGTGCCGATGTGCTGCGATTGTGGGTCGCGGCCACGGATTACCGCAGTGAAATGACCGTGTCCAAAGAAATTCTGACACGCACCTCGGATGCTTACCGGCGCATGCGTAACACCGCGCGTTTTTTGCTCGCGAACTTGCACAGTTTCGATCCTGCTCAACATCCGGTGCGCATCGAAGAAATGTTGCCGCTCGACCGCTGGGCGGTACACCGCGCCGCGCAAGTGCAACGCGAAGTTATTGCCGCGTATGAAAGCTATGAATTTCATTTGATTTACCAGAAAGTGCACAACTTCTGCGCGGTGGATTTAGGCGCGTTTTATCTCGACGTGGTGAAAGATCGCCAGTACACCACGCGCGCCGACAGCCGCGCACGCCGCTCTTGCCAGAGCGCGATGTACCACATCATCGAAGCGATGACGCGCTGGCTGGCGCCGATTCTGAGCTTTACCGCGGAAGAGCTGTGGCAGTATTTACCCGGGCCGCGCGGTGCATCGGTATTTTTCGAGACCTGGTACATCTTGCCGGAGCTGGCAACAGATGAATTCAGTCTCGCTTATTGGGCGAATGTGATGGCGGTGCGTCTGCAGGTCAACAAAGAGCTGGAACGTTTACGCGTGGCCGGGCAAATCGGTTCCGGTTTAGATGCGGAAGTCGATGTGTATTGCGGCGATGGCCTGTATACCGCACTGTCGCGCCTGGGTGACGAATTGCGTTTCGTACTGATTACGTCGTACGCGCGTGTGCATCGCGCGGATGAGCGCCCCGCCGATGCCGTGGCTACCGAACTCGAAGAATTATGGGTTAAAGCCACCCCCAGCGCGTACGCCAAGTGCGTGCGCTGCTGGCATCATCGCGAGGATGTGGGACGACATGCGCAACATCCGGAATTGTGCGGCCGGTGCGTGGAGAATGTGGACGGCGCGGGTGAAATGCGCAAGTTTGCGTGATGCTCAGCGAAGAAATACCCCATCAGCCTCTGTCTTGACTTAATGGCATTGAATAAAATCGTAACTTAAAGAGTGCTCATGTGGCGGTGGATATAGTGCAAGCGCAAAACTCAAACTCAGGCTCCTTAAAATGGTTATGGATAACGTTTGTCGTGGTGGTATTGGATCAGGCCACCAAATTCGCTGTGGTCGGTGCTTTCACCCTACACGAGCAAATGCCGCTGATTCCGTATTTCAATCTCACGCTGGCTCACAACCCCGGTGCGGCATTTAGCTTTCTTAGCGATGCGGGGGGCTGGCAACGCTGGTTTTTCACTGCGATTGCGCTGGGTGTGAGTGTGGCAATTGTGTTCTGGCTGAAACGTCTGCCCTCCGGTGACCGCTGGATGCCGATCGCACTGGCGCTGATTTTGGGCGGCGCCTTGGGGAATGTGTGGGACCGCATGACGCTCGGTTATGTCATCGACTTTCTGGATTTTTATGTCGACCAGTGGCACTGGCCCGCATTCAACATCGCGGATTCCGCGATTACCATCGGCGCAGTGATGCTCGGTATCGACGCGATATTTCTTACCAAAGCAAAAACCGCGGAACAGGAATAACTTGCATGAGTGACGTCATTGTTCCTGGCAGCAATGTTCGCATGCACTATGCCTTACGCCTGGAAGACGGCACCTTGGTTGAAAACAGTTATGGTGCCGACCCGGTAGAATTTGACATGGGCGACGGTACCTTGATCGACGGCCTGGAACGTGCTCTCTATGGCTTGGCGGCGGGCGCTCACCAGAGTATTCGCATTAGTCCCAAAGAAGGCTACGGCGAACGCGATGCGGAGCGGTTACATAGTTTGCCGCGCGCGCATTTCGATGCCGATATGCCGGTGGACCCCGGCACCATTATCAGTTTTGAATTACCGTCGGGTGAAGAAATCCCCGGCATGATTGTCGCCGCCGACAGTGAAACCGTGCAGGTCGATTTCAATCATCCGCTGGCCGGGCACGAGGTCATTTTTGAAGTGGACGTGCTTGCCGTCCATACCCCGGTGGCCAACGACGACGAAACTTAACGTGCGCTCGCTGCGCATCGTGTTATGGAGTATGTATGCAAATTGTACTAGCCAATCCGCGCGGCTTCTGCGCCGGAGTCAATCGCGCCATTGAAATTGTCGAGCGCGCGCTGGAGTTGTTCGGCGCGCCGATTTATGTGCGCCACGAAGTCGTGCATAACCGTTTTGTGGTCGACGGATTACGGTCCAAAGGGGCGATTTTTGTCGATGAATTAGACCAGGTGCCCAATGACGGCACCGTGATTTTCAGCGCCCACGGTGTGGCGCTGACGGTGCAGGAAGAAGCGCAACGGCGCGGTTTGAAAGTCTTCGACGCCACCTGCCCACTGGTTACCAAAGTCCACATGGAAGTCTCGCGGCATGCGCGCAGCGGCCGCGAGTGCGTACTGATCGGGCATGCCGGACATCCGGAAGTGGAAGGCACGCTCGGCCAATATCGCAATGAAGGCAAAGGGGGCGCGATGTATCTGGTGGAAAGCGTCGCCGATGTTGAAGCGCTACAAGTTGCTGATCGCGACAATTTATCCTTTGTCACTCAAACCACCCTGTCCATGGACGACACGCTGCAAATTATCGACGCATTGCGCACGCGCTTTCCTAAAATACAGGGGCCACGTAAAGACGATATCTGCTACGCCACACAAAACCGTCAGGATGCGGTAAAAGAATTGGCGCAACGCTGCGATGTATTGCTGGTAGTCGGCTCGGTCAACAGCTCCAACTCCAACCGCCTGAAAGAAGTCGGCGAACGTTTCGGTATCCCCGCCTATTTAATCGACGGCGCGACTCAAATCGAACACGAATGGATTACCGGCAAACAGCGTGTGGGTGTCACCGCCGGCGCATCCGCGCCTGAAGTATTAGTGCAGCAAGTGATTGAACGCTTGCGCGAATGGGGCGGAAAGGAAGTTAACGAAGCCGCCGGACGTGAAGAAAAAGTGCTATTTCCGCTACCCCGGGCGCTGCTGTAAACATTTGACACCCGTAAGCTGGTTAAAGCATTTCTCTACTTACCCCAGCACATCAAACGCGCGGCAGCCGCATCGGACACGCCTGTTGCGGTAGCTCCCCTGACCCCAAGATTGGACAACGTGAATGATTCGCACACGTCTTTCTTTTGTCCATCAGTAATCGGAACTGCCGTCGCCACGAAACTGCTGGCGATACTGCCGGTCGCGCCGGGAGCAATAGAAATATTGTAATAGCCACCCGGCGAGGTTGCGGAAGTTACTCCATAACGTGACAACTCGCTGGGCATCGACCCATCCAACAGCGACTCGAGAAATTGACTTGGTATTACATCAGAGGAATATCGTTGTTC
>CAZHHW010000067.1:0-18027 GCA_964532385.1 uncultured Gammaproteobacteria bacterium | reverse complement strand
GGAGACTGTTCGTTCAGTCTGCTCAGAGCTGTATGGTTCCGGGCAAGACAATAACGACGAGGGCGCCGCGATGATCGCCTACATCGTGCGCCGCATCTTGTATGCCTTGCCGATTTTAATCGGTGTGAATCTGATCACCTTCACGTTGTTCTTTGTCGTCAACACCCCGGACAACATGGCGCGCATGCATTTGGGCATGAAGCACGTCACGCCCGAAGCCATCGAAAAATGGAAACATGAGCACAATTACGATAAACCGCTGGTTTACAACAGCGCGGCATCCGGAACGCAAGCACTGACCGACACCATCTTTTTCGAAAAATCCGTCAAGCTGTTCGCTTTTGAATTCGGTAATTCTGACGAGGGCCGCAACATCGGCAGCGATATCGCGCAACGCATGTGGCCGAGTCTGGCCATCGCGGTGCCGGTACTTTTGGTAGGACTGCTGGTGGACATCACCTTCGCTTTGCTGGTGGCATTTTTCCGCGCGACCTACATCGACCTGTGGGGCGTGGTGCTGTGCGTGGTGATGATGTCGATCTCCGGTATGTTTTACATTGTCGGCGGCCAATATCTCATCAGCAAGCTGCTGCATCTGGTGCCGATTTCGGGGTACGACAGCGGGGTCGATGCGATCAAGTTTATTATTTTGCCGGCCATCATTGGCGTGATCGGCGGCATCGGCGGCGGAGTGCGCTGGTACCGCACGATTTTTCTGGAAGAGATCGGCAAGGACTATGTGCGCACCGCGCGTGCCAAAGGTTTATCGGAAAGCGCGGTGTTGTTCCGGCACGTGCTCAAGAACGGCATGATCCCGATTTTGACCGGCGTGGTGGTGGTGCTGCCGGTGCTGTTCATGGGCAGCCTGATCACCGAATCGTTTTTCAGCATTCCGGGCCTGGGCAGCTACACCATCGACGCGATCACCAACCAGGACTTCGCGGTGGTGCGCGCGATGGTGTTCCTGGGTTCGGTGCTGTACATCGTGGGCCTGATCTTGACTGATATTTCCTATACTTTGGTCGACCCACGGATACGCTTGGGATGATGATGACCATAACCGTAGCGTGCGCCATGCGCACGACCTGCCATTCAGCAAATTGCTGGAGTCGTGCGCATGGCGCACGCTACATTTCTATGGCTGGCGCTTTCGAATGAACATAACCACAAGCACATTCGCTAAACCCTTGGTATCGGCGCTCGCCGCCGCGGTCGTCCTGTTCGCGCTGGCCTGGGTGGGGATGCGCAGCGCTGCCGCACAACCGGTAATTTTATGGACCGACGCGCTGATTTTTGTGCTGGTGTTTTCGATGCTGCTGTTTGCGTTGTACACGCGTGCGCACGAACACCTGCGCGCGCCGTGGCGCCAGGTCAAGCGCCGCCGTCTGGGCATGATGTCGCTGGTCGTGTTGCTGGCGTACACCGCGGTGGGCTTGCTCGACTCGGTGCATTTCAAACTGCAAGTCACCAATGCCAACGGCGAACAGCGCGCAAGCTCCGGCGAGGTTTTGAGTATCCTGGACGTGATCGCGACACCGCTGCGCGAACATGATGAAAAAACTTACTCCGCGCCGTTCGCCACGCACGCTTATGTGAAAGATGTGGTGCAGCATGCCGACGGCACACAGTCGCGGGAATTTCCGCCGTTAAAATTCGGCGGCGCGCATTTAAAAGACCCTGCACATGAACGCAGCGCCGATATTACACAGCGCTCCTTCGTGGGTTTGCTGATCGGCTTGGCGATTTCCGCGCTGCTGCTGGGCGGGCTGACGGCCTGGTTGAGCCGCCAAGAGCGGATCGCGTTCGGGACAATGTTGCGCCGCGTGCTGCGCGGTGAAACTGACACGCCCTGGCACATGATTCTGATCACGCTCGCCGTGGTGATCGTTCTCACCTCGCTGTGCAGCGTGCTGGCCGGTAAATACCACATCTTCGGCACCGACAAGGTCGGGCAGGATGTGTTTTACGCCTCGCTCAAAAGCATCCGCACCGGCCTGGTGATCGGCACGCTCACCACGCTCATCATGCTGCCGTTCGCCGTGTTGCTGGGCATCATGGCGGGTTATTTTCGCGGCTGGATCGATGACGTGATCCAGTACATCTACACCACCTTGAATTCGATTCCCGGCGTGTTGTTGATTGCCGCCGCCGTGTTGCTGGTGCAAGTGTATTTGCAAACCCAGGGCGAGCGCTTCGACACCGTGGAGCGCGCCGACCTGCGCCTGTTGTTCCTGTGCATGATTCTGGGCATCACCAGTTGGACCGGCCTGTGCCGCATGCTGCGCGGCGAAAGTTTGAAACTGCGCGAGCTTGACTATATTCAGTCGGCAACCGCGTTGGGCGTCGGACATTTCACCATCATCGGACGCCATATCCTGCCCAACGTAATGCACATTGTCCTGATCGCCGTGGTGCTGGATTTTTCCGGATTGGTGCTGGCCGAGGCGGTGCTGTCCTATGTCGGCGTGGGCGTCGATCCGACCATGAACAGTTGGGGCAACATGATCAACCAGGCGCGCATGGAAATGGCGCGCGAACCCATGGTGTGGTGGTCGCTGGCCGCCGCCTTTGTATTTATGTTCGTACTGGTGCTGGCGGCGAATTTATTTTCCGACGCGGTGCGCGACGCGTTCGATCCGCGCATGCGCGAGCGCAGTTAGGACAGCGGCCGCACCGGCAGCGTGCTAGTATCTGTCACGCAAAAAATTATCAATTATTTGAACCTAGCGTCACTAAAGCAATGGAAAATAAAATCGTCGTTGTGTGCATTGACGCTCGAAGATTAAAACTCCTTCCCCCTGCAAGGGGGAAGGTTGGGATGGGGGTGCTCATACCCGCTGCCCAATTGACCTCACCCCCATCCTCGGCAACTGCTCCATGCGTTACTCTACCTCCTGCATCTCGGCAACTCGCTCCCGGCGTTGCCCTACCTTCCGCCATCCATGGCGGTCGCATGCAGTCGTGCCCTTCCCCCTTGCAGGGGGAAGGAATTATTCGTTTTGCCGTCATATCGAAGCCAGCAACACCTTCCATACAAAACGCCACACATTAGACCCAAACACCGCATGTTCCATCCTCTTTCTCTGTTCATCGGTCTGCGCTATACGCGCGCCAAACGGCGTACGCATTTTATTTCATTCATTTCGCTGACTTCGATGATGGGGATTGCGTTGGGCGTCACCGCACTGATCACGGTGCTGTCGGTGATGAACGGCTTCGAAAAAGAGCTGCGTCAGCGCATCCTGGGCATGGCTTCGCACGCCAGCATCCAAGGTTACGACGGCGGCTTGCGCAACTGGCACGGCGTGATCGAGACCATGCGGCAGGACCCGCGCATCATCGGCGCCGCGCCTTATATCCAGAAGGAGGGCATGCTCACGCTGGGGCAGCAGGTCAACGGCACGATTATCAACGGCGTGCTGCCGGAAGAAGAATCCAAAGTATCCGAGGTTGGCAATAAAATGCTGTTCGGTTCCATGGATGATTTGAAGCCGGGCGAATTCAATATCATTTTAGGCAAAGAACTGGCGCGTGCGCTGGGCGTGCTGGTAGGCGACAAGGTCACCCTGGTGGCGCCGCAAGCCAACGTGACGCCGGCGGGCATCTTGCCGCGTCTGAAACGCTTTACCGTCATCGGCGTGTTTGAAGTCGGCATGTACGAATACGACAGCGCGCTTGCGCTGGTGCACATGCAAGACGCCGCCAAGTTATTCGGCATGGAAGAAACGGTGACCGGCGTGCGTCTGAAAGTCGGCGACATTTTCGAAGCGCCGCGCATTGTTCAAGACGCGGCACGCGGGTTGGGCGGGGACTACTTGGTGAGCGACTGGAGCCGTCAGCACGCCAACTTTTTCCGCGCGCTCAAAATCGAGAAACGCATGATGTTTATCATTCTGTTCCTGATCGTCGCGGTCGCGGCGTTCAATATCATTTCCACCATGGTCATGGTCGTGACCGACAAAACCAGCGAGATCGCGATCCTGCGCACCTTGGGCGCCGCGCCGCGCACCGTGATGCGGATTTTCATGGTGCAGGGCACCATCATCGGTGTGATCGGCACGCTGCTGGGCGCGGTGGGCGGCGTGAGCCTGGCGCTGAACGTCGCGACCATCGTGCCGATGATCGAACATTTGTTCAGTGTGCAATTCCTGCCCGCCGACGTGTATTACATCAGTGATTTTCCGTCCGATCTGCACTGGAACGATGTGTTTTTTATCACCGCCACCTCGTTTGCGCTGAGCTTGCTGGCGACGATCTATCCCGCCTGGCGCGCGTCGCGCATGCAGCCGGCCGAGGCCTTGCGTTATGAATGAGACCGCCGCCCGCATTGCGCCGGTGTTGCGCTGCGTGAATCTGTCCAAGACCTTCAGCGAAGGTCCGCTGCATGTGGAGGTCCTGCGTAATGTCGATTTAAGCGTCGCGCCGGGTGAACGTGTCGCCATTGTCGGCGCCTCCGGTTCCGGTAAAAGCACCTTGTTGCATGTGCTGGGCGGCCTGGACTTGCCCAGCAGCGGCGGGGTGTACGTCAACGATCAAGACATTTCCAGCATGAACGAAACGCAGCGCGGCCATGTGCGCAATCGCGTGCTGGGTTTTGTATACCAGTTTCATCATTTGCTACCGGAATTCACGGCGCTGGAAAACGTCGCCATGCCGTTGTTGATTCGCGGCGTGCGCGTGCCCGAGGCGAAACAAAAAGCCCGCGCGATTTTAGAACGCGTCGGCTTGGGGGCACGTGTTGAACATAAACCAGGCGAACTCTCCGGCGGCGAACGCCAGCGCACCGCGTTCGCGCGCGCGCTGGTCAATAGTCCCGGCTGCGTGCTTGCCGACGAACCCACCGGCAACCTCGACCGCCGTAATGCCGAAGCGGTATATCAACTCATGCTCGAACTGCACCGCGAATTCAATACGGCATTTATTGTCGTGACCCACGACCATAGCCTGGCCGATAAAATGGATCGTGTATTGATTCTGGAGGAGGGCATGATTCAACAGCCGCCGCAGTAGATTGGATTGTTTCCGCACCGGAATGAACAGGAAAAACGCGTGCATAGGTTAAATTCCGGTTAATGGCGGGGGTACCGTAAAAAACATTCCGATATGGCCCAGGCTTACCGATTGCAGCCGCTTTAGTTACAATGTTTGGCATGCGTCTAGTGATGTCACAGCAACAGCTGTGCAGGGATGAACTATGACAATGCGGTCGTTACTGGGGTTGACGGTTTTTTGTCTGGGGTTTTTTTCACACGCATCGTTGAGTCTGGCGGCCGCCGAACGCGCCGCGGCGCGCAATTTTATAACCACTCCTGCCAACAACGTTACGCTCGTGCGGCATGCCAGCGGCTTGACGCGATTCATCGGTACGCAGCCCGGCCAGCCGCTGCCTAATCCAACCCTGCTGCGGCGGACGGAAGATCGGGCGCGTGCGTTTCTGGACGCCAATCGCGATTTATTCGTCACCCCGGCTACGGCACTGGAATTATCGACCCGCCGTGTGTCTGAAAGCGATGAAGTGGGCATCGGGCATGTGCGGATGCAGCAGAAAATCAACGGCATCCCGGTGTACGGCGCCGAAGCCATCGTCCATTTAACGGATGCCGGGGTGACCGCCGTGGGCTCGAACCTGATTTCGCCTCCCGGCGATTTGAGCACGGCACCCGCCGTTACCAGCAGTACCGCGCTGGCGGCGGCGGAAGCGGTGGTATTGAAAAAATACGGTCCCGCGTCCGCGCAGTTCAGCGCACCCCTGCTGCAAATTTTCGATATCGGCCTCCTGCAGGGTGAACCCGGGAGTCCGGTCTTGACATGGTATATCGAAGCGAGCGGAGACGCGTTGCGCGAGCGCATCTGGATCGATGCGCACTCCGGCGGCGTCGCATTGAATTTCAGTCAAATCACCGAGGCGCGCAATCGCCGTACCTTCGACTCGAACAACACCACAGTCATTCCCACCGCACCGGCACGCACCGAAGCTCAGGCCGCCACCGGCAATGTAAATGTCGACGCCGCGCACGATTATGCGGGCGATTTTTACAATTATTTTTTCAGCGAACATGCACGCGACAGTTTCGACGGAGCCGGGAGGACCATCGATTCGGTGGTGCGTTTTTGCGACAACACCGGCTGCCCGATGCGCAACGCATTTTGGAACGGGATACGGATCGCGCTGGGGACCGGCTATGCAATCGATGATGTGGTCGGCCACGAGCTGACGCATGCGGTGGTGCAATACACCTCCGATCTGGATTACATCAACGAACCGGGCGCGCTCAACGAGTCCTATGCCGACATTTTTGGCGAAATCATCGATTTGGGGAATGGCAAGGGCAATGACGCGGCAAACATGCGTTGGCTGATCGGCGAGGATCTGCCAGGCACATCGCTGGGTAAAGGCATTCGCAACATGATGAATCCGCCCGCGTTCAGCGATCCCGCACGTGTAAAAGATTCGTTTTATTATTGCCTCACCGGCGACAACGGCGGGGTACACATTAATAGCGGCGTTCCCAATCATGCTTACGCCTTGATGAGCGACGGCGGCGTGTTCAATGGTTACACGGTGTCAGGTATTGGCATTGCCAAGGCGGCGAAGGTCGAATATCGCGCGTTAGCAAACTATCTCTCCATCACCAGCAAATTTATCGACAACTACAATGCCTTGATCCAGTCGTGCAGCGATCTCATCGGCGGGAGCAGCGGCATCACCTACATGGATTGCGCACAAGTAAAACTCGCCTTGCTGGCGGTGGAGATGAGTACGCCACCTTGTTCCGCGGTCAATCCGCCCGCCAAGCCGCCCGTTGCGCCCGCGCCGGTTCCGGCCGCCTTGAGCCAATGCCCCGCCGGTCAGGCCGCACAAAATGTTTTCGCCGATAATTTTGAAACCACCACTTCGGGCAACTGGATGGCAACCACGGTGTCCGGCGCTAATCATTGGCTTGGCGGAAGCGGGACGCCGGCCATTTATTACGCCGGAAAGGGAGTGAATGGCTCGATTGCAGCGCAGGGCAGCGGCATCGCGAGCGCCGCGGATTCGTCGCTGCAAATGACCCGGAGTTACACGTTGCCCGCCAATGCGCTGTTGCAATTCGACAGCCGTTACGATTTTGAAACCGGGTTTGACGGAGGATTCATCGAATACAGCACCGATGCCGGATCAAGCTGGCTGGATGCCGGCGCGCTCATCAAATCCGGCCGTAACTACGACGGCGGACTGGTAAACAGCACCGGCAATCCGTTGGGCGGGCGTACCGCATTTACCGGACATACCGGGCAATTCGTTTCCAGCCAGTTGGATCTTGCCGGTCTTGCCGGAAGCAATATCCGGTTCCGTTTCCGCATGGGCACCGACAAAACCGTCGCATCGCCGGGCTGGGCAATCGACAACCTTGCATTGTATTCCTGCGTTACATCGACTCCGGGAGTAAGCGTCACGCCCTTGGCCGGATTGCTAACCACCGAGGCAGGAGGCCGTGCAACCTTCACGATCGTGCTGGGCAGCCCACCGGCGGCGGATGTGAATATTAATCTTGCCGTCAGTAATACCGCCGAAGCCACGCTAACACCGGCGGCGGTCACGTTTACGGCGGCCAACTGGAACAGCGCGCAAACCATCACGGTGACGGGTGTTGACGATAATATCGACGATGGCGATGTGGCTTATTCCATCGTCACGTCGAATGCGGTGAGTGCCGACAACGTTTATAACAACATGCCGGTGCCCGACGTACTGGCCAGCAATCGCAATAACGATACGGCGGCTATCCTCCTGACTCAGACGAGCGGGTTGACGACCACCGAAGCAGGCGGAACGGCGAGCTACAGCGTGGTGTTAGGGAGTCAACCGCTCGCTGACGTGACCTTGACTATGGCGAGCGACAACGGCGCTGAAGGAAATGTAACACCGGCCTCCGTCACCTTTGGCGCAAGTAATTGGAATGCAGCCCGTACGATCACTGTGAGCGGCGCCGACGATAAAGTCATGGATGGGAACATCGTTTACCATGTGCTCACCTCGATCGGCAGCGCGGATATTAAATACGCCGGTTTAAATATTGCGGCGGTGAATGTAACCAATCTTGACAATGATGTCGCCGGCATAACAGTAACACCTGTCGCGGGACTCCTGACCAGCGAAACCGGCGCCAAAGCCTCGTTCACAATCCGCCTTGATAGTCAGCCCACGGCAAATGTCGTGATCGGGCTCGCTTCAAGCCTGGCAAGTGAAGGCACGGTCGCGCCTGCGTCGTTGACGTTCAGCGCTTTGAACTGGAATAGCGCGCAAACCGTAACCATCACGGGTGTCGATGATGCCGTGGCCGACGGCAACACGGCGTATTCCATCCTTACCGGGGCAGCGGTAAGCGCCGATCCGAATTATTCGGGCCGCAATGCCGCGGACGTTGCCGTGACGAATAGCGATAATGACCTGGCCAATATTCTCGTGACCAGCGCCGCGCCTCTGATCACCAACGAAAGCGGGGCCACCGCCACATTCAGCCTGGTGTTGACAACCGCGCCTATGACTGCCGTGACCATTCCGCTTCGCAGCAGCAACTTAAATGAAGGCAGCGTCAATCCCGCGCAGGTGACGTTCACCAGCCAGACCTGGAATCTGCCGCAAACAGTCACTGTGACCGGAATCGACGATGCACTGCTGGATGGCGATACCGTCTACGCCATTATCACCGGCGCGGCGATAAGCACCGACGCAAAATACAGCGCTCTCGATACGACCGATGTGCAGGTGCTCAATCGTGACAATGACAGCGCACGTATTCTTCTGAACGCCGCCACCGCGCTGGTCACCACGGAAGCCCAGGGGACAGTGCAATTTACAGTCGCGTTATCGCATCCGCCCGCGGCGGCGGTCAGTATTTCCGTGGCGTCCTCGAATGAAAATGAAGGCACGGTTTTTCCGCAAACGCTGACGTTTGCGCCGGCGAATTGGAATCAGGAGCAAAGCGTGACAATTACCGGCGTGGACGATACCGTTGACGACGACGATGTGGCTTACAAAATCAGCCTCGACCCGTCGGCAAGTCTGGACGGCAACTTCAAGGTTTTAGCGCTTCAGACCCTCGATGTCACCAATCGCGACGATGATGTTCCGCCCGCGACACAAAACAATCCGGGCGATGGTTTAATCATCGTCGCGAAACCAAAGCTGACCACGACTGAAAGCGGTGCGACGGCGAGCTTTACTATTCAGCTTACCCATGCACCGGAGGCTTTGGTCAAAATATCGCTGCGCAGTTCGAATTCGAAAGAAGGCATTGTCCGGCCCTCCAGCCTGAGCTTCGACCCGAGCAATTGGGACCGTCCGCAGACGGTGACCGTAACCGGCGTGGATGATGCAAACGTGGATGGCAATGTCGCGTACCAAGTGCAAATCAGCGCGCCCAGTTCGAACGACACGACGTTCGCGTCGACCCAACCCCGTGAAATCACAATCGTGAACGCGGACAACGAAGAAAAAGTCACGGCCGGGGCATGGAATCCGCTATTTTTATTTCTGCTTTTTGGAATCGCGATGCGGCGCGAATATTTACATTATCGGCTTTTAGCCGCATGAGAAGGCGGACGGGGGACTTTTGCTCCCGCACGGCGTGCCTGGGAAAGCCCGATCGCAATCGCCTGTTTTCTGCTTTTTACTTTTTTCCCCGAACGTCCGCTTTTTAACGTGCCTTGTTTTCGCTCGTGCATCGCTTGCTCGACTTTGGCCGAGGCTTTCTCGCTGTATCTAGGCATCATGTCGCTCCCGAATGTTAATTGATAATTTTTTAACATCCCGGCCGCGGCCTGGGAATCGGGTAAATGTCGGGGTTACGCGGATAAATCAATCGAGGTGGGCACGCTTATTATTTCTTATTTCTCGACACTGGGCGAATCGGTGTCCTGCGTTCCTGATGCAAGTTCTTTTTTCGCCTCCAAGGCCAGTTGTTGATATTTCTTGCGAAATTCATCGAGTTGCTTTTCATCAAGGTTTTCCAGATTCAAAAGCGCGTTGTGCGCGCCTTGCGTGGCGCGAATCAGTTCATCGAGCTTGATCTGGATGGCTTCGGTGTCGCGGTTCTGGGTATTTTGAATAAGAAAGACCATCAGGAACGTCACGATGGTCGTGCTGGTATTGATAACGAGCTGCCAGGTGTCGCTGAAATCAAACAGCGGTCCGGTCAAACCCCAGACGATCACCAGCGATAATGCAATCAAAAAAGTAAGCGCCCGGCCGGACAGGGTCGCCAGACGTCTAGAAAATCCCACGAACCATGAAGTTTCCATCGCTGCGATCCTCTGTCTTTAGCAAAGCGGGAAAAATATCCGCTAGTTTTGCGCCGCGGTTAACTCCTTTCCGTAAATAAATATAACGCTATCCAGTTCACTTCCATGTTCGTCAGCCAACACTACGCGCCACGCGCCCTGCATGTGCGTGGGGATTTGTTTGCTCGAGGAGCCGCTCCAGTTTTTGCCGCTGGGTGAAAAGGGGATTTGCGCCACCACTTTGCCGCGATACTCCCAGCGATGCGTAAACAAGCGGCTTGTAACCTCCCGGACTTCCGTGAAGAAGTAAAAACGTTTGGTCACATCCGAGGCGGGTAATTCACCGGTCAGCTCCTGCACCGGCTGATGTTTGCGCGGTGTGCCGGTGAGCGCGGCGCGCACGACTCGATTGGTTTGATGGGGAACCGATTCCTGGCGGGTGCTGGAACCCGCCGCTGTACGCGGCGCCGAATTAATCTCAGGGGCAGAAGGTGGGGTTACAGTTACTACTGCCGGTGATGAGGTAACTTCCGCAACCGGCGCGCTTACCTGCGGCGGAGCCTCCTGTTGCATCATCCTGCGAATGCCGAAGATTGCGGCCACAAGCAGCACCAGCACGCCTAGAAAAACACCCACGCGCAGGAGATTCAAGGTTGCAGGCGGTGCCGGGTCGTCTTCGCTCGACGGCGCAACGGTATCGAAGCGAATGCGAATTTTGAGGGTTGAGGCAGGAGTCGAAGGTTCAGTCATGCACGCGCTATAACTGCATTTATTGCGGCATGACTCTAGCGGATTTTTAGTACCTGCACCATGCTTTTTTCCGTTACCGATCAAAGCGGTGGTTCATGTGTTTAACACATCGCATCGCTCCACGGAGGCGTGACGCAGGTCGCATGCCGGCGGCCGGAATGGCGGTATCCGCCGCCTCAAACCCTTGTCGCAGCCTGTTTTTGCGAATTTTTCCGCACTTTTCCCTTTGCCGGGTCTACTTCCGGGGGCTTCTACCGATATATACACCATCGCAAAGCGCGCACTTGAAGCGCGATGTTTCTGAAGCCGGACATGAACATGAAGAACAACTACGTCGTGCGCGTGCTGGACCTTCCAGAGCATGAACGAGTCATTCTGAAGTTGATCTTTTCAATCTCTGAGAAATCCCCCCAACGCAATAATTCCTACACCTTGGCGAGCGGTCTTCACGAGCCCGCCGATGTGTTGATTCGCGATGCGCGCAGCGCCTTCGAACCCATGGCGGATGTCCGCTTTGAACTCCTGGTTGCGGATAGCGCGGCAGTGGCCATTCATGTGCCGGTGATTCTGCGACCGTTGATCGCGACCCGGGTGCTGGCCGTGCTCGACGATGTTTTCACCGCAACGCACTCCCGCAGCTCGGTGGTGCCGTTTATCGCGCAGCCCCCTGCGGACGCCGGCCTCGCCATCGCTCTGGAGCAGGCGCAGGAACATCCCGCCAATCATGCAGCACCGGGAATACCGGTGTCCCAAGGCCCCGACGTGGCGGCCGTGATTGATACGATCTTATTGAGCCCTCCCAGTGAAGCGCCAGCATTTGACATCTTTGTCGAAGAAGACACGGCGCCCGCTGCCGTTGCAGAAACCAAACCGGCGGCGGTAACGAAACCACGCGTGCTGGTGGTGGACGACAGCGCGGCGGTCTGCAAGCAAATCGCCATCGAGCTACAACAGTTTTCAGTCGAGGTCGACTACGTTCCGAGCGCGCGCAAAGCCATCGAGATGATCGCAAAAGGCAATTACAGACTCGCCTTCCTGGATGTGGTGTTACCCGACTGGGATGGTTTTAAAATCTGCAAACACATTAAATCCAAATCGCCGGGCACCACCGTGGTGATGCTGACGGAGAAGGCCACCACCGGAGACAAATTGCGCGGTGCGCTGGCCGGATGCGATGCCTATCTGGTCAAGCCGGTCGGACGCCAGACCTTTCAGGCCGAGGTAAAAAAATATTTGCCGCTGGCCTCAAGCACGCAGGCGCTGGGCGCATAGAGATCGCACATGGCGAACGGCGAAAAAAAATCGGCTCAGATCATTGCGATTAATGCGCATAAGGGGCGTGCGTCCGCAAGTGCTCACGAAACCCACAAGCCCACGCGCTATGGCTATTGCATCGGCGGATACGGATTCCTGGTGGATGAAGGCGTGCCCGGCGAAGTGGTGATCGACCCGGAAATTTTTCCGGTCCCCAAAGCACCGGAATGGTTGCTGGGCTTGACTAATATTCGCGGCAACATCGTGCCTATATTTGACTTATGGAAGTTCGTGCGCACACACGAGCCCGAGCGCGGCGCGTGCACAGTGTTGATTCTTGACCATGGCGAGGCCGCCGTCGGTCTGGTGATCGACAGTCTGCCAAAACCGGTCCCGGCCGACAGTCAACCGGTACGCGCAGCGTTATCCATGCCCGCGTTGCAGCCGTATCTGGGCCGGGCGGTACAGGCATTTGATTGCGAGTGGTGGGAATTCGACTACCAGCAATTCCTCACCCGCTTGTCGGCAGCCGACGCGCGCTAAGCGGCACCTCGAAGGTAAATAGCATGTTAAATCGCTTACAAACCAGGCCGCGCTTGTTACTGCTGATCCTTGCACTGACGCTGGTTATGATTGCCAGCGCAGTAACTGCGGTTCAGGGTTTACGCGCCGCCGGGGAACGTGCTGCGCAGTTAAACCGTAATTCGCAGGCGCAGGCTTTGCTCAATCAAATGAAGGAAACATTGCGCGACGATGTCTTAGCCGCCGTAAATGATGCGAGCAGCGGGCGCATCGCCTGGGAGCAGGCGCGCCTAGAGGTATCGGCCGCACGCAATTTGATAACGAGTTTGTGGGATGAATATCAAACCGGCCGGACACCGCAGCAAATCGCGGCGCTGAGCGATGCGCTGGGAAAACACCACGCCCTGCTGTTGTTGACATTTACGGGGCTGGAAAATATTTTCCTGGAACAAGACTTCGCGCAGCTTGCAAGCTTTCAGGAGTTTCAATTAAAACGCGCGCTCACGCCATTCATTGCCGCCTTGGATGAACAGGCTGCGCAACTGCAATTAGAATCTGAAATCAACTTTCAGCAGTCCACCTCCGCGCAGTGGGGTTATATTCTCGGCAGCCTTGCGATTACCGTAGCCGGTTTGCTATCGGCCGCTATGTTGGGCCTGTTTGTGTATCGTTCGATCGAGCAGCCCGCACCGCTGGACGCTCGACAGGAGCACGACCAGCTTGACAGCGCATTGGATGCTTTGATGCGGTCGATGTCGAAGCTGGATGGGCGTGATTTGACAATTAAACTGCCCATGGCGGAAGGGATCGCAGGCTCGATCGCGGGTGCGGTGAATCAAGTGACCGGCGAAACCGCGCAGGTGATGATCGATGTGCGCCGCATCGTCGAGCATGTAGTCAAGGTCGCGGTCATGGTGCGCACGCAGTCCGACATCGTCAGTGCGGTGGCCGCCAACGAACATTGTGAGATCGACGAAACCGCGCGGGTGCTCGAACAAGCGGCCGTTACGCTAAAGCACATTACCGAATGGGCACAGATTTGCGAGCAGGCGGCCGCCGCCGCCGACCAGGCCACGCATACGGCGTTGCAGTCCGCCGCGGATAGCGTCGATGGCATGAACACCATGCGCAGCAGCATGCATGACACCGCGAAACGCATTAAACAACTGGGCGTACATTCGCACGACATGGAACGCGCCACCCATTTGATGAACGGCCTGGCCGAACGCACCCACATCGTGGCCCTGAATGCCTGCATGCACGCGGCCGCCGCGGGCGACGGGGGACGCGGTTTTGCTGCGATTGCGCATGAAGTGCAGTGTCTTGCGGAAAGCGCGCGCGCTGCCACGCAGCAGATTGCTGTCATGGTCAGCGCCCTGCAGACAGAAACCAACGCCATGGACTTGATAGTTACTAATGCCATCACCCAGGCGGTGGCTGGCAGCGACTTTGCTGAGCGATCCGGCGAACACATGTTGCACAGCAGAAACAGCACGGTGGACCTGGTCAAAGCAGTACACCAGATTGCCCAGGGTGCCGCCCGCCAGATTCAGTTAAGCACCCAGTTGCACACCCGTGCGCAGAGCCTGAAAACCAGCACGCGCAAGACACACGAGCAGATGCAGGAATACATTCAGCACACCCAGCGCATGGCGCAGTATTCGAAAGCGCTGTTGACCGCCGTGCGGGTCTTTACACTTCCTGGCGAGGACGAAGAAGCCCCACTGGAGCAGAGCGGCGAGCCCCCAGTGTCATTGAAAATGCGCGCATCCTAAATGGTAATCACACCCATGCAGTCACTGTCGAATACCATCATTCGCGAATTGACCGAGCTTTCCACCGGCTTGCGTGAATTTTTGCCGCCTACAAAAAAATCTCCGCAACCGCCGGGCTGGCGTGAACATCTTGACCAGTACGCCCGAAAAACCCTGGTGATCCGGTTACTGGCGGGGAAGGGCGATCATGTCGGATTGCATGATGCCTGCATGCTGCAACACGACTACCTGCGGTCATTACTAACGCATGACGGAGCGCCTACGGCGCAGGATTGGGAGCGTCTTGAGAACTGGCCGTTATTGATGCTGGCGTGCCTGCATACACCGGTCAGCGCCGCCGCGGTGGATGAACTGATTGCCTATTTCCGCACCGATAGCCGCGCTTTTGCATTCAATGCTCGCGATGCCGAGGCGCTGCACGCGAATTTGTTAACACCGCGTACCGCGCAGAGCGCGCCTGAAACCAACGTCGTCGCACTGCCGGTCGAACCCAAACATGCCGGTACGGAGCCCACGGCACCCCCGGAAACCACGGTGCGGTATTTGCTGCAACACGAATTGCGCGACACCATCACCGAATACTTAAGCGTCGCCGGCCGTTCTGCAATCACGGCGGCGGAACATGCACAGGCACTGCGCCTGTGCGCGGATCGCATTCAACTGCTGGGGATTTCAGCCGCCGGTTCCGACTTACTTGGGCTCATGGATTGCTGCCTGATGTGTCATGGCGCCTTGATCAAATGCCTGGAAACCCATAACCAATTGAACCCCGCCGGACGCGAACAATTAAAAATCTGGGCGGGTTTGATTGGCTGTTATCTGGACCGGCCGGGGAGCACCTACGTGGTGGATGCGTTGCTGGATTTTTATCAACGCGGACATTTTATTCCGCGCATGCACAAACGCGAGTACGACACCTTGCGCGATTTTTTGCTGCTCGATCCCACCGCGCCCGGCAAAACCCGCATCGAAGTCAAGGCCGTGCCTGTAAGCGACATTATCCACGCAGAGGAAAAGGCCGCGCAGGAGACGGCACTCGAGAGCCAGGTTGTGACAATGCCGTATTTATTGGACGGATCGAAACAGAATAATATGGATCGAAGCGAGGCTGTCCCCGACACGGAGGCGCCACCCGTGCCGCTGGACCCCACCATGAAACCGCCCGAAACCATGTTGCGGGTGTCCGCGCGCGTGGTCAACGATCTATTGCGCTTGTGCAGTGAATCCATAGTGATGACCAACCAGTTGCAGGAGCGTCTGCGGCAGAGTCTGCGACATTCAAAAAACAGCAAGGAGCAAAACGCACTGCTTCAGCAGTTCGTAAAAAACTTGCGGCAGTCTCCCGGCGATGACGCTGAACTCAACGAGCTGATGCGCGTAATCATGGAAGCGCAGGAAAACTCACGCCAGCTTGAAGAACAGCTCGCGGCATTCGGTGAATTGCTGCCCGCACTGGCACGCAACAATAAAGAAAGCTATGAAGCGGTGCTGTACGCGCGCCGGGTGCCGGTTAGCAGCATCGTTCCCCGTCTGCAACGCAGCGTGCAGCAAACCTATCGGGGGTCCAGTAAACCGGTGAAATTGACCGTGACCGGCGCCGAGACCATGCTCGATAGCGACATTCTTGACAATTTATCCGATCCTTTGATTCATCTGCTGCGCACCACCGTGGACCATGGTATCGAAACTACGGAATCACGGCGTGCGAGCGGCAAACCGGAAACAAGCGTCATTGAATTGCACTTCGCGCTCGATGGCGACCAGCTCGCCGTGCGTTGTTGCGACGACGGCGCCGGGCTCGATTACGCGCGCATTCAGCAGCTCGCCGCGCAAAATGGTTTGATCGATAGCGGCAGGAAATACAAGGAAGCGGAATTAAACCACCTCATTTTTCTGCCCGGCTTTAGCAACGGCACGGAAGGCACGCCGTCCTCCGAACGCATCATCAGCCTGCGCGCGGTGCGTGCGCGGGTGCTGCGCATGAAAGGCGCGATGGCCATCGTTTCGCAGGCGCGGCAGGGATGTAGTGTCGAGATCCGCGTACCGCTGGGTTTCATATCGATCCATGCCTTGCTGGTCACGTCGAGTAGCCGAGTATTGGCAATATCATGCCGCTGCATCGAGCAAATTTTTCATGCGGGTGCGGGTCAGACGCAGGCGGGTCAGGAACGCTTGCAATATCGCGTGGGGGAAACAACCTACGACGCCTATGCCTTAGAGCAATTGCTGCATCTGCAAATGGATCACGCCGGGCCTGACGAATGCCCCGCGCTGCTGGTGCGTGATTATAGCGGCCGCTTGTGCGCGGTGTTTGTCGAACAGGTATTGGCCAGTCAGGATTTAATAGTGAAACAACTCGGCCCCTATCTGCCCAATATTCTGGGCATCGAAGGCGCGACGATTCTGGGTAACGGGGATGTTGCCGCTGTGATAGATCTGCGCGGCTTGCTGCAAACCCTCCAGCCCGAGAAAACCAAGCCTGTGGAGATGCCGGTATGAAGCTGCTGGGCCGCACCCTGTTTATTACGATCTTGACTTTATTGAGCCATGCCGCCGCCGCGCAGGAGATCTACACTTTTGGCATTGTCCCGCAGACCATCGCCCGTCAAACCGCAAAGGATTGGACTCCGATCCTCAATTATCTGGAAGCGCAAACCGGTATAAAACTCCGCTTCGCGACCGCCGCCAGTGTGCCGCTGTTTTCGCAACGCGTGGCCGAAGAAAAATACGACTTCGTCTATCTGAATCCGACCGACTACGTTAAATATCAAGACAAGGCGGGTTACAACCCGATCGCCCGCGCGCGCAATTTTAAACTTCAGGGCATCATCGTGGTGCGCAAAGACAGCGCGATTGAAAAACTCGACGAACTGAATCACAAGGAATTAGCCGTTCCGGCGTATGCATTTACCGCCGACACCCTCCCGCGCGCCGCATTGAATGCAAGCGGCACCGCGGTGAAAATCTCGCCGCTGGCCACCCCCGACGCCGTGTATCGCGACGTCGCGCAAGGCCGTTACGCCGCAGGCGGCGGCAACCCGGCAAGCTTTAACAACACCGCGCCGGAAATCCGCGATCAACTGCGCATCGTATGGACCTCCGAAGGTTACACACCCCAGGCCTTCGCCGCGCACGCGCGTGTGCCCAAGGAAATCGTGCAGGCCATACAAGAAGCCTTGATCGACATGCACCAGGACCCCCTCGCCAAAAAATATCTCAAGACCCTCGCCCCCGAAGGCCTGGACTACGCACGCGACCTGGACTGGGACGACACACGCAAGCTGGATATTTGAAATCTAAAATATTAGAAAAATAGACTTCAATTTTCATCCGCGAAATTTTAGGAAAAATCAGTACCAGGTTTCTACAATAAATTAACCGGATAAAAATAGTTGGTTGTTTTAGGCGGCATCCTATCCTAAAGTTTGTGCTGTCTAATTTACGTTATGCATCTTGGGAATAG
>CAZHHW010000066.1:10056-18535 GCA_964532385.1 uncultured Gammaproteobacteria bacterium | reverse complement strand
CAGTTTGGAGGCGGCGGACAATAGCGGTGCGCGCCGAATCATGTGCATTAAAGTGCTCGGTGGCAGTAATCGCCGCTATGCCAATGTCGGCGACGTGATTAAGGTCAGTATCAAAGAAGCGGTACCCCGCGGAAAGGTTAAAAAAGGTGAGGTGTACGATGCTGTGGTCGTGCGCACTCGCAAAGGCATCCGGCGCGCCGACGGTTCGCTGATCCGTTTTGATGGCAATGCCGCCGTGTTGTTGAATAACCAATTGCAACCGATCGGGACCCGTATCTTTGGGCCGGTGACACGTGAGTTGCGCAATGAACAATTTATGAAAATTGTTTCATTGGCGCCTGAAGTGCTGTAACGGAAAGGATCAATATCATGCGCAAGATTAAAAAAGGCGATGACGTGATCATTATCGCAGGTAAAGACAAAGGTAAGCGTGGCAATGTCACGCGAGTATTGCCTGAAGGGCGCGTTTTTGTAGAAGGCGCAAATATGATCAAGCGTCACACCAAACCGAATCCGAACGCCGGGCAGGCCGGTGGCATTGTAGAGAAAGAAGCATCGCTGGCCGATTCCAATGTCGCGATCTTTAATACAGCCACGGGCAAGGCTGACCGTATCGGTTTCCGCACCCTGGAAGATGGCCGTAAGGTGCGTTATTTCAAGTCCACTAAAGAAGTGTTGGATGTGTAATTGTCAAGGCGGCGATGAATCATGGCTAGGCTAAAAGAATTTTACCAACAAACCGTTGTTCCGCAGTTGATGAAACAATTCAACTACGCATCGGTTATGGAAGTTCCGCGTGTTACCAAGGTCACACTCAACATGGGTGTGGGCGAGGCGGTCGCGGATAAGAAAATCATGGATAACGCGCTTGAAGACATGACCAAAATCGCAGGTCAAAAACCGGTCACGACCTTGTCGCGCAAATCGATTGCGGGATTCAAGATTCGCGAAGGCATACCTATCGGTTGCAAGGTAACCCTGCGGCGTGAGCGTATGTATGAATTCATGGATCGTCTCATTAGCGTGGCAATTCCCCGTATTCGCGATTTCCGCGGTTTGAATGGCCGTTCATTTGACGGGCGCGGCAATTACAGCATGGGGATCAAGGAACAGATTATTTTCCCTGAAATTGAATACGACAAAATCGATGCGATTCGCGGTATGGACATTACCATCACGACCACGGCGAAGACCGATGCCGAGGCGCGCGCATTGCTGATGGCATTTAATTTACCGTTACGGACTTGAGGGCTGAATAATGGCGAAGTTATCAGTAAAGCTGCGCGGCCAGAATCGCGAACTGATGGTGAAGAAGTTTGCCGCGCGCCGCGCGCAAATCAAGGCCAAGCTGCAAAATCCCAAGACCGGCGATGAAGAGCGTGATGAACTGCGTAAAAAATTGCAATCTTTGCCTCGTGATGCGAGCCCGGTGCGGTTGCGTAATCGTTGCCGGATTACCGGTCGGCCCCACGGTGTTTATCGCAAATTTGGTTTAGGGCGTAACAAATTACGTGAAGCCGCCATGCGTGGGGATATCCCCGGCTTGGTTAAAGCAAGCTGGTAACTGCATCTTAGGAGTTTTACAAGCATGTGTATGACCGATCCAATCAGCGATATGTTGACCCGCATCCGCAATGCACTGGGCGCCAGCAAGCCCGATGTCAACATGGGCGCCTCCAAACTTCGCCAGTCAATCGCGAAGGTTCTGCTGGAAGAAGGTTTTATTGCCGGATATTCGGTGAATGGCAGCGGTGCCAAGGCTGAGCTCAATGTTGTGTTGCGCTACCACGAGGGCAAACCTGCCATTGAAAAGGTGCGGCGGATCAGCACCCCGGGCTTACGTGTGTATTGCGGCAAAGACAAGTTGCCCAAGGTGATGGGTGGTTTGGGGATCGCATTGGTTTCCACGTCAGCAGGAATCATGACCGACCGTGCCGCGCGCAAGCTTGGCCATGGCGGCGAAGTTTTGTGTTACGTACAGTAACGGAGCATCTATGTCGCGAGTTGCCAATCAGCCGATTTCAATCCCAAAGGGCGTGGACGTTAGCGTCAACGGCCAGTCTATAACGATTAAAGGCCCCAAGGGCACGCTTCAGTATGCGGTGCCGGGCGAAGTAAAAGTGACCAAAGACGGCGATGTGTTGTCCTGTGTGTATGCTGCTGAACAAGGTACTGCCAATGCGCTTGCCGGCACAACCCGCGCTAATTTGAATAATTGCGTGCGTGGTGTGAGTCAGGGATTCGAAAAAAAGCTGGAATTGGTGGGTGTTGGCTATCGTGCGCAGGCGCAGGGTAAGAAGCTCAATCTTACGCTGGGTTTTTCTCATCCTTTGGATTTCCCTGTGCCGCAAGGAATTACGATTGAAACTCCGAGTCAAACGGAAATTCTGATCAAAGGTATTGACCGCCAGCAGGTGGGCCAAGTGGCGGCTGTCATTCGTGGTTACCGTCCGCCTGATGCCTATAAAGGCAAAGGCGTTCGTTATTCCAATGAAGTGATCGTATTGAAAGAAGCGAAGAAGAAGTAAAGTTTAGCGTCAAGACAGCGCACTTCGCCAGATTTGTTACTACCACCATTGCGTTTGCAGTCATCAGCAACGCGATATTGCAGAGTTTGTGAGGTTTCAAGTTATGGACAAGAAAGAATCACGCATGCGCCGTGCGCGCCGTACCCGCGCCAAGATTCGCGAGATGGGAGTGTATCGTCTGTCCGTGCATCGCACATCTCAGCATACCTATGCTCAGGTGCTGGCGCCGAACGGAAGTGAAGTTGTGGCATGTGCTTCCACACTGGATAAGCAAGTCCGCGAGGCCCTGCTGAAAGGTGATATCAAGCACAGTGGCAATGTCAAAGCCGCGGTCGTGGTGGGCAAACTGCTCGCGGAACGCGCAAAAGAAAAGGGTGTCACAAGCGTTGCATTTGATCGTTCCGGCTTTAAGTATCATGGCCGCGTGAAAGCGCTGGCAGATGCTGCTCGAGAAGGCGGATTGCAATTTTAAGTGTTAGTTTGGCGCGCATCGCGTCGCAAGACAAAGGTAGAACGATATGGCGAGTATCGAATCCAGCAAAAACGACGGTTTTATCGAGAAACTGATTGCGGTTAATCGTGTCTCCAAGACTGTAAAAGGCGGACGTCAATTTGGCTTTGCGGCTTTGACAGTCGTAGGCGACGGCAAAGGTAATGTCGGTTTCGGCCGTGGTAAAGCCCGCGAAGTTCCGGTGGCTGTGCAAAAAGCCATGGAGCATGCGCGCAAAAACATGTGCAAGATTTCTTTAAACGGAAAGACCTTGCAATATCCAATCACCGCTGCGCATGGTGCTGCGAAAGTTTATATGCAGCCTGCATCAGACGGGACCGGCATTATTGCGGGTGGCGCGATGCGCGCAATATTTGAAGCGGTGGGTGTCAGCGACGTACTGGCAAAATGCATCGGCAGCAATAATCCCATCAATGTTGTGCGTGCAACCATGCACGGATTGCAACATATGGCCTCGCCTGACGATGTTGCTGCCCGGCGTGGCAAGTCAGTGAAAGACATCCTGGAATAAGTCATGGCCACTAAAAAAATGCTCAAAGTCACCTTGGTGCGCAGCACTGCCGAGAAAATTGCCTCGCATAAGGCCTGTGTTGCCGGCTTAGGTCTGCGCCGCATGCATCACACCGTGACCGTGGAAGACACCCCGGCGGTACGCGGCATGGTCAATAAAGTTCAGTACTTATTGAAAGTCGAGGAAGCGTGACATGCGCCTGAATACTTTATCCCCCAGCCCAGGATCCAAGCCCAGCGCGAAGCGGGTGGGTCGTGGTGTCGGTTCTGGTTTAGGAAAAACCTGCGGGCGCGGCCACAAAGGTCAATCGGCACGCGCCGGTGGCTTTCATAAGGTCGGATTTGAAGGCGGGCAAATGCCGATGCAACGGCGCTTGCCTAAATTTGGATTTAACTCACGCATGGCAGATCAAAATGCTGAAGTACGTCTGCACGAGCTCGAAGGTATTGCAGGCGAGGTTATTGATCTCTCCGCATTGCGAGCCGCGGGTGTGGTTGGCATCAACGTGCTCTCGGCAAAAGTGATTCTTTCCGGAAAAATTTCCAAGGCCGTGCGCCTGCGTGGAATTCTGGTTACAAAGGGCGCCCGCACTGCCATCGAGGCAGTCGGCGGAAAGATCGAGGACTAAGTGGTCGCGTCTCGCTCAGGTGTCATGGATGCTCTCGGAGCAGGAAAGTTATCGGAACTGAAGTTCCGTCTCCTGTTTGTATTGGGCGCCTTGGTCGTATACCGCGTGGGAACATTTATTCCGGTGCCGGGTATTGACCCCGGTGCGTTTACGGCCTTGTTTGAACAGCAGCGTGGCACGATTCTCGACATGTTCAACATGTTTTCGGGCGGTGCGCTGCAACGTCTATCGGTGTTCGCGCTGGGAATCATGCCGTACATCTCGGCCTCGATCATCGTGCAATTGCTCACGGTCGTGGTGCCGGTGCTTGAGCAATTGCGCAAAGAAGGTGAGGCCGGTCGGCGCAAGATCACGCAATACACCCGCTACGGAACGGTCGGATTGGGCGCCTTCCAGGCGTTGGGCGTTGCGATCGCTTTGCAGAGTCAGAGTGTAAATAACGTCCAGGTGGTGACGGACCCGGGTCCGGGATTTGTATTCACCGTGGTTGTAACGCTTGTGACCGGGACCATGTTTTTGATGTGGTTGGGTGAGCAGGTTACTGAACGTGGCATTGGCAATGGTATTTCGATCATAATTTTTGCCGGGATAGTTGCGGGTTTGCCGGCGGCAATTGGTCAAACTTTGGAGCTGACGCGCATCGGCGAACTGCATATTTTAACGATGTTCGTATTGATTGCGCTGGTGCTGTTGGTGACTGCTTTCGTGGTTTTCATGGAGCGCGGGCAACGCCGCATTACAGTGAATTACGCCAAGCGTCAGCAAGGCCGGCGCATGTATGCGGGACAGACCAGTCATTTGCCGTTGAAGGTCAATATGGCAGGGGTTATCCCACCTATATTTGCGTCATCGATCATTTTATTTCCAGCGACTTTGGGTGGCTGGTTTGGCAGCAGTGAAGGCATGGGATGGCTTAAAGACTTATCCCAAACGCTCTCGCCCGGTCAGCCGCTGTATGTACTGCTTTATGCGGTGGCAATTATCTTTTTCTGTTTCTTTTATACGGCGCTGGTTTTTAAACCACAGGACACAGCGGATAACTTAAAACGTTCTGGAGCGTTTATACCGGGGATTCGTCCCGGCGATCAGACTGCTAAATATATTGATACCGTCATGTCGCGCCTGACGGTTTGGGGTGCGATCTATGTGACCTCGGTTTGTTTATTGCCGGAATTTTTAATTTTGAACTGGAACGTGCCATTTTATTTCGGCGGCACATCGTTGTTGATTATCGTGGTCGTCGTAATGGATTTCATGGCACAGGTGCAAGCGCATCTGATGTCACATCAATACGAAGGCTTGATGAAAAAGGCTAAATTGAAATAATGCACTGGATATTCCTTGTGCCTGGAGAAGTGATATGAAAGTACGTGCGTCGGTTAAAAAGCTTTGCCGTAATTGCAAAATCGTACGGCGGCATGGTGTGGTGCGCGTTGTGTGCGCGGAAGCGCGTCATAAGCAACGCCAAGGCTGATCAAAGGTTGCTTTTGAAGAAGCAACGCATTAGTATCTCGCGTTTTCTTTGACCCGTTGGTTCGTTTAGTTTAGGAGAAGTGCTGAATGGCACGCATTGCTGGTGTAAATATCCCCGTCCAGAAACATGCCTGGATCGCGCTGACCTCAATTTATGGCATCGGCCGTACGCGTGCACGCAAGATTTGCACCGCCGCCAAAGTTGATCCAGCACGCAAGGTAAAGGACTTGTCCGAAGCGGAAGTCGAAGCGCTGCGCGTAGAAATTGCAAAACAACCCGTTGAAGGGGATTTGCGGCGTGAAGTTTCGATGAACATCAAGCGCCTGATGGACATGGGCTGCTACCGAGGCATGCGTCACCGCCGCGGGCTGCCGGTGCGAGGTCAGCGCACGCGGACCAATGGCCGGACCCGGAAAGGCCCACGCAAACAAATTCGTAAAAACTAAACGTATCATAGGTTGACACATGACGACTAAACCCACTGCCGCGCGCACGCGTAAAAAGGTCAAGAAGAACGTTAGCGACGGGATTACCCATATTCACGCTTCGTTTAATAACACCATCGTGACCATTACCGACCGCCAGGGCAATACTCTTGCGTGGGCAACCTCGGGCGGCTGCGGTTTTCGCGGCTCGCGAAAGAGTACTCCGTTTGCTGCACAGGTTGCCGCCGAAAAGGCAGGCACCGTGGTGAAGGACATGGGTATGAAGACCATGGAAGTCTGGGTCAAGGGACCCGGGCCAGGTCGTGAGTCCGCAGTGCGCTCACTCAATGCGCTTGGTTTCAAGATCACTAATATTTCGGATGTGACACCCATTCCACATAATGGTTGCCGCCCGCCGAAACGTCGTCGCGTTTAATTCGGGAGAGTACCTTTGGCTAGATATATCGGTCCCAAATGCCGCTTGTGCCGCCGCGAAGGTGGCAAGCTGTTTTTGAAAGGCGAGAAATGTTTCACCAGCAAATGTCCGGTGGAAATTCGCGCCTATCCACCCGGCCAGCATGGCCAAAAGCGCGGTCGTCTGTCAGGTTACGGCGTGCAGTTGCGTGAAAAGCAGAAATTGCGCCGCATCTACGGCATCCTGGAACGTCAATTCCGCCGCTATTATGCGGAAGCATCGCGTCAGAAGGGTGCGACCGGTGAACGCCTCTTGCAGTTGTTGGAGTCACGTCTTGACAGTGTGGTTTTTCGCATGGGCTTTTCCAGTTCGCGCGATGAAGCCCGCCAGCTCATCCGTCACAAGGCGATCACGGTGAATGGCCGTGTTGTAACCATCCCTTCTCGGCAAGTTTGTCCGGATGAGGTGGTTTCCATCGGTGCAAAAGCGAAACTTCAATTGCGTATTAAAGCGGCCCTCGACATGGCGGCACAGCGTGGATTTGCCGATTGGGTGGATGTCGATGTTGAAAACATGCGTGGCATCTACAAATCGCGTCCGGAACGCAGCGATTTACCATCAGAGATTAACGAGCACATGGTGGTGGAATTGTATTCGAAGTAAGTTTGTATCGGGATTTCAACAATTCGGCCATCGTAAAACACGATTACGTCCGACCCTACTGGAGACAACTATTCATGCAGGGTACCGTTTTAGATTTCCTAAAACCTCGCTTGGTCAATGTTCAGGCCATCAGTTCGCGTCATGCGAAAGTGACATTGGAGCCGTTAGAGCAGGGCTTCGGCCATACTTTGGGTAATGCACTGCGGCGTGTGCTGCTGTCGTCAATGCCAGGTTGTGCGGTCACGGAAGTCGAAATTGATAACGTGTTGCATGAGTACAGCACGGTTGAAGGTGTGCAAGAGGATGTCATCGACATCATGTTGAACCTCAAAGGTTTGGCGATTCGCATGCATGGCCGCGAAGAAGCCACCTTGACGATCGACAAGAAAGGCCCCGGCGTTGTGACTGCGGGTGATATCCAGGTTGATCACAATGTCGAAATCATCAATCCCGAACACATCATCGCGCATTTGGTTAAGTCCGGAAAATTGAGCATGCGCCTCAAGGTCAGCCGGGGACGCGGCTATCAGCCGGCGAGCACCCGCAACATGGGGGAAGGCACGGAACGTCCAATTGGACGGCTGCAGCTCGATGCATCATTTAGTCCGGTTCGGCGCATTGCCTATGTCGTCGAGAGCGCGCGCGTCGAACAGCGCACTGATCTTGACAAATTAGTCATTGAGCTTGAAACCAACGGAACCATCGATCCAGAAGAGGCCATCCGTAAGGCAGCGACGATTCTGCAAGAGCAGTTGTCGACATTTGTCGATTTGCAAAGCAAGGAAGAAGCCAAGCCGCAATTGATGGAAGTTGAAATTGATCCAATTCTGTTACGGCCGGTTGACGATCTTGAGCTCACAGTGCGTTCGGCTAATTGCCTGAAGGCCGAGCAGATCTACTACATTGGCGATCTGGTGCAAAAGACCGAGGTTGAATTGCTCAAGACACCCAATTTGGGTAAGAAATCGCTTACTGAAATTAAAGATGTTCTTGCCATGCGCGGATTGGCCTTGGGCATGCGTTTGGAAAATTGGCCGCCACCCGGCTTGAAGGACAAAGATCGCGCTGTGGTTTAAGCGTTTTTATTGAGTTGTCGTCAATTTAATGAAGGTGTATTTATGCGTCATCGTAACATCGGACGGCAATTAAGCCGCAGCAGCAGCCATCGCAAGGCCACGCTGAAAAACCTGACCTCGGCATTGTTCCGTCATGAAATCATTCGCACCACATTGCCCAAAGCAAAAGAACTGCGGCGTGTTGCCGAGCCCATGATTACCATGGCCAAGACGGACAGCCTTGCTCGCCGCCGGCTTATTTTTTCGCG
>CAZHHW010000066.1:0-9956 GCA_964532385.1 uncultured Gammaproteobacteria bacterium | reverse complement strand
AAGCCAGCTTTTTTTTTGCCGTGACGCATGCATTTTGAATTCAATGTGACGATAAATATCTTTTGTATGTGTTCAATGTCCAAAGCTACTAAATTAACGCATCCTTATAAACATGTGATATTAGGCGTAAAATATTAACGGCACGAGCTAAGAACAAGTATTTGCCGGCCGCTGGATTGCCCCAGCAAGACCATTTGAACTCCGGTTTCGATTAACCATAAAAGCAGGTGAACCGTATGACATTCGACAATTTCGCAACTGCTCATCACGCCGTATTGTGGGCCACGCTGATCATTGCCATGGTGATGGGCGCGGTCGTGAATAAAACCAATTTCTGCACCATGGGAGCGGTGTCTGATCTTGTCAATATTGGCGATACCGGGCGTATGCGTGCATGGCTGTTTGCGATGGCTGTCGCAATGCTGGGCGTTATCTTTTTGGAAGCGAGTCATGTTTTTAGCGTGGATGGAAGCCGTCCACCCTACCGGGCTGCGAATTTTGCGTGGATAGAATATCTGCTGGGTGGAGTGCTGTTCGGTATCGGCATGACCTTGGGTAGCGGCTGCGGTAACAAAACGCTCATTCGTATCGGCGGAGGAAATCTGAAATCAATTTTCGTATTCGCCACGATTGCCGTGTGCGCGTATTTCATGGTCAATCCATTTCCCGGCACAGACAAAACGATTTATTCCGAATTATTTTACCGCTGGACCAATCCACTGAATATCAGCTTGGCGAACCAACAGGATCTGGGCAGTTTTCTAAACCGCATTGTTCCGGGAACGGATGCGATCACGTTGCGGTTGATGGCAGGAGCAGCGATCGGTATCGCATTGCTGATATTCATTTTCAAATCCGCCGATTTTCGCTCGCGCTTCGATAATATTTTGGGCGGCGCGGTGGTGGGAATCGCCGTGATCGGAGCTTGGTATATCTCCACTGCGTTTGTAACCATCGCAGCAGGTGAAGACAAATATTCCTGGACGCAATATACCGGCGATGATGTTTGGGTGATGCTGGAAACAAAAGATCGCCCCCAGGATGTCGCAGTGCAGTCGTTTTCTTTTATCAATCCTATCGGGCAAGTACTGCGTTACGGCCTGAACCATTTCGATGAACGCTTTCTAACTTTTGGAGTGGTTTCCGTTATCGGTATTATTTTGGGCTCACTGGTGTGGGCGTTGGTATCGCGCGGATTTCGCTTTGAATGGTTTGCCTCGGGCCGCGATTTTATAACTCACATCGCCGGCGGCGTACTCATGGGGATCGGCGGGATCCTGGCTTTAGGTTGCACCATCGGGCAGGCCGTCACGGGTGCTTCGACGCTTGCGCTTGGTTCATTCATCGCATTTGGCGGAATCGTTTTGGGCAGCGCGCTGACCATGAAAGTGCAGTACTACAAAATGGTATATGAAGGCGAAGCCACATTCGGATCGGCATTGATTACCAGTTTGGTGGAATTGCGTCTGTTACCGGCAGCATTGCGCAGACACGCCAAAGTCTAGAGCATCCGTCAGCTTCACAAACACTATTGCGCAAGGATGCGCATGTACTCTGCGTGGAACATCCCTTCCCAAGCAAAGCCGACCCGTCAAGAGCAGCGCATGAATGATGCGTAGATGTGCGAGAGCGGCTTGTCATTCCCGCGAAGTCCGGTATCATTGCAAACTCTTTTTTCCGCTCAGCGGGCCGTTAGCTCAGTCGGTAGAGCATCGGACTTTTAATCCGGTGGTCGAAGGTTCGATCCCTTCACGGCCCACCACTTTTTCTTCCCCCTCACGACTGATTTTTTTAATAGCGATTCCGGTCGTTGCGCTAAAAATATTTCGTGATCCGCAAATAAGAAAGGCCTGCTTGCGCAGGCCTTCCTGAATTTCGAAAAACCAAACTATTTTTTTGTCTTAGTGTTTAGCTTTTCTTCTTTGCCGACTTTTTCTTCGCGGCTTTTTTCTTCGTTACTGCTTTCTTCTTCGTTACTACTTTCTTCTTCGCTACTTTTTTCTTCGCAGCGGCTTTTTTCTTCGCAGCCATAATTCTCCTCCGATGGGTTTAACACAGTCTCGTTGAGTATAGACAATAACAACAATTAGTCCATTCACGTTGATCACCAACCTTGGTGGATTGAGTTACGCTGTGAAATGTAGCGGCCGATGATCAGCGCACTTTAAAAAACTCGCACGTCATTACCGTGCATGCGAAGCATAAAAAATACAACAGCAGCGGAAAAATTTTACGCGCGCGAACGAATTTGTAACTTGTATGCGCATTCAATTAGAATGAGCCCCCGTCGGAAAGTATGAAAATATGCCTGAATTACTGCACGAAACAGCACGGCGCCGCACCTTTGCAATCATCTCCCATCCGGACGCAGGCAAAACCACGCTCACTGAAAAATTACTGTTGTTCGGCGGAGCGATCCAGCTTGCCGGCACGGTGAAAGGCCGCAAGGCGGCGCGTCATGCGACCTCCGATTGGATGGAAATCGAAAAGCAGCGCGGAATTTCCGTGACCAGTTCAGTCATGCAGTTTCCGTATCGCGACAAGATTATCAATCTGCTCGACACACCCGGACACGAAGATTTTTCGGAAGACACCTATCGCACGCTCACAGCCGTGGACGCGGCACTGATGGTCATCGACAGTGCAAAGGGCGTCGAAGAGCGCACCATCAAGTTGATGGATGTGTGCCGCATGCGTGATACCCCTATTATTACCTTCATAAACAAGCTCGATCGCGAAGGCCGTGAACCGATTGATCTGCTCGATGAAGTCGAACGCATACTGAAAATAAAATGCGCGCCGGTGACCTGGCCGATCGGAATGGGCAAGCGTTTTAAGGGCGTGTTTCATCTGGCCAATGATCGCGTGCACCTCTTCAGTTCCACGCATGGCGGAAAAATTAACACCGGTGAAGTGATCGATGGTCTGAACAACCCGCGCCTCGACGACTTGTTTGAAAGCCTCGCGCAGGAATTTCGTCAGGAAGTCGAATTAGTGCATGGCGCAAGCCACCGCTTCGATCTCAAAGAATTTCTGGCCGGCCGGCTCACGCCGGTATTCTTCGGTTCAGCCATCAATAATTTCGGCGTGCAGGAATTACTCGACGCCTTTTCTGAATTTGCGCCGCCGCCCACCGCCCACGCCACCACCACGCGCGTGGTACAGCCCAGCGAAGAAAGTTTCAGCGGCTTCGTATTTAAAATACAGGCCAACATGGACCCGCAGCATCGCGACCGGGTCGCGTTTCTGCGCGTGTGCTCCGGCACCTATACTAAGGGCATGAAATTATTTCAGGTGCGCGACGCGCGCGAGGTGCGTATCGCCAGCGCTATCACCTTTATGGCCAGCGAACGCGAGCACACCGAGGTTGCGTATCCGGGCGATATTATTGGCCTGCATAATCATGGCACCATTCAGATCGGGGAAACCTTTACGCAAGGCGAAGCGTTGAAATTCACCGGCATTCCGCACTTTGCGCCGGAGCTGTTTCGGCGCGCACGGCTGCGCGATCCGCTGCGCGCCAAAGCGCTGCAAAAGGGCATCGAACAATTATGCGAAGAAGGTGCATCGCAATTGTTCCGGCCGTTGAACAGCAACGACCTCATCGTCGGCGCCGTGGGTATTCTGCAATTCGATGTGGTTGCCTATCGCTTGCAGCATGAATACGGCGTGGATTGCGTGTTTGAAGCGGTGAACGTGGCGACCGCGCGCTGGATCGGTTGTGATAACGCCAAGAAGCTTGAAGAGTTTCGCGTCAAAGCCTTCGACAATCTGGCCCTGGACGGCAAGGGCGATCTGGTTTACATCGCCCCCACGCGGGTGAATCTGCAACTCATCATGGAACGCTGGCCCGACGTGAAATTCCTCACCACCCGCGAACACTAAGCGCAGCTTTATGGAGGGTTGTCGAGCGGCTGCGCGACTATATCTTGAAATTCGAATCGCGTAGAATCTGCGCACCATAAACGAGAGCGTCAGGCGCGTTTTTATCGGGCAATTTGCTATGCAGGCTAAGGAAGCGCTTCACCATTTCATTGCGCGTACCCAGATGCTGGAACGCTTGCCGTGGATGCTTGCGATCGTGTTGATGGTCGCGCTTAGTTTTCGCTTGGCGGAACTGACGTGGCGTATCGTGCCCTTCTCCGCTACGGAAGAAATTATCCCGCCCGAAGCACCGGCAAGCTCCGCGCAGACCGCCAAACCACAGATCGAAGTGAGCATCAGCCAAACGAATTTATTCGGCCGCGTTGAAATTGCGGCCACGCCGCAAGTCGAAGAACAAGTTGTGGTTCCGGAAACCCGGCTGAACCTGACTTTGTTGGGCGTGATTTCTTCATCCATAGCGGGTACCGCCAAAGCCATCATCAGCGACGCTTCGGGCAACGAAGAATATTATTCGATCGGGATGCAAGTCCCCGGCGGCGCATCGCTCGAAGAAATCCACGCCGATTATGTGATGCTCAAGCGCAACAATCGCCTCGAGATGTTGCGCCTGCCCGCGGATGAATCCATTCCCGGCCAACCTAATGCTGGAGCTGGAATGAGTATGCCGCCGCCCAATGTGGCGGCGGCGCCGCAAGGGCGCCATATGTTGCCGCCCGCCACGCTGGGCACGGACAATCGCAGCACCGGTGCCATGCTACAAGAGTACCGCGATGCCTTGAATCAGGATCCGCAAAGCGTGATGGACTTGGTGCGCGCGGAGCCGGTGCGCGAAGGTGATAAGCTCGTGGGTTATCGCATCAGCCCCGGCCGTGACCGACAACTGCTGGCGCGCTTCGGCCTGCGCGCGGGCGACGTCGTGACCATGGTGAACGGTGTGCGTCTGGATAATCCGGTCAAAGGTCTGGAGATCATTCAGAACTTGCAGAGCGCCGCTCAAGTTAATATTGAAGTAATGCGCAACGGTGTGACGCAAGGCTTCTCGTTCGCCGTAGGGCCGTAGAATAATTAATCAATTCAGCAACTGAAGGGGTAAGGTTGGAATGTCTATCGCAGCCCAAGTGAAATATAGCGCCCGCATTGGCGCATTATTGCTGATGTCGGCGGTCGCGACATTTGCCTCCGCTGAAAGTGTGACTTTAAATCTGAAAGGCGCGGACATCAGCGCGCTGATCGGCACCGTGTCGGAAATCACCGGTAAAAATTTCATCGTCGATCCGCGCGTCAAAGGCAAGATCACCATCATCTCGTCGCGCCCGCTCGATAAAAAAGAAGTCTACGACGTGTTTTTGTCGGTGCTGGAGGTGCATGGATTTTCCGCCCTCCCCTACGGCAAGGTCATCAAGATCATCCCCGACGCCGACGCCAAGCATCATGCGGCCATGACCGCGACGGAAAAAAGTCCGGGTGTGGGCGACGAAATGGTCACCCGTGTGATTGAAGTCAAGAACGTCGCCGCCGCGCAACTGGTGCCGATCTTGCGGCCCTTGGTGCCGCCGCAAGGCCACATGGCCGCCTATCCGCAGTCCAATATGCTGATCATCTCCGACCGCGCCATAAATATTGAGCGCATGATGGAACTGATTGCCCGCATCGATCAACCCACCAGCGGCGAAGTTGAATTCGTGAAGTTGAATTACGCCGCCGCGTCCGACGTGGTGCGTGTGTTGAACACCTTGCAGCAGCAAAGCAAGAAAGGCGATCCCCAATCGCAGCAAGCGACATTGGTCGCGGACGAGCGCAGCAACAGCCTGTTGATCGGCGGTGATCGCGGCGACCGCTTGCAGTTGCGTGCCATCATTGCGCATCTCGACACGCCCACCGAATCGATCGGCGACACGCACGTGATTTACTTGCGTTACGCCAAGGCGAAAGACCTGGTGCCGGTGTTGACCGGCGTGCAGACCACCCAGGCCAAAGCCGCCAAGGCGGGGGGCGCTCCGGTCGCGGGCGCGCCGCCGGGTGCGCCGGTGCAGATGGCCGGCGCAGGTAGCGACATTTTTAATATTCAAGCCGATGAAAGCAGCAATGCGCTGGTGATTACCGCGCCGCCGGGCGTGTTCCGTTCGTTGGAAACCGTGGTGCGATTATTGGATGTGCGGCGTGCGCAAGTGTTGGTGGAGGCGATCATTGCGGAAGTTTCAAACAGCACGAACATTGACCTTGGTATTGATTGGGCGGCGTTTGACAGAGGTGGCGGCAATAGACCAGCTGCCATTCAGGATTTTAGCAAGGGCGCGTTTGCTGGTGCGATAGCCACTGCAGCTACTGGAGGAACACCAGTCCCGCCAGTAGGTGCTGGGTTAACATTAGGTTTAGGTAGGATCGTCAACAACGGAATGAGCTTTGGGGCGTTACTGCATGCGCTGAAAGCAGATAACGCCACCAATGTGTTGTCGACACCTAATATCGTCACGCTCGACAATGAAGAAGCAAGCATTTTTGTCGGTGACCAAGTGTCCGTGCCTACGGGTTCTTTCACCAGTACCGGCACCGGCGGCAGTGCCACCGCGACCAGCCCTTTTACGACATTTAGTCCCGCTAAGGTTGGTATCGATCTCAAAGTGAAGCCGCAAATCAGCGAAGGCGACAGCATCAAGCTCGACTTCGAGCAGAAGGTGGAAAACTTCGACGCCAGCAATCCAGGTGATCCGGGCAGCGCCAACATTAAAACCAATTTGCGCACCATGAAAACCACCATCATGGTGGATAGCGGACAAGTCTTGGTGTTGGGGGGGTTGATCAAGGACGATGTGAAGGAAGGTAATTCGCGCGTACCGTTACTGGGTGATATTCCATTTTTAGGCGCGTTGTTCCGCTCCAAAACTACTTCAAAAACCAAAACCAATCTGATGGTATTTCTGCGTCCTACGGTGATTCGTGATGTTGAAACCGGTATTCGCGTGACCAACGGCAAATACAATTATATGCGCGACAAACAAGCGGAAATACGCGAGAACGGCGTCGGCATGATGTCTGGCAAAGAAATTCCGGTGTTGCCGGAGTTGAAAGAGTTCGTTGGCGTGCCGCGTAAAGAGGACAAGAAGGAAGAGAATAAAGTAGAAAAGAAGGAAGAAAAAGTCGAGCGCAACGAGCCCGTGATTACGCCTACGCCGGTACCTACACCTATGCCCGCACCGCTTCCGCCGGCCGAATTACCTACGGTTCCCACCGATCCGTCGACCGCCATGCCCGTCGCACCATAATATTGTCATGATCGAGGACGCTGAAATTCCCACGCCCGTGCCGGACACGGCGGCGGCTCCGTTACTGGAAGCGCCGTTGGTTCCGGGCGCGGTGCGGCCCAAACATTTGCCCTTCGCTTATGCCAAGCGTCATGGCGTGTTGGTCGATGCGATTCATGCGGACCATGTGAAACTGCTGTTCCGCAAAGGCGTGCCGATGCACACCTTCGCGGAAGTGCGGCGTTTTTTCGGCCTGCCGCTGCGCATGCAAATGATCGAGCTGGATCGCTTCGATGCCTTGCTGCAAAAAGCCTACGAAGGCGGCACCGGCGCCGCGCTCGACATGATGAGCGACATGGATGAAGAAGCGAATCTCGCCGAGATTGCGCAGGAACTCAACGAACCCGAAGACTTGCTGGAAAGCGCCGATGATGCGCCCATCATCCGCCTGATCAACGCGCTGCTCACGCAAGCGATCAAGGAAAACGCCTCCGACATTCATATCGAGCCGTTCGAGTCGCGCCTGGTCGTGCGCTTTCGCGTCGACGGCATGTTGCGTGAAGTGCTCGAGCCGCGCCGCGCACTGGCGTCGCTGATCTCGTCGCGCATCAAGGTCATGGCCAAGCTTGACATTGCGGAGAAGCGCCTGCCGCAAGACGGACGCATTTCGTTGCGCATCGCCGGGCGCGCGGTCGATGTGCGCGTCTCGACTATTCCCACCGGGCAGGGCGAGCGCGTGGTGTTACGTTTGCTCGATAAACAAGCGGGACGTCTGGTGCTCGAACAACTGGGCATGGAACCCATTTGCCTGCGGCGTATCGACGCGTTGATCCATCGCCCGCACGGCATCATTCTGGTGACAGGCCCGACCGGTTCGGGTAAAACCACCACGCTGTACGCCGGGCTGGCGCGCATCAACAACAAGACACGCAACATCATGACGGTCGAAGACCCGATCGAATACTACATCGACGGCATCGGCCAGACCCAGGTCAACACCAAAGTCGAAATGACCTTCGCGCGCGGCCTGCGCGCCATTTTGCGTCAAGACCCGGACGTGGTGATGGTCGGTGAAATCCGCGACGTAGAAACCGCGCAGATCGCCGTGCAGGCCAGCTTGACCGGGCACCTGGTCTTGTCAACCTTGCACACCAATAGCGCGGTGGGCGCGGTCACGCGCTTGCGCGACATGGGGGTCGAGCCGTTCTTGCTGTCGTCGACGTTGCTGGGCGTGGTCGCACAGCGTTTGTTGCGTAAACTCTGTCCGCATTGTAAGAAGCCCTATGTCGCTAACGACAAAGACTGCGCCGCGTTCGGTTTTGATCCGAAAAATCCTCCCACGCTGTATCATCCGGAAGGCTGCGGGCAGTGTAATTTTCACGGTTATTACGGCCGCACCGGCATTTATGAATTAGTCGAGATCGACGACACGTTGCGCGGCATGATCCACGATGGCTCCGGCGAACACGAGCTGGAAGCGCACGCGCGCAAGTTCAGTCCCAGTATCTCCTCCGACGGTGTGCGTTTGGTGCTGGAAGGCAAAACCGCGCTGGAAGAAGTGATGCGGGTGATTCGCGAAGGCGTTGCGATTTAAATACGCAGGTTAAGTTACTGCCCGCGTGTGGAAGTTTTTTCCTGACCGGAATCCAGCAGTTCAATCCAATGTTTCACCGGCACCCGCGCTTGGCTGGCCAGATGCAATTGGCAGCCGATATTCGCCGTGGCGATCAACTCCGGCGTGCCGCTGTGCAACGCATCCAGCTTCCCGGCCAGCAGACGTTGCGATAATTCCGGCTGCAGGATCGAGTAGGTGCCCGCCGAGCCGCAACACAGATGCGCATCGGGAATCGGCGTCAGCGTGTACCCGCAGCGCTGTAATACGGTTTCAACTTTTCCTGCCAATTTTTGCCCATGCTGGAGCGTGCATGGCGCGTGGAAGGCGATGCGCGCAGGGACCGGGTTTTGAAATTTAGACAGATCTTCGTCCGCCAGCACTTCGCCGATATCGCGCGCCAGCGCGCTCACGCGCGCTGCTTTGTCCCGGTAAAGAGGATCTGCGCGCAAATAGGCACCGTACTCTTTTATGACCACACCACAACCGGAGGCGGTGGAAATAATTGCTTCAACGCCCGCTTCGATGTGCGGCCACCATGCGTCTATATTGCGCTTCATGAACACCAAGGCCTCGCCGTGTGCTTGCAGATGCGCGCTGAGCGCGCCACAACAGCCGGCCTGGGGTGCGCGCAGCAAGGTGATATTCAATGTGTCAAGCACGCGCGCCGTGCTGGCGTTGACCTGCGGCGTTGCGTTGCGTTGCACGCAGCCTTCAAGCACCAGCATGCGGCGCGCGTGCCGGCGCGCCGGCCACGGCGGAGTAATTTCTTCACGCGGTATCTTGCTCGCCAATACTTGCGGCAGCAGTGGCCGCAATAGGCGTGCGAATGCCAGTAATCCCGCGAAACGCGGCGGGTAGGGCAGCAGGAGACGCAATATTTTGCGCAGCAGGCGTTGTGTTAATGGCCGCGGCACCTGCTGTTCGGCCAGGTCTTTACCGATTTCCGCCAGCCGCGCGTAGCGCACGCCCGACGGACACGTCGTCTCGCACGCGCGGCAGGTCAGGCAGCGGTCCAGATGCAGTTGCGTATGCGCCGTGACCGGCCGGCCTTCCAGCATTTGTTTGATGAGGTAAATGCGTCCGCGCGGTCCATCGAGTTCGTCACCCAACAATTGATAGGTGGGACAGGTCGCATTGCAAAATCCGCAGTGCACGCAACTGCGCAAAATCGCATCGGCTTCGGCGCCTTGCGCGGTATTGCGGATGGATTCGAT
>CAZHHW010000065.1:15331-18912 GCA_964532385.1 uncultured Gammaproteobacteria bacterium | reverse complement strand
CGTGAACAGCCATTGCTCCCAGCGATAATACTGCGGCGTACAGGTCGCCAACTCACGCTTCCAGTCATAGGCGAAGCCGAGACGCTTGAGTTGCGTGCGCATGTAGTCGATGTTGGCGTAGGTCCATCGGGCGGGTGCGACATTATTGGCGATCGCGGCATTTTCGGCGGGCAAACCAAACGCATCCCAGCCCATCGGTTGCAATACATTCTTACCGCGCATGCGTTCGAAGCGCGCCATCACATCGCCCAGCGTGTAGTTGCGCACGTGGCCCATGTGCAGCTTGCCGCTGGGGTAGGGAAACATCGCCAGGCAATAATATTTTTCGCGCGCAGGATCCTCCTTTGCGGCGAATGACTGGTGCTGGTCCCAAAATAATTGCGCGTCGTTCTCGACACGCGCGGCGTGGTAAATCTCGTCCATCGGCATGCATGACCCAGGGGTAAATATCAGGCCGGTAAGCATACCTTAGTGGCGTGTTGCGGTGAACTTGGAACTTGCAATGCATCAGAGCGTGGTACTGCGCCCTGATGCATTTTCATAGCTGCCACGCTCGCGAAGGCGAACGTTTTTTGCGCGGGTTAATTGTCGATACTGATGATCGGGCAATTCACCACGATACCCACCGCACCCCAGGCCTTGCCTTCGGGACCGGTGATATAACCTTCATCGGCCAGACGCGCCACCTGGCGGAAATCCATGATCGAACGCGTCTTGCCTTGCTTCATCGCTTCGCCGCTCCACAGGCCCAGGTGCACATCCCACATCGGCGTGTACAGCGCCGCATGCTCGCCGGCCGGAATTTCCTGCACGATGTTGAAGGGGTCGCCTTCGCCCATCAGCGCGGATGACAAGCCCTGGCGCTGTTTGTTCATCTTGCCGGTAGGCCCGTTGGCGATGGGCGCCAGACCCGTGAGTGCGGAGGTATTGGCGTCGGAACCGAAGCGCGGCGTGCCGGCCAGACGCGGTGTATAGGTGACGGCTTCAAGCGCGGCGACACCGGCATCGGACGCATTGAACGACACGTAATGCACCACCTTGCCTTCATAAAAACCGTTGGTCATGCGGAAGTTCGCCTTGCGGTTCTTCTCATCGATGGACACCAGCCGGTCGTGCGTGCCGGTGCTGTTCTTGATATGCGGCGCATTCAGAATGGTACCGTCGGGCAGCTCGACCATCGGTGTGTAACCGGCTTCACCGATGGCGCCGGGCTCGGCCTTGGCGGGCGGAAATCCGGTTGGGCCCGCTTGCACCACACGTTCCGGCGTGAACACGACCGTGCCGGTGAACTGGATCATACCGTCTTTCATGGTGACTTTTTCGACCGCCTCCGAGCCTTTGGCATTGGCCATTTTCGGCGAATAGTGCACGCCGCGGCGCTTGGCATCCTCGGCATTGGACGACTCGGTCACCACATACCACACCACGTCTTCGCCGCGCCGGCCTTCGAAAATCGGCAAGGTGACTTCGGTCAGCCCCGCGTTCTCCGCCGCGCTCTTTAACAACAAGGTGTGATGGCCCATGCTCATTTCCTTGGCATCGACAACCGCCGCGCCGCTCAGTAACGCGCCAAGCACGGAAACTGCCAATACCGCGCGTTTAAGATTTATAGTTCCTAGTGTTTTCATTTTGTGTTTCCTTGTAAGTTGATGAGGTTGAGCTTACGGGTTCGTAAACTGCACATGAGTCGCACCATCCTCGCAGTCCTTACAAAAAAATTTCACGCGCATGCGCGACGCGATGCGCCGGAAGCAAGTACGTGCCGTAAAGGCCGATTAATTTTTTCCCGGGAACGCGAGCGTCTCGCTCGCTGTGTTACGCGCAAGACTGGAGACCTTGATGAAGTATTCGGCGTTACCTTTAGGAATACGATCGGTGCAACTACACCAGCATGCGCCGCCGCATCAGCACCATCGCGATGTAAGTCGCAACCATGCCGTAGGCCAGGATCACACCGATATGCAGCAGCGCATTATCCAGCGGCGCACCGGTCATCAATGGGCGTGCGATGCTGACCGCATGCGACAGGGGCAAAGCCTGCGCCGCGCCTTGAATCCACAACGGCATGGAATCGAGCGGAAAAAACACGCCGCTGAGCAGCATCAACGGCGTGATTACCAAGGTGAAGTAGTACAAAAAGAAGTCGTAATTTTTCGCGAAGGCCGTCACGACCAGGGCCATCGCACCGAAACAGAATCCGATGATGAAGACCAGCAGCATCACCGGCAGAAAGGCGCTCCAATGCACCGAGCTCAACAGCGCGGCCACCACGAAAATCGCTGCGCAACTCACCACGCTGCGCGTCGCGCACCAGATGATTTCGCCGCTGACGATGTCGTCCAGCGTCAGCGGTGCGGCGAGCATGGCATCCCAGGTGCGCTGCATCGCAAGTCGGGTGAATGCGGCGTACATGCCTTCGAAGGTCGCGGTGTTCATGGCGCTGGAACAAATGATGCCGGTGGCGAGAAACGCCATGTAATCCATGCCCTGTACCGGACCGACCATGCCGCCCAGCCCATAGCCGAGCGCCAGCAGGTACATCAGCGGTTCGCCGAAATTGCCGAGCAGACTCGGGCCGAGCACCTTCCACCACACGTAGAAGTGCCGCTTCCAGACAACAATCCAGCGCAGGCTTAACAAAGGCAGCGAATAGTCGAGTGCCATATCAATCGCGCAAATCCCGGCCGGTGAGTTTTAAAAAAACATCTTCGATGTTGGCGCGGCGGCTGGAAAACTGAAACAGCGTATGGCCGCCCAATGTCTGCAATAACGGCTGCTCGTCGACGCAATAGCAAAACGCGGTATCGCCGACCAGCTCGATGCGCTGCGCCAGCGGCGCGGCCAAGGCAGCCACCCACGCCTTGATGTCGGGTCCGCGCACTTCCACCACATGCGGTTCGATCAGCGTGCGGATTAATTCCTGCGGCGTGCCGGTCACCAGGATCTTGCCGTGATCCATGATCGCCATGCGATCGCACAAGCGCTCGGCTTCATCCATGTAGTGCGTGGTGAGCACCAGGGTTTTGCCTTCGGCTTTCAAGGTGCGCAGTCTTTGCCAAATCACATGGCGCGCTTGCGGATCGAGTCCGGTGGAGGGTTCGTCGAGGATCAAAAGATCGGGGGCATTCACCAGCGCGCGCGCCAGTGTGAGACGGCGCTGCATGCCGCCGGACAAGGTGGTGACGTTGGCCTGTGCTTTTTCTTCGAGCGACACGAACGCCAGCAGTTCGGCGATGCGCGCTTTGACCTGGGGCCTGCGCAAACCAAAATAACTGGCGTAGGTGATGAGGTTTTCAGTCACGGTGAAATCGGGATCTAAATTGTCTTTCTGCGGCACGATCCCGACCCGCTCGCGCACCTGCCGCGCGTGCGCGGGCACCGGCAGGCCCAGCACTTCGATACTGCCGCCGTCCGGCGGCGTCGTGCCCAGCAACATGCGCAGCGTGGTGGACTTGCCCGCCCCGTTCGGCCCCAACAAGCCAAAACATTCACCGCGCCGCACATCGAGATCGATGCCGTCGACCACTGTTTGCCCGGAGTATATTTTGCGTAGACCGCGCACTGAAATGACGGAGTCCATA
>CAZHHW010000065.1:0-15231 GCA_964532385.1 uncultured Gammaproteobacteria bacterium | reverse complement strand
ATAATCTCTTCGATGTCGGCTTTATTTTTATACGTGTACCACACGGCTTGCGGATAAATCACCACCACCGGCCCTTGCGCGCAGCGATCCATGCAGCCTGCGTTGTTCACGCGCACCTGACCCGGGCCCGCGATTTTCAATTCCTTGGTGCGTGCCTTGGCGTAATCGCGCATCGCCTGCGCATCGTGATTCTGGCAACACGCGCGGCCGCCTTCGCGTTGATTGGTACAGAAAAACATGTGGTGCTGGTAGTACGGCATAGTGAGGCGCCCGGCGATAAGGTGGAGTGGAATGATATTATAGAAGTGACCGTGAACATTAAACGTACGCTTGCAGGCCAACTTTACTTTGCATACCGCCAAACAACTTAATGCGCTCGCCGACCGCTGCGTCAAATGCGGCATGTGTCTGCCGCATTGCCCGACCTATCATCTGACACGCGACGAGAGCGAATCACCGCGCGGCCGCATCGCGCTCATCCAGGGTTTTACCGGCGGCCAATTGGCGTATTCCGAACAGCTCGGCACGCATCTGGAAAATTGTCTCAAATGCCGCGCCTGCGAACGCGTGTGTCCGTCCATGGTGCCCTACGGCGAACTCATTGACGGTGCGCTTACGCATATTGAGCGTGCAGTATCCACACCGCCCGCTCGCAAATCGCGCCTGCTTAATCTCGCGACGCAACGCGCCCCCCTACACGCACTGGCGACCTTGTTGCGCATGTACCAGCGCAGCGGTCTGCGTGCGCTGGTACGCACCAGCGGCGTGCTCAAACTACTGCGTCTCGCGCGTCACGATCGCTTGCTGCCAACCCTGCCTGCGGTGCACCCCTGGCAAGCGTATTACCCGGCGCAAAACACCGCGCGCGGCGACGTCGCCTTGTTCACCGGCTGCATCGCCGACGCCTTCGATCAGGCCACTTCGCAGGCGGCGATACAGGTGTTGACAACATTAGGTTACGGCGTGCACGTGCCGTCCGCACAACGCTGCTGCGGCGCGCTGCACCTGCATAACCAGCAACCCGAAGCGGCGACCGCGCTGGCGCAGGAAAATATCGCCGCATTCGGCGCACTGGATGTGCAGGCCATCATCAGCACCGCCAGCGGTTGCGGCGCGACGCTGAAAGAATACCTCGCACTCGACCCGGGCGCCGATGGCTTTACACGCAAGGTGGTCGACATCAGCGCCTTCATCGTCTCAATCCCGTGGCCTGAAAATGTCACGCTCCAGCCGCTTAAAGCGCGCGTCGCGGTCCATGACCCATGCAGTCTCACCCACGTGTTGCGGCAACATGAAAAACCTTATGCGATGCTGCGCAAAATTCCCGGTATTGAATTGACCTCGCTACCGGACCGCGCCCGCTGCTGCGGCGCCGCGGGCAGCTACATGCTCACGCATCCCGCCCAGGCCGACGCGCTGCGCGACGAGAAGCTCGCCGGCCTTGAACAACTCGACGCGCGGATTTTGGTGACATCCAACATCGGCTGCGCGTTGCATTTAGCGGCGGGATTACGTGAAAAGAATTTGTCGATTGAGGTTATGCATCCGGTTACGTTACTGGCCCAACAAGTAATTCATGAGAGCTGAATTGCCATGGATTGAAGCATCCATGGCAATTTAAATGCAAACGTATCTTATCAACTATACTGAGGGTCTTAATTGTTGATCAAAAGGACTGTGGATTTTGCAACGATCTGGCGTAAGTCAGACCGTCTACAAACACATTTTCGGGCGTCGATTTTTTAGTCAGTTCACAAAAAATATAAATGAACAATATCGAATCAATCCTCATTGGCGTTATTAGTGGAATCATAACGGCCGCAGTATTGTCTCTTCTGGTCATCTTATTCAATCGAGTTGTATTACCCTGGTATAGACAGGTTGTATATCGAGGTGTAGTCATACAAGGAAAATGGGAAGAACATTTGGATTTTGGGAACGGTAATTCTCAAATATTAACCGCTGAGGTATCCCAAAAGGCACATTCAGTAACAGGTGCAGTTACTTCAGTAAAGCTAACCAATGGGCAAGTTGCTAGAACCGAAGTAATGTCTCTAATTGGCACTATCAAGGACCGTCTATTTAATTCGACACTAATTCCAATCGACAAGAAGAGAATTGGTATTTCCGTTCGGATTCTTGAAGTCATCGGCGATGGAAGAAGAATGAAAGGAACCATATCTTGGTACGACGCCGGTTCAGCAACAATTATGTCGAAGCAATCGGAATGGAAAAGGATTTAGCGCTTACATAACAGTGCGGGGCTTTAGGGTCAGACACAAAGCTTGTGCGATTTATGCTCAAAAAAATCTACCTACTGAATCCGATCACGTTGCTTGCTGTGCGAATAACCCAAGCACATCCGCGCATTGCCTTTGCTTGACCGACCCGATCGGCAGTATCGTCACACGGCCATCCAGGTCGGCACGATGTTCGTTACCACACAGTCAGACTGCTGCGTTAAGTTCATTCTTCAGCTCCTGCAGGGGGTAATCTGCCAATTAAAATGAAGGAATATGAACATGTACAAAGATCAAACCCCAAAAGTTTCATCTAAAGTTTCATCTGATGCAGTTGAGTTACCGCAAATTCGTTTTCCCGTCAGAGGAACGATGAGTGCGGATGACCTGGCCGGCGAACAGGACGATAAAAATAAGCTCGCCAAGATTATTGAGGACGCGTTCGGCGCAATTGCAAATGCAACGGGGCTTTCTGATAAAGAGGTCCTCCTGGTCATGGAAGATCTTCATATTGAAATGCTTGACGATGTGCTTGAGAAAGGCATTCATGCGGACAAGTTAAAGCCAGGTGTTGATACGGAAGCCCTTGAGAAAGGCATTCAAGATGCTATCAAGATAATTTCGCTTGCAACCGATCTGGATACGCAGCAAATTTCCGACACCTTCACAGAGAAGAAGAATACCAATATCACTGACCTCGCTAATCGACTCTATTCCGCAAGCCAAACCAACAGAGGGAAGTTTGGCAATTAAGCAACCAAGTCAAAAGGTGCCGGAATCGAGTTAAATTACCCGGCAATCCCTGTCTCACATCATGCGCGAGCTTGCGCATTTGATAGCCCACAAGTAGTTTCTTTAATCGAAACCAGCCGTGCCACATCGTGACCCATTCCGGATGTTCGGTGCGTTTAGTGTCCGCTGCTGCAGCGCAGCAGCAGCTACATGCTCACGCAGGCCGACGCGCTGTGCGACGAGAAACTCGCCGACATCGAACAGCTCGACACGCGGATTTTGGTGACCTCCAACATCCATCTTACGTTGCGCGCCCGACAAATAATGCCAGCACTATGATGCTGCGAAACAAAATGATATTTCGAACAAACCACAACGATTGGCTATCCGGCATCGGGCTCATCATCAAGGAATGCGAAATTGAGAACGTGGCCGTAAAGCGCCGATAGGCTAATGTTAACTAAAATTCTTAGAGGATACTTAACCGCCTAGACCGTATGTTGACATTAATTTATTAGCTTACTAGTCTTTATTCGCAACGAACGTAGGGGGTCCGTAGAGCCATATCATTACATTATTAAGTCAAGGTTTGTACGCCCGCTACCGCTTTCTCCGGTTTTTGATCTAGCGCCGCAGGTTAGCGGGTGCCTTTCTTTAATTTGTCTGGTATGCGTTCATCACATACGTGTCGTTTACATCCACTTATCAAAGACACTATGAAAAGGAAACTTTCATGCGAAAAGCGAAATGGTATTTTACGATACTCCTGGCAACGGCATTTTGTAGCGTCGGTCAGGCCTGGGCCGACAAAGTAACTCTCAAGGAGAATATTTCCGGGGCTCGAGAAAAATTGTTGACCATGGTGAAAGGGGAAGGTGATCCGCAGGCTCTCAAAGCAGAAATCGCTGCATTGACGACCAAAGTCGATAGCGAAGTGGATTCGGTACCTGGTTTGAAAAAAATATGGGATACGTTCAAAACCAATCGAGACACTAAAATCATCCCGGCATTTGATGGCACCAACCCCGCAGGCAAGGGGGATGCGGAAAAACTCGCAGGAGGAGAACAGAAAAAGCTATTTGGACAGATGATGGATCTACTCAAATAATTGAGTGCTTTCTCCGGTAGCGTTTAGAAATTCATACAGCCGTACCCCGTTGCTGTCCACAGCGCTATCGTTTCAAATCTTCTAAACAGCCTGCCGTCCACAATCTTGGCACGTGTTCGACAGGCTGAATTTTTTCTCCACTTGATGCTGGCATCGCTTTCGTGACCGGCAACATCGGTCTCTGGGGACATGCTTTATCTTTTAACTGGTTCTTTCAATCCCGCCTGGTTTTGGTGGTTTATACTTTAGTTTCGAGACTTCAAAAAAACATGCCTGCAGTCGACATTCGGCAGCTCATCCATGAACAACCATAGACACTCACCCCATGATCACTCGGACCTACTCTCCTTTCGACAATTTCATCGCACACCTCGATCAAGGCCTGCGCACGGTATTCGGTGCGCCGCAGACCACCGGGCGCGCGAATCCCGCCGACGCGGTCGCGTCCAACGAGCTCGCCGACACCGACAAAACCCTGGCGGGGCGCTTGATGCGCGTGAATCACGCCGGTGAAGTCGCCGCGCAAGGTTTATATCAAGGTCAGGCACTGACGGCGCGCTTGCCGAACGTGCGCGAGAAAATGCAGCATGCCGCGCAGGAAGAAAACGATCACCTCGCGTGGTGCGCGCAGCGTTGCAAGGAACTGGGCACGCACACCAGCGTGCTGGATCCGCTCTGGTACGCGGGTGCGATGGCTATCGGCGCTGCGGCGGGCGCGATCGGTGATAAATGGTCGCTGGGCTTTCTGGCCGAAACCGAACATCAGGTCGTGGAGCACCTTGGCCGTCATCTGGAGCGTCTGCCGCACGCCGACGCCAAGAGCCGCGCGCTGCTGGAACAAATGCGCAGCGATGAAGGCCAGCATGCCACCACGGCCGTGCAAGCCGGCGGTGCGAAGCTTCCCTACCCTGTAAAGCAGGCCATGCGTGCGGCGTCGAAAGTGATGACGGGTACGGCATATTGGGTTTAAGGCGGCTGAAAAACTACCGATTTCCGTTTCGCTGTCGTTCCCGCGAAGGCGGGAATCCAGTATTTTCAGCCGTTTCTGGATGCCCGCCTTCGTGGGCATGACGGTAACTTGGAGTTCTTAAAAGGCCTATGAGAAACAAAAAGGCGCGATCACTCGCGCCTTTTTCGATTTCTTCTTTGCGTTAAAACTTCCTACACACTTAACGACCCGCTCACGTTTCTGCCATAGAAAATTTCCAGCATTTCGCGTTCGACGCGTTGCAGGATTTTCTTTTCTTCGTCGGGCTTGAGATCGGACTTCTTCACGCCGAACAGATAATTGTCGAGCTCGATCTTTTTGCGAATCATCTTGGTGTGGAAAATATTTTCCTGGTACACGTTGACGTCGATGGTTTGATAGCGCTCGTTGGTGTCTTTGCCGATGAAGTTTTGAATCGAGTTGATTTTGTGATCGATGTAATGCTTGGTGCCTTTCACGTCGCGGGTAAAACCGCGCACGCGGTAGTCCATGATCACGATGTCGGAATCGAAGCTGTGAATCAGGTAGTTCAAGGCTTTCAGCGGTGAGATGCGCCCGCACGTCGACACGTCGATGTCGGCGCGAAAGGTGCTGATGCCGTTGTCCGGATGGCTTTCCGGATAGGTGTGCACGGTGATGTGGCTTTTGTCGAGATGCGCTACCACGGCATCGGGTTGCAATGGGCCGGGCGTCTCTTCGTTGTTCATCTGCTGCTGCGCGCGAATCGGCTCTTCCGAAATGAGCATGGTGACGCTCGCGCCCTGCGGATCGTAGTCCTGGTGGGCGATGTTCAAAATCGTTGCGCCGACCATGTTGGCCACATCGGTCAGAATTTTCGTCAGGCGTGCGGCGTTGTACTCCTCGTCGATGTACGAGATGTATTCCTTGCGCTGCTCTTCCGTGGCCGCGAAGCAAATATCGTAGATATTGAAGCTCAGCGTCTTGGTGAGGTTGTTGAAGTCCTTCAGCTTGATCTTCTTCAACGATGCATTAATTTGAGCGACCAACGCCGCGCCCTCCTGTGGAAATACCTGGGTAAATTTTGGCCGCCATTATGCCCCAGTTTTGGCTGGCCCGCACTTTTCATGAGCACCCGTCGCGAGAAGGCGTGAACCCGTGGAGATGCAAGGCGCGCGACAAAAATTGCTCGCAGGCGTACTTGCGTACGCTACAGAACGATTTTCGAGCGCAACGCCGCAGATTCATGGGTTCACGCCTTCGTAGCAGGGGGATCAGGAAAAGTGCGGGCGAGTGGGGGGTGAAAAATAAATTGCACCGTATTCCCGTCCGGATCGTGGCAATAAAAACTGCGCGCGCCGTCGCGATGCGTGCGCGGCGCGGCGAGAATTTTCACGCCCTGCCGCACTAAGTAGTCGTGCCACGCATCGGTGTGCTCAGGGGCGTTGAGTATGAAGCCGATGTGGTCCAGATGCTGCTTACCGCTGAATTCAGCGTGACTGCGATGCAGCGCAAGATTGTCATGACCGCTGGTCAGGTACACGTTGTCGGGGTCGGGGCGCCATTCAACCCGCATGCCCACCACATCGGTATAAAATTTTTCGCAGGCTTCGAAGTTATTCGCGAACAACGCAATATGACGCAAACCGGCGGTGGAGGGTGGTCTGCTCATTTACGCTGCGACAATTTCATAGTCATGGGTAATTTCTACTTTCGGTTTGAGCATGATCGACGCCGAGCAATATTTGTCCGCCGATAATTCAACCGCACGCTTTACCTGTTCTTCTTTCAGTCCTTTGCCGGTGACCACGAAGTGAATATGAATTTTGGTAAATACTTTCGGGTCGCTGTCCGCCCGCTCCGCTTGCAGTTGTGCAACGCAGTCGATGACGTTTTGGCGCTGTTTTTTCAGGATGGTGACGACATCGAAGGCGGTGCAGCCGCCCACCCCCAGCAGCACCAACTCCATCGGCCGGAATCCCAAATTGCGCCCACCGGCTTCAGGCGCTCCGTCCATCACCACCGCATGGCCGCTGCCGGACTCGCCGACGAACATCACGTCTTGCACCCATTTCACACGCGCTTTCATTTTGTTAACTTCCTCACATTCATACTTAAGAAAACACCCGCCCTGCCGATGAAGCTCACTAGCAGTCGCACAAATCCTTGCTATTGTTATACTTGCGCGCGGTTAAGGAGCGGCTTAGTTCTCTTACGTGGGGTGACCTTATGGCATTAAATCCAGTTTCCAATATCAGCACCCCGGTCATGGATCGGTTTATCGAGCATTGTCATCGTCGGCGTTACCCGGCAAAAGCCTTGATTATCTATGCCGGCGATGTGCCCGATGTACTGTATTACATTCTATCCGGCTCAGTCACCGTGTTGATCGAAGATGAAGAAGGCCATGAAATCGTGCTGGCCTATCTCAACCCGGGGGATTTTTTCGGCGAAATGGGTTTGTTCGGCCACGCCTCGAATCGCAGTGCCTACGTGCGCGCGCGGACGCAATGCGAGCTGGCCGAATTGAGCTATGCGAAATTCCGCCAGGTCGCCAACGACAACCCCGAAGTCCTGTTTGAGCTGGCGTCACAAATGGCGCTACGCCTGCGCCGCACCAGCCGCAAGGTCGGGCATCTGGCTTTCATGGATGTCACCGGCCGCATTGCGCGCACCTTGCTCGATTTGACGCGCGAACCCGATGCCATGACGCATCCCGACGGCATGCAGATTCGTATCACACGTCAGGAACTGGGACGCATCGTCGGCTGTTCACGCGAAATGGTGGGACGGGTGTTGAAAAATATGGAAGAGCAGGAGCTCATTACCGTGAAAGGCAAAACCATCGTGGTGCTGGGCGCACACCGCGACAGCGCCGAACCCGAACGAATGTTAAACGCCAAGCAAAAACACGCGAGCTAATTCGGCGCCCGGCTCGGGTGCGCGCATAAACGCTTCTCCGACCAAGAAAATATTCACGCCCTGGGCACGCATACGCGCGACATCGTCGCGCGTATGGATTGCGCTTTCTGTCACCACCAGGCGATTCGGCGGAATCAACGGCAATAAATCCAACGTCGTTTCCAGGCTGGTCTCGAAGGTGCGCAGATTGCGGTTGTTAATGCCGATGAGCGTGGAGTTAACCCACAGCGCGCGTTCCAGTTCGTCACGATCATGCACCTCGATCAACACTTCCATGTCCAGATGCCACGCCAGTTGCGCCAGCTCGCGCAGCATCGTATCGTCCAACGCGGCGACGATGAGCAGAATGCAATCCGCGCCCAGCACGCGCGCTTCGTAGACCTGATATGGATCGATCACGAAATCTTTGCGCAACACCGGCAGCGTGCAGGCGGCGCGGGCTTGCTGCAGATATGCGTCCGCCCCTTGAAAAAAATCCACATCGGTCAGCACCGATAAACACGCCGCGCCCGCCTGCGCATAACTCGCCGCGATTTCCGCCGGTTTAAAATTTGCGCGGATCACGCCTTTGCTGGGTGAGGCTTTTTTAATTTCCGCGATGACCGCGGGCTCACCCAGCGCGACCTTATCTTCCAGCGCGGCTAAAAATCCACGTGAAGGCGGGAGATCGGCTGTGCGCTCGCTTAAAAGGCGCAGGCTTACATGCGCGCTGCGTTGCGCGATTTCTTCGCGCTTGCGGGCGAGGATTTGAGCCAGGATGTCGGGGATGTTGTTCATATTCACGCTGGTTGGTGACCACCCAAGGAGCTCGATAGCTTCACTAAGGCGTTGAGTTTGTCGCGTGCCGCACCACTTGCGATAACTTGTTGCGCAAGCTGCACGCCAGCTTGCAGCGACGACGCCAGACCCGCGACGTATAATGCGGCGCCGGAGTTCAGCGCCACGATGTCACGCTCCGGCCCCGGTATATTGTTCAACACTGCGCGCACCTTCTCCAGGGATTCCTGTGCGTTCTTCACCGTGAGTTTGGATTTGTCGCCGCGCACCATGCCGAACTGTTCGGGCGCAATGCTGTAGGCACTGATCTTGCCATCCTTTAGTTCGGCGACCTGGGTCGGCGCGGCGATGCTGATTTCGTCCATGCCGTCGTCAGAGTGCACCACCAACACATGTTTGCCGCCTAACTGCGCCAGCACCTGCGCAACCGATTCGACCCACTGCGGGCTATACACGCCGATGAGCTGGTTGGGCGCACCGGCCGGATTAGTCAGCGGGCCGAGCAGATTAAAAATCGTACGCACGCCCATCTCGCGGCGCGGGCCGATGGCGTGCTTCATCGCGCTGTGGTGCAGCGGCGCGAACATGAAGCCCACACCGACTTCGTTGACGCAACGCGCGACTTGCTCCGGCGCGAGATTGATGTTGACACCCGCTGCCTCCAGCAGGTCGGCGCTGCCGGACTGGCTCGATACCGAACGGTTGCCGTGCTTGGCCACACGCCCGCCCGCCGCCGCCACCACGAAGGCCGACGCGGTGGAAATATTGAATGTATGCGCGCCATCGCCGCCGGTGCCGACAATGTCCACCAGTTTGTCGGTGGTAAGAATCACCGGAGTGACCAGCTCACGCATCACTTGCACGGCGGCGGTGATTTCTTCGACGCTCTCGCCCTTCATGCGCAAGCCGACCAGAAAGCCACCGATCTGCGCCGGCGTGGCCTGCCCGGTCATGATCAGGCGCATCACCGCGCGCATGTCGTCACCGCTCAAATTGCGCCGCTCGGTCACCGCGCGCAGGGCGCTTGGCATATCCATGGTTATTTCCCCTGCAAAAAATTGCGCAGCATGTCATGCCCATGCTGCGTCAAAATCGACTCGGGATGAAACTGCACTCCCGCGACGTTAAATTGTTTGTGGCGCACGCCCATGATTTCATCCACCGCCCCGGCGTCGGTTTGCGTCCACGCAGTAATTTCCAGACACTCCGGCAGCGACTCTTTCTCGATGATCAGCGAGTGGTAACGCGTCGCTTCGAACGGCACCGATAAGCCGTGAAACACGCTGCCGCCGTGGTGGTAAATCGGCGAGGTCTTGCCGTGCATCACCTGCCGCGCCCGCACTACCTTCCCGCCGAAAGCCTGACCGATCCCCTGATGTCCGAGGCACACGCCCAGCAGCGGAATTTTACCGGCGAATGCATTGATCGCGGCAAGCGAAATCCCCGCTTCGTTCGGCGTGCACGGGCCGGGCGAAATCACGATGTGCGCGGGCTTGAGTTTTTCAATCTCCGCCACGCTAATCTGGTCGTTGCGGAACACACGCACGTCGGCACCCAACTCGCCCAGATATTGCACCAGGTTGTAGGTAAATGAATCGTAATTGTCGATCATCAAAAGCATAGTGCGACTCCCTGCTACGAGGCGCTAGGTACAGGTGTGGGGACAGCGTCGAGTCCGGCTTCCGCCAGGCTCACTGCGCGAAACACGGCGCGGCCTTTGTTCATGGTTTCATCCCACTCATTGCGCGGCACGGAATCGGCAACGATGCCTGCGCCCGCCTGGATGTGCAACATGCCGTCTTTGATCACCGCGGTGCGGATCGCGATGGCGGTGTCCATGTTGCCGCTCCAGCCTAGATAACCTACGGCACCGGCGTAGACGCCGCGTTTGACCGGTTCCAGTTCGTCGATGATTTCCATCGCGCGGATTTTCGGCGCGCCGCTCACGGTGCCCGCCGGGAAGGTTGCGCGCAGCACATCCAGCGCCGACAGGCCGGGCTGCAATTTGCCGCAGACATTCGACACGATATGCATCACGTGCGAGTAGCGTTCGATCAACATGTTTTCGGTCACACGCACGCTGCCTGTCTGTGCGATGCGGCCGACGTCGTTGCGGCCCAGGTCGATGAGCATCAGATGTTCGGCGCGCTCTTTGGGATCGGCGAGCAAGTCTTTTTCCAGCGCGATGTCTTTCTCCGGCGTGGCGCCGCGTGGACGCGTACCGGCGATGGGCCGCACCGTGACTTCATCGCTTTCCAGCCGCGTGAGAATTTCCGGCGACGATCCGGCGATCTGGAAATCGCCCAGGTCGAGGTAATACAGATACGGCGATGGATTGATGGTGCGCAGTGCGCGATACAAATCCAGCGGCCGCGCCGTGAGCGGAATCGACATGCGCTGCGACAACACCACCTGCATCACATCGCCCGCCAGAATGTATTCTTTTACGCGCGCGACCGCGTGCTCGAAATCCTCTTGGGTGAAGCCGGAAACGAAATCTTTTTCTTGCACTTGCGTCGAGCGGACTTGCACATGACGGGGCAGCGGGCGCGCCAGTTGTTCGACCAGTTCATTCAGGCGCGCTTCACCCGCCGCACGCTGCGCCGGATCGACATGCACGATCACGTACAGCTTGCCGCTCAAATTGTCGAATACCACCACTTCTTCGGAAACCATCAGCACGATGTCGGGCGTACCCAAGGGGTCGGGCTTGCTGGTCTTGGCCAGACGCGGTTCGATGTAGCGCACCGTGTCGTAACCGAAGTAACCGACCAAGCCGCCGGTGAAACGCGGCAGGCCCGCCGTGGCCGCGACTTGGTAACGCGTTTGATACGCTTCGATCCACTGTAATGGATCGGCCACGTTGAGTTGTTCGGCCACTGCGCCATCGCGCAACACAGTGATGTCACGACCCGTTACCCGCAACACGGTACGCGCCGGCAAACCGATGATGGAATAGCGGCCCCAACGCTCGCCGCCCTGCACCGACTCAAACAAATACGAGTACGGTCCATCGGCGAGTTTGAGGTAGGTGGACAGCGGTGTGTCGAGGTCGGCGAGCACTTCGCGCACCAGCGGCACACGTTGCAGAGCGGGAGAAACAGGAGAAGTCATAAGTCACCGTAGCATAGAAAATGAACACACCAACGGAAAGAGGACTGCGCGATTTATCCGCGTCGCCATCCTTTTTTTGTTTGTGTTGTTGTGTCCATGATCATGTGGTGCTTCGTAATCAATAGAGCAAAAACTGCTGCGCAATATAAGGTACTCCTTCCCCTGCAAGGGGGAAGGAACCTCAGTTCGACAATTTTCTACGACAACAGCCTCGGCAACTCCGCCATCGAATCAATCACCGCGTCGGGATGCGACGTGCGAATGTCTTGCCCATGATTATAGCCATAACTCATGCAAATAATTTTGAATCCGGCCGCACGTGCGGCTTTCACGTCGCTGACCGAATCGCCCAGCATCAACGACTGTTGCGGAGTGACGCCGAAATGCTTGGCGGCGTGCAGCAACGGCGCGGGATGCGGTTTTTTTTCCGGCAAGGTGTCGCCACACACGACAATGCCGAAGTCGTTGTACACACCCAGATTTTTTAACAGCGGCAAGGTGAATTGCGCGGCCTTGTTGGTGACACAGCCCAGCTTGAAGCCTTGCTGTTTAAGCCACGCCAAGCCCTCGCGCACACCCGGATACAACACGCTGCGCTCGCTGACATTGGTTTCATACAGCTTGAGATAAATCGGATACGCCTGGTTAAACAGCGCTTCATCCGGTTCGCCGTCCAGCGCACCGATCAATGCGCGGCGCACCAGCCGTTCGACACCGTTGCCTACCCATAAACGCACCTCGCTCGCGCCGCGGCGCGGCAAGCCGAGCTGGTTCATCATCGCATCGACGCAATAGGCAAGATCCGGCACGCTGTCGACCAGCGTGCCGTCCACGTCGATGAGTACCATTTGCGGACGCTGCAACATTTTATTATTTACCTGCCTTGGCCAGTTCCGCACGCATCGCAGCGACCACGCTGTTGTAGCGGTTGGCATCGGTGGGTTTGCCCGCGTTGAAGATCGCGGAGCCCGCAACGAAGGTATCCGCGCCCGCCTCGGCGATCTCGCGAATATTGTCAACCTTGACACCGCCGTCGATTTCCAGACGAATGTCACGGCCGCTGGCCTTGATGATCTTGCGCGCTTCGCGCAATTTATCGAGCGAGGCGCGAATGAAACTCTGCCCGCCGAAGCCCGGGTTCACCGACATCAGCAACACCATGTCGACTTTGTCGAGCACGTAGGTCAGATAATCCAGCGAGGTGGCAGGATTGAATACCAGCCCGGCTTTGCAGCCTTCGTTCTTGATCAATTGCAAGGTGCGGTCGATGTGTTCGCTGGCTTCGGGATGAAAGGTAATGTAAGTGGCGCCCGCCTTGGCGAAATCGGGAATGATGCGATCCACCGGCTTGACCATCAGATGCACATCGATCGCGGCCTTCACGCCATGCTTGCGCAAGGCCTCGCACACCAAAGGGCCGATGGTCAGGTTGGGCACGTAGTGATTGTCCATCACATCGAAGTGCACGATGTCGGTGCCGGATGCCAGCACGTTATCCACTTCTTCACCCAGGCGCGCAAAATTCGCCGAGAGTATCGAGGGGGCAATTAAATAATTTGACATAAATGTTCGCCTCAACTTGCATACGCAAAAATAATCTTGCCTGAGCCCGCTTGTAGTGCGGCGACCGCGCGCCCTACACTGCCGCAAGCGCCAAAGCAGCGCACTTTACCCGAAAATCCGGCACTTTTCATTATGTCGCATAACGTCGTGCCCACACCAAGCAGGAGGAAACATGGCGGTCGCAATTGCACTACATCTTTTGGCTGCGGTGATCTGGGTCGGCGGCATGTTCTTCGCGTACATGGCGCTGCGCCCGGTGGCGGCTGCGTTGCTGGAACCGCCGGTGCGATTGCCGCTGTGGTCACAGGTGTTCGCGCGGTTCTTCCCGTGGGTGACGGCGGCGGTGATCATCTTGCCGGTCAGCGGCTACTGGATGCTATTCACCCACTTCGGCGGCATGGCGGGCGCCGGCATGTACATTCATTTGATGCAAGGCATCGGTCTAGTGATGGTCTTGCTTTACGGCCACCTGTATTTCGGACCGTACCGGCGCATGCGACTCGCGATTGAAACACAAGACTGGAAAGACGCGGGCGCACGTCTGGCGCAGATCCGCAAAATCATCGCGACGAATCTGAGCCTGGGATTGATTGTGGTGGTGATAGCTGGCAGCGGGAAATATTGGCTGCATTAGCTCCGCTTACAGAGGCACCTCCAAACCCAACAGATAACTTTGCGAACGCCATGTGACCTTATTCAAGAGCCCGTATTCGCTCCTGCCGTTGGAAAAGTAAAAGTGGTCTGTCCCGGTACCCGTCGTCCACTCCTGAGATGTTACCGATAATATGAGTTTCATTTGATCTGAAAGCGCCACGTCGACGCCAAGGCGCCCTACATTTCCGTCGCCGCTTGCGCTGTGCGTGTAACTCTTGGGATGAGCCAGATCATCGCGCAAATTCCAATTGGCTTTTGCGTAGTAATCGGCGCGATGATGTTCGAAATCCACCCGCAGGGAAATCTTGGGATCAAGCGGGTACAAGGCATTAATCCCTACCCAGGGCCCGTTCCAGCGTGTGGCGTAACTACTGTTTAGTCCGGAATAACTGCCCAGCGGCGGCGGGTTGATCCCGAACGGCGCATAGAGGGGTTCTGAAACCGTTTGCCTTAAATTGGTCATGCGAAAACTCTGCACGTGCGAGGACAAACCTACCAGGGGAGTGACGTGTAGCGCTGCGCCGGTCGCTTCATTGACCATGAGAGCAAAATTCAACCCGACCGCAATCTTTATATCGTTTACATCCTTGCCATTGGATTTATTGTTGGAGCGCGAAAATTCTTCGGTACGATTGTTGCCCCGATAATCCGAGTCCTGATTGTCACCGCTGCTGATGATGCCGAAACCCATGTCGCCACGCACCACGAATTGACCGTCTTTAAAAATGGCGTGTCCGTTTATGTAATTTGATCTGACGTTCTTCCAGGTCAACTCGGAGACAATATTGGTCTGGTAAATATTATTGTCCTGTCCTTTAAATTCGCCCGGGATACTCCAGTTCAACTCGTCGTTACGAAATCCTACGTCCACTCCAACCTGAGTTTCCGCCCGCGCGAGCGTGCAACCGCAAGCAAACAAAACCCAGCCATACATACAACGGGTAAAAATCCCTTTCTGATTCATAATCCCCCCAGACCAATATTGATTCTAGTAATTCGGATGGTACTGCCTCAGCCAAGTTCGAGCGTCATGGGTATTACAGTTACCGTATCACCCGCCTTGAAACCCAACGAATCTTCGCCGATTTTTATCAACCCGTTGGTCAGCCGCAGCGTGCCTAGCATATGCGATCCCTGCCCCGGCAGGGCTTGCGCGTACAGGCGCCCGTCTTGCG
>CAZHHW010000064.1:0-19570 GCA_964532385.1 uncultured Gammaproteobacteria bacterium | reverse complement strand
CGTCGCTCACATTCACCGCGAGTAATTTCTTGTCGGCGTCGATGGTGATCACGTCGCCGGATTTAATCAATGCCAGTGCGCCGCCGTCCTGCGCTTCCGGCACCACGTGGCCGATGATGAAGCCATGCGAGCCGCCGGAGAACCGGCCGTCGGTAATCAGTGCCACGTCTTTACCTAACCCCGCGCCCATGATCGCCGAGGTCGGTGTGAGCATTTCCGGCATACCGGGTCCGCCCTTGGGGCCTTCGTAGCGGATCACCACCACGTCGCCTTTTTTGATTTCGTCACGCTCCAACCCCTTGAGCATGTCTTCTTCGCAGTCGTACACGCGCGCCGGGCCTTCGAAGCGCATACCCTCTTTGCCGGTGATCTTGGCGACCGAACCGCCGGGCGCGAGATTGCCTTTCAAAATTTGAATATGACCGCTGGACTTGATGGGTTTTTCCAGCGGCATGAACACATCCTGCCCGGCTTTGAGACTCGGCAAGTCTTTTAAATTCTCGGCGATGGTTTTACCGGTCACGGTCAGGCACGTGCCGTCCAATAGGCCTTTTTCCAGCAGATATTTCATCACCGCCGGGGTACCGCCGACGTTGTGCAAATCTTCCATCACGTATTTGCCGCTGGGCTTCAGGTCGGCCAGAAACGGGACGCGGTCACTTACTTTTTGGAAGTCGTCGATGCTCAACGGCACGTCGACCGCGCGTGCCATTGCGATCAAATGCAGCACCGCGTTGGTCGAACCGCCGGTGGCCATGATCACCACCATCGCGTTTTCAAACGCGGCGCGCGTCATGATGTCGCGCGGTTTGATGTCTTGTTCCAATAAATGTCGCATCGCGGCGCCTGCGCGCTTGCATTCGTCGCGCTTAATGTCGTCGACTGCCGGGGCGGATGAACTGTATGGCAGGCTCATGCCCAGCGCTTCGATCGCGCACGCCATGGTGTTCGCAGTGTACATGCCGCCGCAGGCGCCGGCGCCGGGGCAGGCGTGATGCACGATGTCGGCGCGGGTGGGTTCGTCGATTTTGTGCGTGATGAATTCGCCGTAACTCTGGAACGCCGACACGATGTCGAGCACTTTGCCCGTGCGCGAGTGCCCGGGCTTGATGGTTCCGCCGTAGACCATCAACGCCGGGCGATTCAGCCGCCCGATCGCGATCATCACGCCGGGCATGTTTTTGTCACAACCCGGAATCGCGATCAAGCCGTCGTACCACTGCGCGCCCATCACGGTTTCAATCGAGTCGGCGATCAAGTCGCGCGATTGCAGCGAATAACTCATGCCGTCGGTGCCCATCGAAATCCCGTCCGACACCCCGATGGTGTTGAAGCGCATGCCCACCAAACCGGATGCCACCACGCCCTCTTTGGCATAGGCGGCCAAATCGTTGAGGTGCATATTGCAAGTGTTGCCTTCCCACCACACCGAGGCGATACCGACTTGCGCCTTGCTCAGGTCGGCGTCGGTCAAGCCGGTGCCGATCAACATGGCTTGCGATGCGCCCTGCGACTTGGGTTCGGTGATGCGGGAACTGATCTTGTTTAGTTTTTTAGTGGCCATCGGGACATCTCGGTTGCAATTCAAGCCGGGGATTTTAGCGTGACTGACGCAGGGATGCGACCGGCATCACGCGCTCCTGAGGCAAATATTGCTTTATTTCAGGCGCTTTTCAGTACCGTCAACAACGCTTGCAGATGCTCAGCCGCCCTCAATCCCAAACTGGTCAGGTAACCGCCATCGCTCTGCGTAATAAAACCTTTGCTATGCAAGCGTTTGGTCGCCGCGATGGCCGTGGGTTCGGCCGATTTGTGCACCTTAATCCCTTCCTCGGTCGAAGACAGACTAAAGAGTGCAAGGATTTCCAATTCTTCAATCAAATCCGGTGTGATGTTCATGGTCTGCTCCTCGAAAAGCGTGACAGCCCTGACGTTAACACGCCAAATACAAACGCGCAGCTTGCCATGTACACTCTAGTGTAGTGCTTCACTCTGTTGGAACTTATCTTTGGTCACGCCAAGACAATGCTTAAACTAAAGCGTCCCTTCTCCCTGCAAGGGGAAGGGACGGATGGGGATGTTCGATAGTGGCACGCTGCTGAAACACACCCCCATCCCATCCTTCCCCCTTGCAGGGGGAAGGGGTCAGATGTGCAGTATTACCCTAGCCTTCCGGCAACGAGACAACACATGCTCCAGCATATTCAACTGATCACCGGTACTGAAAATCAAACCGGCCGCTCCGCGCCGGAACGCGCATTGATGGATTTCTATCGCGCCTTTAATCATCGCGACCTGGCACATATGGCGCAAAACTGGTCGCACGCCAAACATGTGGTGTTGTGCAATCCGTTGGGCGGCGTGAAGCGCGGCTGGCCCGAAATCGAAGCGGTGTATCAACGCATATTTACCGGCGCGGCAACGGTGTACGTGGAGTATTACGACATTACGTTGAATCGCGTTGGCGATTTGTTTTACGCCACCGGCCGCGAGCGCGGCACGTTTAAAACCGCGCAGCAGGAATTGCCGTTGGCGATTCGTACCACGCGGATTTACCAAGACATCAACGGTGCGTGGAAGCAGATTCACCATCATGGATCGATTGATGATCCGGCGTTGTTGGCGAATTATCAGCAGGCGGTGAAATAAACAGCGACCACCCCACCCCGGCAACTGCTCCTGCGTTGCTCTACCTTCCGCCATCCATGGCGGTCGCCTGCGGGGCACCCGCCGTTGCACACGGAAGTGCGAGTGCCGTGAAGCGCAGGGATGCGCGAGAGCGGCCTCGAAAATGAGGAGGGGAGAACAGCTTTTTTACTCCCCTCCTTTGTTCAAGGAGGGGTGGACGCGCAGCGGACGGGGTGGTCAGGTTGGCGTACCCTCTCCCTTTAAAATACTTATCCAACAAAATCTGAACAACCATGACCCCAAAACACTACGAACTCCTTACCTCCCTGCTCTCGCAACCCACCGCCCCGTTCCGCGAGGAACACGTGAGCGCGCTCGCGGCACGCACGCTCGCCGAAGCAGGCGTGCCGTTTTTTGACGATCCGCTCGGTAATCTGGTGGTGGGTGCGGACTCGCCTAAGGCATATCAACGCCTGCTACGCACGCACAGCGATGACCCCCTGCGCGTGTTCATCGCCCACATGGATCATCCCGGCTTTCATGGCGTACGCTGGCTGAACCCGCGTGTCTTGACCATTAAGTGGCACGGCGGCTCGCCGGTAAAACATCTGAGCGGCGCGCGGGTGTGGCTAGCGGATGCGGAAGGCGAAGTCGGCGCGGGCGTGTTGCGCAACGTAACGTTAAATACCCTGCGCTACGGTATCGACACGGCTGAAGTGCATCTGGCGACGGAGTTATTTTCTGATCACCGCCCCGCCGCGGACGAATTATTCGGCGGGTTTAAATTCCGCAAACCGGTGTGGAAAAGCGGCTCCCTGCTGTACACCAAAGCCGCCGATGATTTGGTCGGCGTGTTCTGCATTGTCGCCACCGCCTTGGAAGCCTTCGGAAAAAACACAACAAAAACCCCGCCGCCGTTTATCGGGTTGCTCACGCGTGGCGAAGAAGTCGGATTCATCGGCGCCATCGGTCATTTTGAATTGGGCTGGTTGCAGGCCGCGCAGCGCCCGCTGCTGTGCGTGAGTCTGGAGGCGTCGCGCACCTTGCCCGGCGCGATTGTCGGCCAAGGCCCAGTGGTGCGTTTGGGCGACCGGCGCACACTGTTCCAAAGCGGCGGTACACACTTGCTCACTGAATTAGCGGAAAAAATCCTGCCGAAAAAATATCAACGCCGCGTCATGGATGGCGGCACCTGCGAAGGCACCGCCGCCACTGCGTTCGGTTTTCCCACCATCGCGCTCACCGTGCCGCTGGGCAATTATCATAACCAGGGCTTCGAAGGCGGCCCGGACTGTCGCGCTGCGGAAGGCCCGGCCCCGGAATTCGTGCACCTGGACGACGTGGAAGGGCAGCGCAAACTGTGCCTGGCATTATTACGCGGCCATCTGGATTGGGCCGACCCGTGGAAAAAAGTGCGCGCGCGCTTGCGGAAAAACTATCGCGCTTATCGCAAATTTTTGCTGTAGGGGCGCAATTCATTGCGTCCTGCGAGCTCGATAAATCGAGCCCCTACATTAAATAGAGCCTCTACGTTTTTTCAACGGCGATTTAAAGGCCCTGTGGCGCGTGTCGATAATCTCTGCGTGCCGGTAATTCCCGCCGCATGAGAGCGTGCAATGAGCGAAAAACTTTTTCAGACCGCCGCCCAAATACGCGACATTCCCAATCTTCCGGCGATTCCGATCGCGGCGCAGCAAATTCTCGCCGCATTGGAAAAAGACACCATCTCGATGCCCGCGCTGGCAAAAATCATCGACACCGATCCGTCCTTGACTTCGCGCATTATCGGCGTCGCCAACTCGGCTTACTTCGGCAGCAAACAACCCATTTACACCGTGCAAGATGCGGTCACGCGCGTGCTGGGCACCAATAGCGTTTTCAGTATTGCGCTAAGCGTGGTGCTGGCCGGCCCTTTTAAAGCCAACAAGTGCCCCGGCTTCCATGTCGAACTGTATTGGGCGCAGGCGATCAAGACGGCCATTTTGGCGCAGCGCATCGCAGCACGTCTTCCCACCACGATTCCGGGCATGACGGAAAAAAGCTATCTATGCGGTTTGCTGCATAACATCGGGTTGCTGGTGCTGGCGCATACCTATCCGGAAAAAGTCGGCCAGGTGGTGACGATCGAGGGAATGGAACCCAAGCGCGACATTTACGCGATCGAGGAACGCCTGATCGGCATCGACCGGCGTCAAGCCGGTGCGATCCTCGCCAAGAAATGGCACATTCCCGAAGAAGTCATTAGCGTGATCGAACACCAGCACGACCTGACCTATCGCGGCGACCATTGGCAACTCTGCCATCTGATCGGTTTGTGTGCAGGCTGGGCGTATGCTTTAGCCGTCGGCGATGAAATCGAAGTTGATCCGCAGGAAGTCGCGCCGCTGGATCTGCCGGTCGACACGGTCATGACATCCATCGCCGAGGTCCGCGGCAAAGTGAGCGAGATTCACAAGATGGCGCTGATGCTGGTGGCGCAATAGGTACCGGCTTCCAAGCGTTTGCGCACAGGATGTGCCGCACTCCAATTGAAACCCGGCTCTTCGTCGGAAATGAAATTATTCCGGATACAGCGCTTTCAACCCTTCCTTCCCGGCGTGCTTTTTTTCTTTCGGCGGAGCTGCATCAACCCAGCGCACAATCGCGGCGCTGATGGGTTTCATCTCTAACGCTTCGGGTTGCGCCGCATACGCTGCACGCTCCAGACGCAACAGAAATTCCTGTAATGCCGGGTCGTGCGCGCGCGCGGCGAGTTCCACGATGTTGCGCGGCGGCGCCTCTTTCCAATAGCATGCCGCCCACTGCAGCAAGGCATGACGCAACTGTGCCGCATCGCGGCTCGCACACGCAGTATGCACGGCAGAGCGGGAACTCTTCAGATCCAGCGCTTCGGCGCCGGATTGCGCATTGATGTGACGCGCGGGTGCGACACTCCGCCGGCTGTGCCACCACGCCAGCGCCGTAAATAACCACGCCACCACGGCCATGGCCGTGAAATAGGGCCAGTAATTGGCCTGCCGCACATTTACGGTTGCTTCGTCCGGCGTTTCAACAGGCGCGGCGGGCGGCACGCTTAACGGCGGCGTTTGTGAAATTTCCGGCGCCGGCGCATTCGCGCTCGCCGTACCGGCGGCAGGCAGGACATCGAACACATGCGCCGGTAATGTCGCGACCTGGGACATGCGCCGGCGCGTGTCCCACCAGGTAACTTCCACCGGCGGCAGTTGCAGCTTGCCGGGCCGGGTTGCGATCAAAGCGATTTGCACGGTTTTTTTCGCCGTCACGCCGGTGGCTTGCCCAGTGGTTTCCTTGCTGGGTTGATCCGCATAAAGTTTTACCCCCGCGATTTCAGCCTGCCCCACATCGGGAAGCTGCTGCGCGGTGAGTCCGTCGGCTTCCAGCACCAGACTGCGCGTCACCGGTTCACCCACACGGAATTGCGGGGGGTTGGGCGTCCATGCTTCGCTGAGCTTGATATTTTTAGCAGGCAGCCACCACTTGCCGTGAGCGTCCTTGGGTTGCGGCATCACATCCACCACGATTTCGCGCGCGCGCGCACGCACGGCCTTGCCGCTGCCGAACATCTGGTCAAGAGGATCGGCGCCGAAGCGGCGGTTGAAAAAACTATCGAACGGCGAACTGCCGCGCGACACGGCTTTACCGTTGAACTCGGCGGGCGGTATTTTAAAAACGCCGCTGCCCTGCGGGAATATCGCATATTTGCGTTCAATCACATGGTAACGCCGGCCATCGCGCAGCACTTCGCTGGTGGTATCTTCGCCCAGCCGCTCGACAATGGCGTTGGGCAGATCCGGCACATTCAGCGAGCCTTCTTTTAAATCCACACCGTGCAACAAGCGCAGCGTGTAAATCAGTTGCGCCTGCACCTCAACGCTATTCGCATCCACCGACGCTTCCAGCAACACGTCGCCGCCCGCCCCCGCCGCTTTACCAGCCACTACCTTGACAATTATCGGCTCGGTGCGCTTGCTGCCAATCGCAAGCGCGGGAATGTGCAGCTCGCCGTCGTGTTTGGGCGCCAGGGTCAGCACCCATTCATTGCGCGTGTCGACGCGCCCGTTGACGATACTGATGCGGTTGCTGCGTGCATTGTTCAGCACGGTGAAATCAGTTTCCAGCGGCGCCAGATCCGGCTCGCCGTCCTGATCGTTCAGCTCGAGCGTCAACTCCAGTGTTTCGTTCTCGGTGATCACATTACGGTCAACATGCGCGCCCACCTCGGCCGCGCACGGCGGGGCGCCCGCCAGCCACAGCGCAAGCCAGAGCATGCTCCAGACGGCTCGCATTTTCATGGCTTGGTTCCGCGTTGCAGGCGGCGCATATGTTCGCGCCGGAATTTTTCGCGCAATAATCCACCCGGATCATCATCGACACGGCCTAGCCATTGCTCCATGGCCTGAGCCGATTCGCGCTGGCCGTCGTCAGGCTGCACCGCGGTGCCCTGCTGCGCTTGCGCCAGTTTTTTTTCAGCCGGATCTTGCGCCGTGCCCGCGCCATTGGGTTTTTGTTCGGGCTTTTTTCCAGCCTGCTCAGGCTGTGCCGCGGGGTCGCCGGCGTGTGCGCTCTCGGTGTTTTTATCTGCACCTGGCGCCTTTTCCTCAGTCGCTGACGGCGGCGTCTGGGACGGCTCGTTCCCCGCTGTGGGTGATTTTTGCTGCGCTGGGTTCTGCTGCTGTTGTTGATTCTCCGCCGCTTGCGGCGGCGGAGGCCGGCGCTCCAGCATTTTGTCGACCAGCGCTTTGTTGAAACGCGCATCCTGATGATTTGGAAACAAGCGCAGCGCTTCCTGATATTCCGCTTGCGCTTGTTCCAGCTTGCCGGCTTTGACCAGCGCGTTAGCGTGGTTGTAATGCGCGTCGGCGGAATCATCTTGCGCAAACGCTTGGGCGGCGTCGTCGTAGCGTTGCGCGCGATACAAGGCTTCGCCTTTGTGCTGCGCGTCGTCGAATAGTTGCGCGGCACGCCCATAGTCTTGCGCCTGCAAAGCGCGCTGCGCCTGCTGATCCCGGCGCAACCACAGGTCGGACCATTCGAACGCATACGAGGTGCCCGGTGGCAACATCAGCAGCACGGCGAACCCGGCCACCCACCCGCCGCGGCGAAACAAAAGCGCCACCAGCGGCAACATGCATAGCACCAGCCACGGACCTTCGTCGCGCCAGCGTTCGCTGCTGCCGTCGACACGCCGCGCACGTTCGGTGCTGCGCGTCGCGGACGGCGCAGCCAGCAACTGGTTGAGGTCGGCATCGTCCGCGGCCAATGCTGCGAAGCGTCCGCCACCGGCGCGCGCCAATTGTTGCAGCGCTTGCAATTCGAGTTTGGCGATGATGATGCCCCCCGAGCCGTCTTTCAAATAGCCACGGCCGGGCGCCGTGACCGGCACGCCATCGCTGGTGCCTACCGCCAACACCGACACGCGATGCCCGGCGCTGCGCAGCTCCGTCGCCGCACCCAACGCAGCGGCATCTCCGGCGCTGCCCGCGATCACAATCACTTCGCCCTGCGGCACACCCGCTTGCAGCAACAGCTCACGCGCTTTGTGCAAAGCCGCACCCAGTTGATCGCCCGCCACCGGCATGAGGTCGGTTGTCAAGACCGGGATCTGCGCGGCAATCGTTTTAGCGTCTTCAGTCAAGGGCGAGACCACATAAGGTTCGGCGGCATAAGCGATCAGCGCCACCTGCCCTTCGCCCTGCCGGGCCAGAAAATCCAGTATTTTGAGCCGCGCGCGCGCCAGCCGCGACGGCGCGACGTCGCGCGCATCCATGGTGGGGGCGAGACTCAACACCACCACGTGCGCGTGTTGCGCGCGATACACCGCTTGCGGCAGCTTCGACCAGGCCGGGCCCGCCAAAGCCAGCGCCGCCATGATCCAGAGGGCGCCCAACAACCCATGCATCGCGACGCCCGTGCGATGGCCGGTTGAAACCAGCAGGTGCCGCAACAGGTGCGCATCGACGGCGCGCGTCCAGGCGCCGGCCGCCGCCGGGGCGTGCATCAGCTTCCATAACAGCCACAGCGCCGGGATCAACGCCAGCAGCCAGAAGGGACGCAGGAAATGAAAGTTGTGCCAGAAGGTTTGGATCATGGCGGCGCACTCACCGCCGCGGGCACTGCAACCGCTGCGCGCTGCCGTAGGATGCGCCACCCGGCCAGCGCCAGCGCGGCGCCGAAGGCCGCCGCCAGCGGCCAATAGTAAAGCTCCGCTACCGGGCGGACAATTTCATCCTCGCGCGCGTGCGGTTCGAGCTGGTCCAGGGCGCGGTAGATTTCTTCCAGACCGGCGCTGTCGCGCGCGCGGAAGTAACGCCCGCCGGTGGTATCCGCAATCTGCTTGAGAAGTTTCTCATCCAGATCGGCGGAAGGATTGATCATGCGCTGCCGCATCAATCCGTTGAACATCTGTGTGCCCATCAGTGCGCCGACATCCAGCGCGTCGGCACCCACGCCGATGGTATAGATACGCACATGATTCTGCGCGGCGAGCTGCGCGGCTTGCGCCGGCGCCAATTCGCCCGCCGTGTTGGCGCCATCGGTCAGCAATACCAGCACACGGCTGTCTTGCGGCAATTCGCGTAAATGTTTGATGGCCACCGCGATCGCGTCGCCGATCGCGGTTTCTTTTCCCGCCAAGCCGATCTCGGCTTCGTCCAGCATCGCGCGCGTAGTGGTGCGATCGAAAGTAAGCGGTGTTTGCACGTACGCGCGTTTGCCGAATAACACCAGTCCGACCCGATCGCCCGCGCGCCGCGCGATGAAATCGCCCGCCACCGCTTGCACCACCTGCAAGCGGGTGGCCGGTTTACCGTGCAATTCCAGATCCGGCATTTCCATGCTGCCCGACAGGTCGACCGCCAGCATCAAATCGCGGCCGGTCACGGGCAAACTGTCCACATCGCCCAGCCGCTGCGGGCGCGCAGCGGCCGTCAGCAGTAATAACCAGACCAGGAACAAGCCGGCGATACGCCACCACACACCGCCCCGGGGCGCGGGCGCCGCCGTCAGTGCGGCGATGGCCGAAAAAAACGGCACGCGCAACGCCGCCTCACGCGAAGTGCGCGCCGCAGGCCAGAATGCCCGCACCAGCAGAGGCAGCGGCAGCAAGTAAAATACCCAGCTCCAGGTAAATTGGATCATGCGACTCTCTTCAGCCAACGCCTTATTAATTTGATGAGCTCCGGCACATCGACGCTTTCCGCGCGGGCATACGGCGCACTGGCGAGCGCCCGTCCGATGCCATTGCTGAACTCCTGCATGCGACCAAGCTCGTCGAGATATTTCAGCCACGCCGCGCCGGTCAATGCGGCCGCCGGAGCGCGCGCACTGAGCGCCACCCGCCGCAATAATACCGACAGCCGCGCTACACTGCTTACGACATCGGCGCTAGTTTGAAATTCCAGTTCCACAGCCTGCAATTCGCGCAGCGCCTGACGGCGCCACGGCCGGGCACGCCGCCACCACCAAGCCCATAACACGACGGCAAAAAACACTGCCGGCAGCAGCCACCAGCCCGGCGCAGGCGGCCACCACGACACCGGCGGCGCGGTATGAATATCGCGCAGGTTATTTAACAGATCGGTGGGGTCGGCCATAACTCAATATATTAAATAGGAAAGCGGGAAAATCGTGCGCATGCTTCCCCTTGTAGAGGAGGAACCGCCAATATCCGATCGAGCTGTTCTTGACAATTTATTCTACCCAAAAATTTCTCACCGCCCGCGTCAACGTCCATACATCTCGCGCAATTCGCGGCTGAGCACAGCGCCGGGATCCTCATGCGTCGCGATTCGCAGCAGGCGAATCGACAGCGAGCTCAGCAACATTTCCACTTGCTGGGTTTGTTGTGCGAAGCGTTGTTGATAAGCGCTGCGCAAGGCAGGATCGGCAGCATCGAAACTCACCGTGCGCTGGCCATCGCTGACCCGGTAGCTTCCGGGCGGCGGTAACTGCGCCTCCAGGCCGTCGTAAATTTGCACGGCGACGATCTCGCTATGGCAGCGCAGCTCATTCAATGCCGGGACATGGGTCGCATTCAGCTCCCGGAAATCGCTGATCCACACGATTAAACTGCCGGGGTGGGCCACCGAGCGCACACGTTGCAACAACTGCGCGACCGCCTGTTTAGGTTCCAATGTTGACAATTCAGCGGGTTCCGCCAATGCGTTCAACAGCCGCAATACCCCGGCGTGACCGGCGCGAGGCCGGTATTCAGCGCTGCCGCGGGCGCGCAACAACACTCCGCCCACGCGATCGCCATGCCGCGCGGCGCACCAGGCCCAAAATGCGGCCGCTTTGGCCGCCGTGACCGATTTAAATGCGACCCGCGTGCCGAATTGCATGCTTGGACCCAGGTCCACCGCGAATAGCACGGGACGTTCGCGTTCCTCGCGGAACACCTTGGTATGCGGACGCCCGGTGCGTGCCGTGACGCGCCAGTCCATGGCGCGGATATCGTCGCCGGGTTGATAGACACGCACTTCTTCGAAATCGATACCGCGCCCGCGAAAGCGCGCCAGATGCGCACCGCCGCGCGGCGCGCGCGCAGTGTTGCGCGGGGCTAGACGCAAACGCTGCGCCAGCAGGCGCGTCTGAATTAATTCCTCGAGAGTGATTTGGATGCCTTTCATCATTACGTGACATCCCGGCTAAAACAATTTGGAATGCGCTGGGCCCAAGGAGCCGGTTCTCTGCATAGCTTGATATAATTTCCGGTTCGCAACATAGCGTCTGGCTAGGGGACCGGCACGCGCGCGATCAATTCAGTAATGAACTTGTCGGGAGTAACGCCGCTCGCTTCGGCGCTGAACGTCAGCAGGATACGATGGCGCAGCACGTCGTGGGCCACCGCGTGAATATCCGCCGGCGAGACGTAATCGCGCTTATTCAGCCAGGCATGCGCCTTGGCGCAGCGATCCAGCGCAATGGTGGCGCGCGGACTGGCACCGTAGTTCACCCAGGATTTCAAATCCGCGCCGTAAGCCGAGGGGTCGCGTGTCGCCACCACCAGATGCACGATGTAGTCTTCGAGCAAGGGAGCGATATGCAAATCCAGCACTTCGTCGCGTGCTTTAAATAAAGCCTCTTGCGACAGCAACGGACGCATCTTGTCCACGACCGCCGCGCTGCGTTTGGCTTGCGCCCGCGCCAGTTTCAGGATCGCAAGCTCGGCGGCGGTGTCGGGATAACTAATGCGCAGGTGCATCAAAAAACGGTCAAGCTGCGCTTCCGGCAAGGGATAGGTACCTTCCTGCTCGATCGGATTCTGCGTCGCCATCACCATGAACAACTGCGGCAGCGGATAGGTTTTGCTGCCGACCGTGACCTGGCGTTCAGCCATGGCTTCCAGCAGCGCCGACTGTACTTTGGCCGGAGCGCGATTGATTTCGTCGGCCAGCAGCAGGTTGTGAAAAATCGGTCCGTGCTGGAAGGCGAACGAGCCGTCTTGCGGCCGGTAAATTTCCGTGCCGGTGACATCCCCGGGCAGTAAATCGGGCGTGAACTGAATGCGGTGGAAATCGCCTTCCATGCCGGCGCTCAACTCCTTGATAGCGGTGGTCTTGGCCAGACCCGGCGCGCCTTCGACCAGCAAATGGCCGTCGGCAAGTAGTGCGATCAGCAGGCGCTCGACAAATTGCTGCTGGCCGAGGATGCGTTGATTAATGTGTGCGCGTAACAGCGCAATTGCGGGTTGTTGTGACATGAGGTCGTCGCTGCCGTCCGTGTGAGTGTTCGTTAATACCGCTAAAAAACCAGCCGCCGCACAGGCGCACCGCAAGAGACCGCCGCGCGGCGAACAAGTTCTGCAACTTACAATTTTTTCGTGCTGCTGTTGTACTAATTTATGAGGGCACTGCGCAACCTTTGTTGCGCTTGCATCAGCGCCGCATTGCCGCCGTTAAATGTGGCGATGCCCGTGAACAGATTCAAGCGCTCCGCCACCGGCAGAGCGGCCTGCGGCATGCTGATGAAGTGCGCGAACACGTCGGCGATCAAAGCATCGCTGCGATAATTCAAATACGTTGCCATCTCATGCAGCAAGCGCGGGTACACGGCGGGGTCATTGGCCAAACGAACCAAGTCATCGTAGTTCAAACGCAACGGTTCGAAATAGCGGATTTCGTATCGCTCGATCAGTGCCGCATTCTCCGCGCTGCGCCGCAGCAGCAATGTCCCCACCGGTTCGCTGTAAAGCATGGCCCATTGCGCCGGCGGAAAAAGCGCACGCCGTTCCGCACCGTGCGCGATCAACGCGTAATTGATATTCCAGCGCTCCAGTTCCTGCGGATGCGCGAGGTAATAGCGCGTGTCGCCGAATACCGTGTGGTGGTTGTACTGAAAAATTTTTCGTTCCGGCGCAAGCTCAAAGGCGAGATAACCGCCGAAGTCGCCGCTGTTGTACAGGTTGCCGCGCAAGCCGAGGTCTTTGACGAAGCGCACCGCTCCGGCGGGAAAACCGTCTTCGATCACCTGGTAACCGAACCCCAGCAAATCTTGCGGCTTGAACAATTTTACGTAGATCGCGTCGGCCGAGATGACCAGCGCCAATGCGATGATCCAAACCTTCTTCAGCCGCGACTGTTGGGATAGCTCAAGCCCGGGGACCCTGTTCAACAAGCTTGCCAGCACCGGCACGGCCACCAGCGCAAATACACCCGCCACCCGATTGTACCGCAAGGTCAAATACAGAAACGGCAATAAAGTCAAGACGTGAGTCGGAGTGAGGTTGCGCCAATACCGGGCCGCCAACACAGCGGAGAACCCGAGCAGAACCCAGAACGCGGTGTGATTTTTTAAACTCGGCGCGGAAAACTCATTGACCTGGCTGACCAGCGGATTGTCGCCCAAAAATTCGAAGAATATCCCATACGACAACAAACCTTGCGGATGGGCCAGCATTGCGATCAACGTAATGCCCAGCGTAATATTCAATCCGCGCAGCTGCTCATTGGACATGACACTCATTCCGCGCAGCGCCATGAAACGCGAACTCAACCAGCGGCTGCTGTTCTCCCCCGCGGCGAAGGCGGCCAAAAAAACCACACCGAACACCGCGCCGTGCAGCCAATCCCAAATCACCATGATGACCGGCAGCAAGTACAACCCGCGCATCGAGACGCGACCTGCCCGATAACCGTAACACAGGTAAATAATCACCGACATGAACAGCAGGGAAAAGAGTTCCGGACGAATATTGTAACGATATGCGCCCACCAGAACCGCCGTAACGCACAGCACACCCGCCGTACCGGCATGCGCTCCCAAAGTACGGCATGCGGTGAATAAAATCGCGGCGGTGGCCAACGCCATCACGCACTTGAAAACGAATAACCCGAACCAGCCCGCGTGCTGATAAATGAGAAACAGAATTAACTGCGCCAGCCATTCATGGTTGCTAAAGGCCACGCCGGGGCGCGTGAATGAAAATACTTCCTCATTGATGATGCGGTGTTGCGCGAGCATTTCCCGGCCATTGGCCAAATGCCAATACAAGTCGTAATCGAAAACCGGAAAAGTAACGACCATGCCGACGCACAGCAGCATGAGCAAAAATGCGGCGTAGTGTAGTGTGGGTGCAACAACCAATCTCATCCGGCCAGATTAACAGAGGGCCATGTATCGAAACAGGCGCATGTGGATGTGGCCCGCAAGTCACGCCTTGGACTTGAATCCTTACGCGCTTCCCCGTAGATTTACCGCACTCATATTCTCCCAGGCATGCACATGGATGACATTACCGTGGAACACAATGCCTCTCCGGCCAAACTGGACATCATGGGCGTGTACGACTGGCCGGTGTGGACAAAAGAAGTGTCGACGTTCGCGTGGACTTACGACAAAGCCGAAACCTGTTATCTGCTTGAAGGTGCGGCAACAGTCACGCCGCAAGACGGTGTGCCTGTTAATATAGAAGCGGGCGATCTGGTGCGATTTCCCAAGGGCATGCAATGCACCTGGCAGATTCATGCCGCCGTCAGCAAACACTACGAATTTAAATAAATACGCGCTCAAGCAAAACGCCGCGCGCGTCGAAACAGATAGAGAGAGAGGTAAATTGGAGGTAGCCAATGAAAGTAGCGAGCCCGCTGATTCTCAGGCTCGACGTTGCAGGCCGGCCGGTAGGCTGGAGCAACTGGCAAGAGGCAGTCTGTCTTTACTACAAAGATAAAATCGCGTGGACGCTCGGCCAAACCGAGTTCACCTTCCACGGCGGCACGTCGCGCCTGACCGGCGAACGTTCGCACATCTCCATTAATTCCATCGTAGCCGTCAAAGGCAACGGACATTATCCCGCGCTTGCCAATGCCGTTCCGCCGCTGTCGAACCGCGAATTATTTTTGCGCGACAGCCAGCTTTGTCTGTACTGCGGTGAACGTTATCCGGTGAAGTACCTGACGCGCGACCATGTCACCCCCCTGCACCAGGGCGGCAAAAACACCTGGTCGAATTTAGTCACGGCATGCCGTGACTGCAATGCGCGCAAAGGTGGGCGTACCCCCGAGCAGGCCAAAATGCCGCTGATCGCGGTGCCCTTCATTCCCAACTGGGCAGAGTACCTAGTATTGACTAATCGCAAAATTCTTGCCGACCAGATGGAGTTCCTGAAAGCCCAACTCGGCAAAAACAGCCGCATCTTCCGGTTGCAGTAACGACAAGACGCCCACTCGGGCGTCTTCGCATTACTCGTTCCGACTCCTCAATTAAATACGCAGTGTCATACCGGCAACGAAGGTCCAATCGGCTGTCAACTGTATGCCGTTCACATTGCGATAAATCGGCACTTGCGCAAAGCCATAAACTTGCGTGTCTTTGCCCAGCGCAAAACGCACACCCGGACTTGCAAAAATAAACCGGCCGCCGCTGACGTCGGGCTCTGCGTGGGCACCCGCGTCACGCCCCTTGCTTAAACCATTCAGCTGAAACATCGCCGCCGCATTGTCCGCATACGCATAGGCGATTCCACCGCTGAGCGACAACTGATCACCGGCACGGTAGTCGTCGCGCTTGGCGAGTGCATGTTGAATCTGCGCATTCACAAAATAGGTGAGTTGCTTGAATGCCGGTTTGTAGGTGTAGTGACCGCCAACAATCAAATCCGTGGTACCGGTGCCGGGTTGCAATGAGCGCTCCGCCACAACGCCGTCCGCGTTCTCACTCTTGTAATCGCCGCTCGGAAGTTTCACACCAAACTGCATGCCGAAATTGTCGGGCGCATCGTGTGGGCGGTCGAAGTGATAATTTCCCGAAATGCGCGCATCGCCCAGCTTGGTAAAGCTCCAGCTTTCGTGTTCCGCTGCACCGGTAGGGTCTTCGATATGCGAATGCGCGCGGCTGACATACGGCAACGACGCCGCCAAGCTCCATTGCGGCGTAAAGGCATAGGTAAGCGTGGCGATTAAATTGCGATTGAAGGTTTTTAATTCGGTAGCATCACCAGTGTCTTCGGCTTGCGAAATGCTTTTGGTGCCCGCGCGCAAAGCATCTTGCTTGACGAATTCGAAACGTAAATCCAGGCCAAATTGACCTGGCTCGGTCAACACGCCTTGGGAATCAAGACTGGTTTCCAACGAGCAAAATGACGATCCGCACGATGCCTGACTTACATTGGCAAGGGCCAGCGACACGACCGATACACCCAACCCCATCCAACAGGAAATCCGCTGCTGCATTTATTGCCTCCCATCGTTGTATGACGTAACGGGTTTGATGATAGCGCGGCGCGTTATCCGCCCTGCTGCGACAGATTGTCGCAGTGGTTCAGTGTGGCATTCGATTCATACTGGAATAGGAACTGGAATGGCACTAAAAGTAATGAAGCGGAATTGCGTCAAGCGCACTAACAAAAAAGCGAAACATCCTTGTTTCGCACATCAACCGACGGAGCAATAAGTGAGTTATCGCAATGCTTTACGGCGCACGAAGCACAAGCTGATCAATCCGGCAAGTAACGCCCAGTCAAATGCACCGCCGCCTGACGACGCTTTTGGCGCATCAGTAACCGTAAACGAGTTGGTCAGCACGATTTCTTCAATATGTCCTGTCGGTACACCCGAAGCGGCGCGTTTTCCTACCCCAATGACTGAGGTAGTAGGAATGTCCAGACCAGTAACTGGATTAGCCTTGTCGTTTTCATTTCCCATCCAAGCAACATACAAATTGGTCATGCCAGATTGAGCGCGTGCCTTCAGTATCACGGGTAAATCACAGTTGGTATAGCTCGTTGCATTGTGCGGGCAATCAGTCTTGTTACTAACCAACAATGTACCGTTGCTTGCATACACACTTACACGCACCCATCCCGAACTCCAACCCGTAGGTTTGTAGCCACTGGTCAGCGTTACAGAAATGTCGTCGCCGACAACGTAACTGGCCTTATCCACAATGGCCGACAGATTCATCATATCCTTAGCCAACGTGTTATGGGTTCCGTGGGCATGGCAACCTGTGCAAGTCACTGGCGGTGTATGGCAACCGCGACAACCTCGATCCGTAAGGAACTCCGGGTTCGCATTGCTAACACTTGGGAACAACACGATATAACCCAGCAACCCCAACGCAAGTAACAACAAACGTGAAGTAAACATATGACACCCCCTGGCAAATACTCTTAACGACACGCCAACAGCGATGTCGTGGTGATTGGAAGTATTCCGTGACTGGCTCGGTACTCAATTGAATCGATGTTTAGCTCAAACACATCCGTATGATTCAAAACCATGCTAGCGAAACGCAGGGGGTGGAATTGCGGGACAAGTCAAATCTTCGTATTAGCACATGCGCGAATGTTATTAAGCCGGTCACACTCTGAGTCACTAGTGGCTCAAAGTGTGTTGGCTACATCAACGCGCGACCAACATGCCGCGATACATGGCCATTTGGCAGGTAAATTCATGCTTGCCCGGGGAAGGCGTGAGAGTGATGTCCTGCGGCACGTTCAATGCCAGCTCGCGTGCAATACCCAAATCCGCGAACACCACTTGTTCGGCGCAGGGGCTGGGATCTTTGCGCAAAAAACGTAATGTCACGGGTTGACCCGCTGCGACCTCAATGAGCGCCGGGGTATACACGCCGCCATCGACCAACACATCAATGACGCCGCTGGCCAGCGCGCGCTGGGCCTTGGGGGTCGACAACCAGAACCACCAGACAATAAAGACGATGAGTACCGCACCCAGCGCATTGATCAGCAGCAAGCTCATGTCGAGACCTGTGCGCGAAATGCCCGCAACCGGTTCGCATTGGTCACCACCGTGACTGACGACATGGCCATGGCTGCACCGGCAATCATCGGATTGAGCAAGAGTCCGAACATGGGATACAAAACTCCCGCGGCGACAGGAATGCCCAGCAGGTTATAAATAAATGCACCGAACAGATTTTGTTTAATGTTGCGCACGGTGGCGCGCGATACCGCGATGGCATCCGCGATTCCGTGCAGCGATCCGCGCATTAATGTCACGTCCGCGCTCTCCATTGCCACATCGGCGCCGGTGCCGATCGCGAAACCGACGTTGGCCTGCGCCAGGGCGGGCGCATCGTTAATACCATCGCCGGCCATGCCGACGATCTCACCGCGTTGTTGCAATCCGGCCACCTTGGCGGCTTTGTCTTGCGGCAATACCTCGGCAATAACTTCATCGATGCCCACTTGATCCGCCACGGCACGCGCGGTGGCAAATTGGTCGCCGGTGAGCATCACGACCTTCAAGCCAATCGCGCGCAGACGCGCGATGGCCGCTTTGGAATCGTCCTTCACCGGATCGGCCACCGCAACCACGCCGGCGAGCGCACCATCTATCGCCAGATACATCGCAGTCTGCGTTTGCGCCGCTAACTCGGCTACGCGCGATGCAAGTGCGGTGACGTCAATGTGGTGTTGATCCATGAGTTTGCGGTTGCCGAATAGAACGGCGACTGATTCACCGGTGCCAGAAGTCAAAACACTCGATCCCCTCCCCCTTTCAGGGGGAGGGTTAGGGTGGGGGTGATCAATCGGAGACGGCCGAGTACGACCACCCCCATCCTCGCCTTCCCCCTGGAAGGGGGAAGGAACGCCGTTGTTAGCGACTTTCACAATGAAAGATATTCTCGGATCATTCACGCGAGCACTGATACCATGACCCGCCACCGCCGCAAAATCTTCCGTGCGCAGCAATTCCAAACCGCGCGTTTTCGCCGCATCGAGCAGCGCCTGCGCCAGCGGATGTTCCGAGGCCGCTTCCACGCTCGCGGCGATTTGCAGCAGACTATTTTCGTTCCACGTTGGCATCGGCAGCAGCGCGGTCACCGCAGGGTGCCCAAGCGTGACTGTTCCGGTTTTGTCGAGCACGAGGGTGGTGAGTTTGCCCGCTTGCTGCAAGGCCTCGCCGTTGCGGATCAACACGCCGTACTCCGCCGCCTTACCGACGCCGGCCATGATCGAAATCGGCGTTGCCAGGCCCAATGCGCACGGACAGGCGATAATCAGCACCGTCATGGTTGCTACCAGGGTGTAGCTTGCGACCGGTTCCGGACCGAAATTGAACCAGGCCAGAAATGTGAGCACGGCGATGATCAATACACTGGGTACGAACACCGCCGAAATCCTGTCGGCAAGGCGGCCGATGGCGGGTTTGGAATTTTGCGCCTGGCGCACCAGCTCGACGATACGCGCCAGTGCCGTGTCTTTACCAATTCGTTTGGCCTGGAATAAAAATGTGCCGTGCTTGTTGAGCGTGCCGCCGGTGACTTTATCGCCGGTCTTCTTTTCCACCGGCATGGGTTCGCCGGTGAGCATGGCTTCGTCGACGCTCGAGTGGCCGTCGATGACGATGCCATCGACCGGGATTTTTTCGCCCGGCCGCACGCGCACGGTGTCGTCCAACCCGACCTGCGCAATGTCAATATCCAGCTCTTTACCGTCACGGATCACACGCGCGGATTT
>CAZHHW010000063.1:0-19617 GCA_964532385.1 uncultured Gammaproteobacteria bacterium | reverse complement strand
TGGCTGAATAAAAACCCCTGGGTTTCGTCGCAGCCCAGCAAGCGCAGCAGGCGCGACTGTTCCTCGGTTTCCACGCCTTCCGCCACCACCTTGAGTTTCAGCGAATGCGCCAGGTTGATAATTGTCGACACCAGCGCCAGGCCTTCCGGCGCGGCGGTCATTTCGATGACGAAGGAGCGTTCGATTTTCAGCGTATCGACCGGCAATTTCGACAGGTAACTGAGCGACGAGAAGCCGGTGCCGAAATCGTCGATGGCAATGGTCACGCCCAGTGCGCGGATCGCCTGCAAGCTGGCGATGCTGTGCTCGATGTCCGCCATGATCAGGCTTTCGGTGATCTCAAGTTCGAGTCCCGCCGCCGCCTGCGCTTCCACGCCGATGGTCTCTTTTATTTCGTTGATGAAGCCGCGATGGCGCAGTTGCCGCGCCGACACGTTGACCGCGATACGCACCGCGGGCAGACCGGCTTTGCGCCAGCGCAGGTAATCTTCGACCGCCTGACGCAGCGCCCAGCGCCCGACTTCATGGATCAAACCGGTTTCCTCCAGGATCGAGATGAAGCGGCCCGGCGGCACCAGCCCGGTGCGCGGATCATTCCAGCGGATCAGCGCCTCGGCGCTGGCAAGCCGGCCGGTCACCAGGTTCACCTTGGGTTGGTAATGCAGCACGAACTCGCCGTTGTCCAGCGCCTGGCAGAGTTGAGTTTCCAGCGTGAGCTTTTCAGCCACGCGCGCATTCATGCTCTGGGTATAAAACAGATAACGTTCGCCGCTGCTCTTGGCGTTCTTGAGCGCGGCTTCGGCATTTTTGCACAGCGTGTCCGCATTGGCGCCGTCGGCGGGAAACATTGCGATGCCGAACTTGGCGGCGAGCCGCAGTTCGGAGTTGCCCAACGGAAACGGCTGACCGAAAATTGCCGCGCTATGCTGTTCGATCTGGTGCGCCAGTTGTTCCTCGCTGTGGAATTTGGAAATCATGATGGCAAAGTGATCGGCGTCGAAGCGTCCCAGGCGGCCGGAGTCGGCGGTGAAATCCGCCATGCGTCCCGCCACCGCTTTGAGCAAGGCATCGCCGGCCGCGCGGCTGAATGAATCGTTGATGGTCTTGAAGCGTTCGATATCCACCAGCACCAGCGCCAGCTTGCTGTTGTGCTCCTGGGCATGCAAGCCGGCCTGTTCAAGACGCTCATGGAATAAAGCGCGGTTCGCAAGGCCGGTGAGCACATCGTAGTAGGCGAGGTAATCGAGCCGCTCCTGTTTCTTGATGTGATCCATCGCGAACGCGATATCGCTGGCCAGCTCGGTCAACAGCTTGATCTCTTCGGCCTGAAAAAATTCGATCTCGCTGGCATACAGCGCCAGCACCCCGGCGGGTTCTTCCCCCGCCAGCAGCGGTAACACCGCCATCGAGCGGACTCCGGCGGCGGCATACTGTTCGCTGAACACCACGTTGGGGTCATGTTGTGAATCATTGGATATCACTGCCGTTTTTTCCGCGATCGCGTGCGCCACCAGGGTGGCGGGCGCATCCGCGCCGGCGGACAAAATGTCTTCGATCGCGCGCAGCAGTTCCATGTCCTTGCCGGCCGAGGCGACGGGACTGACGCTCAGGGTGCGCGGGTCGACGATGCCCAGCAGACACATGCGGAAACCACCGGCTTCCACCGCGATCCGGCACGCTTCCCTGAACAGCTCGTCGCGATTGCTCACGCGCACGATCAGCGTATTGATGCCGCTGAGCATCGCGTAGATGCGGTTGAGGTAGGCGATGCGGTTTTCCGCCTGCTTGCGTTGCGTCACATCCTGCGCAATACCGGCAATGCGGACCAGCGCGCCGCCGCTGTCATGCACCGGAAAGCAGCGCGTTTCGATCCAGCGCAGCGAACCGTCCGGGCGCACGATGCGGTATTCGAGCTCGAATTTTCCCGCGGATTTTTCATTTTGATATTTCGCGACGATCGCCGCGCGTTCCTCCGGGTGGATCGCCATGTTCCACGACTGCGGGTCTGCATACAGGCTTTCGCAACTGCGGCCCCAGATTTCTTCGTAGGCCGGGCTGACGTAGATCATGCGCTGGCTCACGGTATCGTCGAGGAAGAACACATCGCGAATGTTTTCCGCCATCTGCCGGAAGCGCACTTCGCTTGCATGCAGGGTTTCCTTGACCTGCCGTTCGGCGGTCATGTCCAGGTGCATGATGATCACGCCATTGGGCTGGTTTTGCACCAACGGGCTGACTTTCAGCAGCAGCCAGCGTTGGCGGCCCGGCGCATGACAGGGGTATTCCAGCGAAAAGCTCTTGTTGCGGCCCGCCAGCACCGAACGGATGCCCGCCGCCGCCTGATGCGCCAGGCTCAGGCCTTCGCCGGGCGCACCGTCGCAAATGGCGAGGTAATCGACGCCAATGTCATATCCCGGCCCCTGGATTGCGCTCGCCGCGCCGAATTGCCGCCAGGCTTCGTTGACCGAAATGATTACACCGCGCACATCCAGCAGGGCGATGTACGCGGGCAACGCGTCGAGCATGGCCGTCCGTTTGGCGGTCTCGATGTTGCGCAACTGTTCCTGCGGCCCTTGCAACACGAACATGCGCCCGTCCCGGTCGGTGACCGTATCCACTTCGCCGCCGGTCAGTTCGCTGAGGCGTTGCTCGACGTCGTGCAGGATTTCGACCAAGGCCGAGACTTCCTCATCGACATTGCCCGGGGGAGGGAGCTGTTCAGGGTTCATAGGACCACGGGTTCCAGTCCCAGCGCCAATAGCACAGTCAGGGTGCGGTTGAGGGTGCCGGCGATTTTCCGCACCGGGGCGGGCGCCAGCTTGATTAATGTGGGCGTCATGAAAATGCCGTCGTCCAGCGCGCGCTGCGGTTCGCGGAACACGTCGACAACTTCGATGCTGTGGCGGCCCGGCAGATGCGCCCGGCACAAAATCGCCAGATTGGTCTGCGCCTGCGCGGAATTCGGTGCGTCGCCGGCGATATAGATCCGGAATTTATACTGGGAGCGTTTAGGCATGGCGGCGTTTAGTTCCGCACCGGCTTTTCCGCATCGGTGCCGCGCAGCTCTTTGAGCTTGCTGCGGCCGCGCGTCAACTCGACATCGCGGTGCTTGATGGCGCGCAACAGCAGCGCTTTTTCGACCTGTTTCGCCACCAGCTCGGCTTGCAGCGACTTCATTTGCAGTTCGATTTTGAGCTGGTCGGCATCCAGCTTGTCGGCGGTGATCTTGGCGGTGATGTCCGAGTTCTCGGTCGCGACCCGTTCGGAGCTTTCTTTTTGCCAGCGCATCGTGCCCATCAAAACTTCGCCGCCCGCGATGTACGCGTCCGCCAGCGTCACGCCGCTATCGCTGAGTATCAATTCGCGCACCTGGTTCGAATGCGCGGTGCCGCGCGACTTGATGATGGACAGGCCGCGGTTGCGCTCTCCGCCCAGTTCCGGGTAGGTCAAATGGATCCAGGTATCGACAATGGTCGACATCTCCATCGGCAGGCCGTCTTCCGCCGGATTCGGCCTTTCGGTGAGCAGGCGCGTGCACACCAGGGTGCTGCCCTGGGACTTCGACCAGTCGATCAGGCGTTCCGCCACGCGTTGCACGCTCATTTCATTGGTGGAGGTGAACCAGGTCGAGACCGGATCGATCACCAGACAGCGGGCCTGGTGTTCTTGCGCAAACTTCTTGACGCGCGACAGGTAGGTTTCGGCGCTGCCGGTGATGCGGCGCGCCGACACCATGCGCAGGCAGCCGCTTTTTACATGGCGTTCCAGACGGATGCCGACCGAAGCCAGATTGCGCACCACTTCGTTGGCATCCGAATCGAAACTGATGAACAGCGTGGGCTCGCCGCGTTCGCAGGCCGCTTGCGCGAACGCCGCGCTCAAGGTGGTCTTGGCCGCCCCCGGCGAGCCGGTGATCAGGATGCTGGCGCCGCGATGGTAACCACCGCCCAGCATGGTGTCGAGACGCGGCACGCCGCAGGAAATACGTTCGTCGGTCGCCTTGGAATGCTTCAGCTCCGGAGTGTGCGCAACCACTACCTCAATGCCGCTTTTGGTGATCAGGAACGGCGAGGCATCCTCGTCGAAGCCGGCGCCGCGAAATTTCTGCACGCGCAGGCTGCGTTCCGACACGCCATGTTCCACCTCATGCTTGAGGAGAATGACGCAGTCCACCATGAATTGCATGAAGCCGAACGGCTGCTGATTGATGGAGCTGGTTTCGTCGCCGTTCGCGCGCAAGGTGATGATGCCGGTGAGCCGATGGGCCGCCAGCCACGCGTGCAGCCGGTAGATTTCGCGCCGCACCGCCATGGGGTCGGGTAGCAACGACAGCACGATATCCAGGGCATCGAACACGATCCGCTGCGCGCCCATTTTCTTGATCTGGGCTTCCAGCCCCGCCAGCATCCCGTTGAGGTCGAAATCGCCGGACTGGATCAGGTCGGGTGTGGGCAAAGCGTCAAGGAAGAACAGTTTATTGCGCCGCAGCGCGGCGAGATTCCAGCCGAAACCCTCGGCATTGATCATGATGTCCTTGGTGTTCTCCTCGAAGCCAACGAAGATCCCCGCCTCCTTGCCGGACTGCGCGCCGTGCACCAGAAAGTGCAAAGCGAAAATGGTCTTGCCGGAGCCCGGTCCGCCGACCAGCAAGGTGGTGCGCGCGTGCGGGACACCGCCGCTGGCAATATCGTCGAAGCCTCGAATACCGGTGGCTACTTTAATTAACCCTGAAGAGGATGTGGAACGGATGGATTTCATGCGATTGCCTGTTACGAGAAACAGGGAGCCATGTAGGCACTCACGCGGTTTTGCCTGCGCGCGAAAAAATGCGGAACAACCGGCCGGGTCCCGGCCGCATCCATGCGCCGTTCAATCGGTGATCATCTCTGGTTGAAGAGGGGTCGTATGTTCGCTGGGCCGCTTAGCGATAGTTTTTTTGTATGAGCGAAGGGTTGGACTACAGATTCTTGACCCGGCACTTGCGGCGCAGATAACCATTGCTGGAAACCAGCAAGGAAGCAAAATCCTCGGCGGGCAGCGGATGGCTGAATTGAAAACCTTGTCCCTCGTCGCATTGCTGCGTGCGCAGGAAGGCAAGCTGTTCGTTGGTTTCCACGCCTTCGGCGATGACGCGCTGCTTCAGATTTCTGCCCATGCCGATCACGGCGCTCAGGATGGTCGCGTCGTCGCTGCCGGTGGCGATGTCGCGCAGGAAGGATTGGTCGATTTTCAGCGTGTCGATCGGAAATTGTTTCAGATAACTCAGGCTTGAATAACCGGTGCCGAAGTCGTCGAGGGCCAGCCGCACGCCCATCGCCTTGAGCGCTTGCAGCACTTTGGCCGACGCGGCGGCGTTGTGCATGAGAATGGTTTCGGTCAGTTCAAGCTCCAGATAGTACGGCGCCAGGCCGGTTTCTTTGAGGATCAATTCGACCCCGGCCAGAAAGCCCTCGTGGCGGAATTCCACCGCGGAAATATTCACCGCCACCGGCACCGCTTGCAGGCCCGCATCCAGCCAGGCTTGCACTTGCGTGCAGGCTTCGCGCAGCACCCATTGGCCGATCGGCACGATCAGGCCGCACTCTTCGGCGATCAGCACGAACTGCTCGGGATAGATCAGCCCAAGCTCGGGGTCGTGCCAGCGAATCAGCGCTTCGGTGCCGGTGATGGCGCCGCTGCTGAGATTGATTTTCGGTTGATAGTGCAGCACGAACTCGCCCTGCCGCAGCGCGCGCCGCAGGCTGCTTTCGACGAACTGGCGGCGCACCGCGCGCGCATTCATGTCGGCGCGGAAAAACTGGTAGTTATTCCGCCCGTTGGCCTTGGCGTGGTACATCGCGGTGTCCGCATTCTGGATCACGGTGTCCACGTCGCTGCCGTCGTCCGGGTAAATGCTGATGCCGATGCTCAAGGTGACGTGCAGTTCGTGTCCGCCGATGTGCTGCGGCACGCCCAGCGCGGCCAGCAGTTTTTCCGCGACCACGGCGGCCGCTTCCGGCTCTTCGATTTCAGCCAGCAGAATGACGAATTCATCGCCGCCCTGGCGGCACACCGTGTCGGTGGAGCGCACACACGCTGTTAATCGGTGCGCCACCGATTGCAGCAACTGGTCGCCGATGGCATGACCGAGCGAGTCGTTGATGTGTTTGAAATAATCCAGATCCAGAAACAGCAGCGCGACTTGTTTGTGGTGCCGGTGCGCCAGGCCGATGGCCTGCGAAAGCCGTTCAGTCAGCAGCATGCGGTTGGGCAAGCCGGTTAAAAAGTCATGCTGCGCGAGGTGCGACATTTTCAGGGCCATGGCGCGCGACTGGCTGACGTCGTGAAACACGATCACGGCGCCGGTCACCTCGCCCTCGCGGTTGTGGATCGGCGCGGAGGAATCTTCAATCGCCGCTTCGGAACCGTCGCGGCGCACCAGCACACTGTCGGTCGCCATGCCCACGCTGCGATCTTCGTCGATCGCACGTTGCGCCGGATTTAATGCGGTCTGATGCGTGACGCCGTCGATAACCCTGAACACTTCGGACAGCGGCCGCCCCAGCGCGTCCTGCAATGACCAGCCGGTCATCGATTCGGCGACCTGATTGAGGTAGGTGATGTTGCCGCGCAGGTCGGTTGTCAAGACCGCGTCCCCAATCGAATTCAGCGTCACCTGGGCGCGTTCTTTTTCCTCGAACAGGGCGTCTTCCGCGGCTTGCAGAACCACCGCGACCGATTTTTGCGCGCTGATGTCTTCGACCGTCTGCATATATTGGTAGCGCTTTCTGCCCGCGCGCATACCGGCGCCCTTGACGCGCGCCCACACGATACTCTGATCAGCGCGCAGAAAGCGGAATTCGATGGTAAAGGGTTCGTGGCGGCTCACGGCCGTGTGCCACTGTGCCAGCACCGCGTCGCGATCCTCGGGATGGATCGCCGAGCTCCACTGGGTGCCGAGTGTTTGCTCCAGCGCAAGTCCAGTTATTTTGTGGTACGCCGCATTGGTATACACGCAGTTGCCCTGCTCATCGGAAACGAAGATGCCCAGCGGGGAGACATCGCTCAACGCATGGAAGCGTTCCTCGCTGTTGAGCAATTCGTCGCGCACGGTTTTGTGCCTGACCAGGCCGTGCAGGGTACGTGGCAGCCAGTAGGAATCAATGCGGCTTTTGATTAGGAAATCATGTGCGCCGCGCCGCAGAGCTTGACGGGTTGCTGGTTCATGATCCGCATCGCTCAAGATTAAAATCAGGGCATCCGGAGCGGCCTGAAAAAGATGCTCGAAGGTCTCTAGGCCCTGACTGTCGGGCAAGAACAGATCAAGCAAGACCACGCTAAAAGGCTTCTGCTTGAGCTGCCGGAGTGCTTCGTCAAGGCGCGTTACCGCGACCACGCGAATCCCACTATCCGTAGGATTTGCGAGCGCTTCCTGAATGGCCGCGGTGTCGGCGGCATGACCTTCCACCAACAGTACGCTGAACGGAATAGTGTCCAGACCAAGGGTGTGTACAGAGGTGTTATACATTGCGGCTTTCGAGTCCTTCACGGCCGATTCGTTTCTACAGTAGTTCCATCATACGGGCTGACTGGCAGCTTATTTGTACTGCCCACGCTGTGCGCGAACGGGTTTCGCGCACAGCGTGTCAGGATCACGAAGAGTGCCTTGCGCGCTCTTGATTGTCGAGCTGTTCAAACTTCTTGATTTGCTCTTCGGCTTCTTCTTTCGAAATGCCGTAAGCCTCCTGGATTTTTCCGGCCAACTCGGTGCGCCGGCCTGCAATAACATCGAGTTCATCATCAGTGAGCTTGCCCCACTGCGCTTTTACCTTGCCCTTCACTTGTTTCCAGTTGCCTTTAACGATATCCAAGTTCATAGCGAACTCCTAAGTTTGGTTTGGAACCCGGAGCGGCGGAATGCCTGGCCGGGCATCCTTCGTTGCAGCCAGTTCCCCGTCCTTGCTGTGCGCAGCAAAGATTAGAAAAACTGCATGGAAACTTCAGGATGTGTTGGTAATAGTGCGGAATATGCCTTTCGCAGTCCGTACGCTTACGTACAGAGTCATAGGGCGGGATTTAATCTACGCTAGGGCGGTAAGCCGCTGTTTCGATATTTCGCGGCGCGGCTGATACGCGTAACGCCGGTCCATTGCGTTACCCCGGCATGGAATTTTTTCGCATGCGCGTCGGCTTCTAGCTGCGCAGCTTCGCGGCTGTCTTGACATTTTCCGGTCCAGCCTTGCAAATCGTGGCTGCCGGCGCTGCATACGGCATAATAGGGTTTGTCTTGGAGGCAGGTATTGGCTTCGGGGTAATTACCCATCGCAAACGCATGGGATGAGCCGAGGATCGATACGCACAGCCACAGCGCGCGCATGGGCTAAATCGACAGGTGTTTAAGTTTCGGATCAGGCTCGCTTGAGCGCCACGCCTCGTTGAAGAACTTCACCCGTTCGCGGGCCTCTTTGCGCGCATTGAAAATGACCGAGCCTTCATAGCGCGTGGCAATGTGGCGTAGCAGCAGGCCGGTTTCGTCCACCACCATGAATTCTTCCCTGGAGTTGAGATAATCCGCATGCGCCTTGCGCAATTGCATGCGGCTGGGTACACGCCGCATTGCTTCGATCAGGCGATGGCCATGGTGAATGATGTCGTTGGTGTCACGGACCAGAATCAGCACTTTGCATTGCGCGCTATGCAATACCATTTGCGTGAGCGCCGCGATGAGCGTTTTGTCGTCGTAGATGCGCCGGTCCAACTGATGCGAAAAGAGGTGCACGCTGCGGGTTGCCTGACTGATGAGCGCCAGTGCCGCGGCGCTGTGTCCGGCGGAAGATTCCAGCGTAAACGGTGCTGCGTTTTCGCCCAGACGGCAGGATTGAAATTCAATAGACATCCGGTGGTTTCTCGTCAATAAGCGGATGCTCGACAATAACCGAAGCCGGTCAATTCCAACAATAAAAAAAAGCCCGTATTGCGTGGATGGAGAGTCGCAATACGGGCAATAAAGGATCACCAATGACCGTGCACATGGGGAAGTGGGAGGGAGCAGCGGCCACCCGTGCAATCCATGCATTCAATCTAGAGGAGTGGTGCCGGAGCTTCTGCTAATCGGGTCACAGTTGCAGTACAGGTTTTGGATGATCGGGGTAGAAAAAAATCAAATACCGGCTGCCTGTTCGCCTGCGTTTCCGGTGTAGGTTTGAGGGGTCAGTTGTTTTAATCGGTGTTTTTCACGGGCCGGGAGGTCGAGCGTATCGATGAAGGCATGCAGCGCCGCGCGGTCCATGCGTTTGCCGCGCGTGAGCTCCTTGAGCTTCTCATAAGGCTTTTCCAGGCCATAGCGGCGCATGACGGTTTGGATCGGTTCCGCCAGCACCTCCCAGTTATTGTCAAGATCGGCGTCCAGGCGCACGGTGTCGACTTCAAGTTTACGCAGGCCTTTGAGCGTGGATTGATAAGCGATCACACAATAGCCAACCGCCACGCCCAGGTTGCGTAATACGGTGGAGTCGGTGAGGTCGCGCTGCCAGCGGGAGATCGGCAATTTACCGCTGAAATGACGCAGTAGCGCATTGGCCAGGCCCAGGTTGCCTTCGGAGTTTTCAAAATCGATGGGGTTCACTTTATGCGGCATGGTGGACGACCCGACTTCGCCCGCCACGGTTTTTTGCTTGAAGTAGCCGACGGAAATATAACCCCACAGGTCGCGATTTAAATCCAGCAGCACGGTGTTAAAGCGGGCCAGCGCGTCCATGTATTCGGCGATGTAGTCATGCGGTTCGATTTGCGTGGTGTAGGGATTCCATTGCAAGCCCAGGCTTTCGACGAACTTTTGCGCGATCGCCGGCCAGTCAAGCTCCGGATACGCCGCCAAATGCGCGTTGTAGTTGCCGACCGCGCCGTTCATTTTGCCAAGCAATGGCACGTCGCCCAGTTGCAGGCGTTGGCGTTTCAGACGATGCGCGGCATTCGCCATTTCTTTACCCAGTGTGGTAGGCGAGGCGGGCTGACCGTGCGTGCGTGCCAGCATGGGTTGATCGGCGTAGCGATGGGCCAGCGCGCTGATGGCGTCGATGAGTTCATGCATCATCGGCAACAGCACGGAGGCGCGCGCTTCACGCAGCATCAGCGCATGCGACAGGTTGTTGATGTCTTCGGAGGTGCATGCAAAATGAATGAACTCGCCGATGGCTTCGAGCTCGGTGTTGCCCTGAATGCGTTCTTTCAGAAAATACTCGATCGCCTTCACATCATGATTGGTGGTGCGCTCGATATTTTTGACCCGTTGTGCATCCTCCACTCCAAAATTGACCGCGATCTCGTCCAGTTTGGTGCACGCGTGCGCGGATAACGGCGGTACCTCGCTTATTTCAGAGATGCCTGCCAGCATTTGCAGCCAGCGCACTTCGACCTGGATGCGATGGCGGTTTAAACCATACTCGCTGAAGATCGGCCGCAGTGCGGCAGTCTTATCGCCATAGCGGCCGTCGAGAGGAGAGAGGGCGGTGAGGTTGCTGAGGTCCATCGCGAATTCCTTCTAGTTGCACGCTCAAACTTTGAGAGTGGATCGGGTATTCTATAGACGCTTGCCATGACGTGAAAACCCTTTAGCTCAACGGACGACCCCATCATGCTGACCGATTATCGCAAACACGTTGCCGAGCGCGCTGCGCTGGGCTTACCACCGCTGCCGTTGAATGCCCCTCAGACCGCCAGCCTCGTGGAGCTGATCAAGGCGAACGTTCCCGAAGGCCAGGAGCTGATCGAGCTGCTGGTGCAACGTGTGCCGCCGGGTGTGGACCAAGCTGCTTATGTCAAGGCCGGGTTCCTTGCGGCAGTGGCCAAGGGCGAAGCGGCTTGTACATTGCTAACCAGGGAGCGTGCGACGGAGTTGTTGGGCACCATGCTCGGCGGCTACAACATTCAGCCGTTGATTGCTTTGCTTGACGATGCGCGCCTTGCGCCGCTGGCGGTAAAAGCATTGTCGAAAACCCTCTTGATGTTCGATGCGTTTCACGACGTGGTAACCAAAGCCAAGACTAATCCGCACGCGCAACAGGTGCTGGAATCCTGGGCCAAGGCCGAATGGTTCAAGGCGCGCCCGGTGCTGGCCGAGGAAATCACCGTCACCGTGTTCAAGGTGCCGGGTGAGACTAATACCGACGATCTGTCGCCCGCCTCGGAAGCGTGGAGCCGTCCCGACATCCCGCTGCATGGCAAGGCGATGCTGGCGAGCAAAATGCCCGACGGCCTACGGACCATCGAACAGTTGAAACAGAAAGGCCATCCGTTGGCCTACGTGGGCGATGTGGTGGGCACCGGTTCGTCGCGCAAATCCGCGATCAACTCGGTGCTGTGGTATATCGGCGCCGATATTCCGTTCGTGCCGAACAAGCGGCAGGGCGGTGTGATTCTGGGCGGAAAAATCGCGCCGATTTTTTTCAACACCGCGGAAGACTCCGGCGCGTTGCCGATTGAGTGCGATGTCGGCAAACTCAACATGGGTGACGTCATCAAGATTTATCCCACGCAGGGACGCATCACCGACCTGAAAGGTAATGAACTGGCCCGTTTCGATCTCAAGCCCAGCACCATGCCCGATGAGGTCCGCGCCGGCGGACGCATCCCGCTTATTATCGGGCGCGCGCTCACCGATCGCGCGCGCGAGGCCTTGAAGCTTGCTCATTCAACCGAATTCATTCGCCCGGTCGCGCCCAAAGACACCGGCAAAGGCTACACGCTCGCACAGAAAATGGTCGGCCGCGCCTGCGGTGTTATCGGAGTGCGCCCCGGCACCTATTGCGAACCGCGCATGACCACGGTGGGCTCGCAAGACACCACCGGCGCCATGACGCGCGACGAATTAAAAGAGCTTGCGTGCCTGGGATTCTCGGCGGATCTGGTGATGCAAAGTTTTTGTCACACCGCGGCGTATCCAAAACCGGTCGATGTGAAGTTGCAACACGAACTGCCGGAATTCATGACCACGCGCGGCGGCGTGAGTTTGCGTCCGGGCGACGGCATCATTCATTCGTGGCTCAATCGCATGATCATGCCCGACACCGTCGGCACCGGCGGCGACTCGCATACGCGTTTCCCGATCGGCATCAGCTTTCCGGCCGGGTCGGGCCTGGTTGCTTTCGCGGCTGCGTTGGGCGTAATGCCGCTCGACATGCCCGAATCGGTGCTGGTGCGTTTCAAAGGCCAGATGCAACCGGGCGTGACCTTGCGCGATCTGGTCAACGCGATTCCCTACGTGGCGTTGCAACGCGGTCTGTTGACGCTGGATAAGAAGGGCAAGAAAAATGTCTACTCCGGGCGCGTACTGGAAATCGAAGGTCTGCCCGACTTGAAAGTCGAGCAGGCGTTCGAGCTGGCCGATGCCAGCGCCGAACGCTCTGCGAACGGCTGTACCGTGCGGCTCAACAAAGAGCCGATCATCGAGTACCTCAACTCCAATATCACCTTGATGAAATGGATGATCGCGAGCGGCTATCAAGATGCGCGCACCTTGCAGCGCCGCATCGAAGCGATGGAAATCTGGCTGAAAAATCCGCAGTTGCTGCAACCGGACGCGGATGCCGAATACGCGCAGATCATCGAAATCGATCTGGCCGAAATCAAAGAGCCCTTGCTCGCGTGCCCTAACGACCCCGACGACATTAAACCGCTTTCGCAGGTGGCGGGTGACCACGTCGATGAAGTGTTCATCGGGTCATGCATGACCAACATCGGTCACTACCGCGCGGCGGGCAAGGTGCTGGAAAAGTCCGGCCGTGTACCCACAACGCTGTGGATCGCACCGCCGACCAAGATGGACCAGCAGCAACTTACCGAAGAAGGCTATTACTCGATTTTCGGTCAAGCCGGGGCACGCATGGAGTTACCCGGTTGCTCGCTGTGCATGGGTAATCAGGCGCGCGTCGCCGACAATGCCACCGTCGTCGCCACCGCCACGCGCAATTTCCCTAACCGCTTAGGCAAAGGCGCCAACGTGTATTTATCGTCGGCTGAAGTTGCCGCCGTGACCGCCAAGCTCGGCCGTATTCCCACCGTCGCCGAATACATGGACAGCATGCGCGGCCTGCAACCGCTGAGTGCGGAGATTTATCGCTACCTGAATTTCCATCAGATGGAAGTTTATAAATCCATTGCGCAGAAGGTGATCCCCATCGTGCCTGCACCCTAGGGCGCCGCCTAATGAGTGTGGGCGCAGTATTGGTGTTGCATAAACGCCACTTCAGCGTATCCCGTTGTGTAAATTCAATACTTGATGTTACGCCGATGCCCGCTATTATTAGCGGGCAGTTTTCGAACGATGTCTGAATGCAACAATCATCTAAACTTGAGGTAACTATGAAACGGAATATCGCACTGGGAGTCATTCTTGCTCTTGCACCGGTGAGCATGGTTTTGGCGGCGTCCAATAACGTGGGCTGCGGTGTTGGTTCCATCATTTTTAAAGGTCAGTCAGGCATTGCCTCGCAAGTTCTGGCCGTAACTACGAATGGCACGCTTGGCAATCAAACCTTCGGCATTTCTTCAGGCACCTTGGGTTGCGCCACTGATGGCGTCGTGGACAGCCCGGCAAAAGTTTCCATGTTCATCGATACGAACCTGGACAAACTGGCGCAAGACATGTCCGTGGGCCGTGGCGAAGCGTTGAATTCGCTGGCCGATCTTATCGGCATCGAAGCTGCCGCCAAGGCCAGCTTTTTTAGCATGACCAAGGCGCATTTCGGTGAAATCATTTCTTCGGAGCATGTGGCTGCGCAAGACGTGATGGCTGCTTTGAATCGCCTGCTCGCTGCTGATCAGGAACTGGCGATTTACGCTCGTTTAGGCTAAAAAGATTTCGTTTCGACAAAACACCCAGTGCATTCCACTGGGTGTTTTTTTATGCCGCGCGCGCGGCGTTACGGCCACTTGGCCTCCCGGTTATGCAAGCTCTGTGTTGTACCGGAGAGGTGCGCAGCGGTGAATGGCCTCTGAAACTATGCGTTGTCTGTCTCGAGTTATTTGTCTGCTGTGTGCCTTTTGCTGCTCTGCCGCGGATGCAGCCCACCACGATTATCAATCCGGGTTGATGGCCACCGCGCACCAGTTGAATCTTGCTGCCACCCCGCAATGGCGTGCGCTGTTGCATTACCGCAAAAATGTGCTGACAAACGGCGTCACCGGCCAGGCCGACGATGCGCAGTTTTATCTGGCGTCCGATGGCAAAACCAATCCGCAGGCCGAGCTCGATGCGACCTTGCGCGCGTTTTTCGCTCCGCCCATCGATGAGACCAACACGGCACAACATCCGCAGTGCCGTTTTATTGCGCGCTATCACTGGTTAAAACAGGAGCTGAATTTTAACGATGAGTTTTTACCCGAACAAAGGTGCCAGCGCTTTGCAGCCTGGCGCGGTGAATTGCAGCCCGACATGCTCACCTTGGTATTTCCGGCGGCGTACATCAATAACCCGTCGTCGATGTTCGGGCACACCTTGTTGCGTGTCGATGCCGTGGGGCAAAGCGAACAATCACGTCTGCTGGCTTATGCGATCAATTACGCGGCGAATCCGCAAGGCGAGGGCGGTGCGACGTTCATTCTGAAAAGCCTGGTGGGATTATATCCGGGACTATTTTCGATCTCGCCGTATTACGTCAAAGTGAAAGAGTACAGCCACCTCGAAAATCGCGACATCTGGGAGTACCAGCTGAATTTCACCGCCGAGGAGATCGAGCGTTTGCTGAGGCATGCGTGGGAACTTGGGCAAGTGCGCTTCGATTACTATTTTTTCGACGAGAATTGCGCCTATCACCTGCTGTCCTTGTTTGAAGTCGCGCGCCCGGGTCTTGACTTTACGCGACGGTTCCACGGCTGGGTGATCCCGGCCGATACGGTTCGCGCATTGGCGGAGCAAGCCGGCATGGTGCGCAAGATCGTATATCGCTCCGCCGACACCACACGCTTGCGCTTCCAGCTTGGGCAGTTGAATGAAACCGAGCAAGACTGGGTCGCGGCGTTGGCCGCGGGCGAGCGTATTGCGGATGATCCCGGGTTTACGCAGCAAGCGGCCGAACGGCGCAGTCTCGAATTGGAAGCCGCTTATAAATATTTGCGCCATCAGTACACGGCGGGCGAAGTCGACGCCGGCCCGTCGGCGCACCGCTCGCGCGAATTGTTGCTGGCACGCAGCCGTTTGCCGGAGGCTATCGGTCCGGCTGATCCGCCGACTCCATCGGTAACTCCGGATCGCAGCCACGGCACGCTGCGGCTTGCTTTCGCGATCGGTACGCAAAACTCGCGCAGCGTTCAAGAAGTCAAGCTACGGCCCGCTTATCACGACTTGCTGGATCCGCAAGGCGGTTATACGCGCGGTGCGCAAATTAATTTCATGGATGTGGATTTGCGCCATGTCGAAGGCTCGAACCGTGTGGAATTAAACGAACTGACGCTGATTGATATTTTTTCATTATTCCCGCGCGATCGTTTTTTTAAGCCCATTTCATGGAAAATCAGCACGGGTTACACGCATGCCGGGCCACCGGGAGCAGAAAAAGCGCTGTATCGGACGCACGGCGGCCCGGGCATGGCGTGGACACTGGGCGGCCAGACGCAGGTATACGGGTTTGTGGATTTTACGGCGGATATCGGCGCGGAACTGGACAAACATTACGCGGCCGGCGGCGGGGCAAGTCTTGGCATTTATGCAAATCCGGCCGAAGCATGGCAATTGCACTTGGTCGCACAAGCGCAAGAATTGCGTTGGGGCGACCGGCATCGCGAGGAATCTGTAATGTTGGAGCAAAGCTTCGCGCTTGGACAGCAACACGCGCTGCGCTTGAGTATGCGGCGCGAACACTCTTGGAATTCGACGTGGTCTACGGTGATGTTCGGATGGCATTCCTATTGGTGAAATTGCGTCTGCTGTGGTTCGTAGGGATTGCGGCGATCCTGTGTGCCGGATGCACACGTTTTTTCTTCATGCCGCAGCCACAACTGGTGCGTACGCCCACTGAAATCGGTTTGGACTACGAGGATGTGCAGTTCACCGCAGCGGATGGAGTGCGCTTGCATGGCTGGTGGCTGCCGGCCGAAAAAACGGCTCTTGGTAGCGTGGTATTTTTTCATGGCAACGCGGAAAACATCAGCACGCATATCGCCAGTGTTTATTGGCTGCCTGCCGCGGGCTTTAATGTATTTCTGATGGATTATCGCGGTTACGGGTTATCGGAGGGTGAGCCGTCCTTGCCCGGCTTGCACGCGGACGCCATGGCTGCTTTGCAGACCGTCATGGAACGTACGGATATCGACACGTCGCGCGTGGTGGTGCTCGGCCAGAGTCTGGGCGCGGCAGTGGCGATCAACGCGCTTGCACAGAGTCCGTATCGGACCCGGTTTAAAGCCCTGATCGTGGACAGCGGATTTGCCGGGCACCGGCAGATCGCGCGGGAAAAACTGGCTGCATTTTGGCTGACCTGGCCGCTGCAATGGCCGTTGTCACTGACGGTGAGCGATGCTTTTGATCCCGTGCGGGTCATCGCCGGTATCGCGCCAGTGCCCTTGCTGATCATGCATGGGACCGGCGACACGGTGATTCCAATTGAACATGCGCGCCAAGTGTTCGCACTGGCCCGCGAACCCAAGGCGCTCTGGGAAATTCCAGGCGCCCAGCACATTCAGGCCTTGAGTGATGTGGAGATACGGCGCCGTTTGCTTGCCTATCTGATCGAGCGTCTGTCTCCCGGGAAATGAAAGTGTGAGGCGATAACCGCTTCAGGGCGTACCGCGCTGGTTTGCGGCGCGGCGCACAGGTGCCGGTTCTGCACTTTTTTCCGTCTTGGCCAGTTCCGGATTGGTCAGCATTTTAACTTCAGAATTCGCGGGCCCGATGCGTTCGCCGACCGCGCAGCCTTTTTCACAGCGCAGTTTTTGAAAACGGAATTCCGGAAAATCGTGGCCCCAGAGCGCCAAGGTCGCCGCATCGTCGGGCCGGTTGGTGTTGTTGACAATAATGGCGGACTGATCGGACAGCCGCGCGCGTAGCAGGAACAACGCGGGATAACGCACGTATTTCTGCGCTTTCAAATCCGGTCCGTTGATCACCATCAAGTCGATAGCGGTATTCGGTAAATCGCTCAGCGCATACCAGTCAAAGTTATTGCCGTTGAGGGTGTACTGGATCGGCTCGGCATAAATCACCGTCGCCCATTCGGTCAGGCCGTGCTCATTCAGCCAGCGGTAGGTTTTGTTGGCGCTGTCGATGTCCTGATCCAGGCTGTAAACATGGCCGTAACCGTTTTTGCTCAGCGCTTTCGCGAGCACCACCGTGCTGGCGCCGCTGCCGCATTCCACCACGTATTGCGGACGCTGGCGTCCGGCATGCTGCGAAAGTTCGCGCAGAAAATCAGGCGACACATTATTACCGCGCAGACGTGGTAAGGCGCGGTCAAAGCCCAACTCCTGATGCAAGGATTCAAAGGCCTCGATCTGGCTGTATAAATTGTCAACATCGCGTTTGGTTGCCGCATTCAGTGCAACGACGCGCAAGCTGCGCAATTTAACCAGCAGAACGCCGATCAGGACGATCAACACGGCAATCAAAACGGTGAGCAAAGCTGTAATAGCCTGAGACATTGGTGCGATTTCCTTGTGGATAATCAGTTAGGCGTGAAAAGGGTGATCAATAATAGCCGAGAAAACTTAAACTCGATTGAAGAGTCATTGCCAAGCATGGTGGAGCAGAGTATTGAGCATGTGCGCGAGCTTGTGAAGTGTGTCTCACAAATACATAAGAGAATTATTATATTCTACTTCACATGTTCTTGTGATTGAGGCTTGCTGATGCGCACCCTTTTATTAAAGACGGTTGTACTGGTTTTGGCAGGCTACGCACTTCCGGCGGTTGCCGAAGACAAAATGGTTACCCTCCTGGTACCCGAGATGAGTTGTCCGGCCTGCCCGACCAGCGTCAAGCGCGCACTGGTGCGCGTGGATGGAGTAAAAAATGTCGAGATCCGCAGCGATGTACGCGAAGCCGTGGTGAAATATGACACGGCCAAAGCCAGCGTCGATGATCTGATCGACATGGTGGCTTTGGCAGGGTATCCGGCGACCATCAAACGTGTGCCGCGTTAATCTGTAACCCTGTTGATGCAGCGCGTTAGTTATTGGCGCGGTTATTTTCGCATTACCTTTCCGCCCTGCTAAACTACCGGCCTTCTGTTTTCCAGGATGAGCCGATGACTTTCCGTACCCGTTTTGCCCCGAGTCCCACCGGCTATTTGCATGTCGGCGGCGCGCGCACCGCGCTGTATTCATGGCTGCATGCGCGCAAGCACGGCGGCACCTTTATTCTGCGCATCGAAGACACCGATCTGGAACGCTCTACTGCCGAATCGGTGAATGCGATCCTGGAAGGCATGACTTGGCTCGGGTTGGAATACGACGAAGGACCGTTTTATCAAACGCACCGTTTCCCCCGATACAAGGAAGTCATTGCGCAAATGGTTCAGGCGGGCACGGCGTATCGCTGCTACTGCTCCAAAGAGGAGTTGGAAGCGATGCGCGCGACGCAGATGGCCAACAAAGAAAAGCCGCGTTATGACGGACGTTGCCGCAATCTCACGCAGCCACGTGCAGGCGTCCCGGCGGTCGTGCGCTTTAAAAATCCCGTTGAGGGCGAAACCATCGTCGACGATCTGATCAAAGGCCGCGTGGTATTCAAGAACAGCGAGCTGGACGATTTGATCATTGCGCGCACTGACGGCACACCGACCTACAACTTCACGGTGGTGGTTGACGACATGGATATGAAAATCACGCATGTGATTCGCGGCGATGACCATCTCAACAACACGCCGCGCCAGATGAACATTCTCAAGGCCTTGGGCGTGACCCCGCCGCATTACGCGCATGTGTCGATGATCATGGGTGCGGATGGTCAAAAGCTTTCCAAGCGCCATGGCGCGGTGAGCGTGATGCAGTATCGCGACGACGGCTTTCTGCCGGAAGCCCTGTTGAATTATCTGGTGCGACTGGGTTGGGCGCATGGCGACCAGGAAATATTTTCCATCGACCAAATGATCGAACTGTTTGACGTCAATAACGTGCACCGCGGTGCATCGGCGTTCAATCCCGAGAAGTTATTGTGGCTCAATCAGCATTACATCAAGACCAGCAGCCCGGAACACATCGCGCGGCATTTAAGCTGGCACTTAGGCAAGCGCGATATCGACCCCGCTTCCGGCCCGGACATTGCCACTGTGATCAAGATTCATCAGGAGCGCGCCAAAACCCTGGTGGAACTCGCCGCCAGTGTGGCGTGCTTTTACAAGGATTTCAGCGCCTATGAAGAAAAAGCAGCCGCGAAGCACTTCAGTAAAGACGTGGCTCCAGTCTTGCGGGAATTGCGTGAACAATTAGCTATAGTGGAACCCTGGACGCCGCAGGAAATTCACCGCGTGGTGGGGGAGGTCGCGGAAAAGCACGGTATGAACATGGGCAAACTGGCGCAGCCGTTACGCGTGGCGTTGACCGGCACGGCGGTGTCCCCGCCGATCGATGTCACCACCCATTTGATCGGTAGAGCGCGCGCACTGGCGCGGATTGACCAGGCGCTGCGACACATCGAAGCGATGTAGG
>CAZHHW010000062.1:0-19692 GCA_964532385.1 uncultured Gammaproteobacteria bacterium | reverse complement strand
ATGGCGCTGGAAATACACAACAACGCAGCATTGCGATTAAAAGTCATACGCAACTCCGATTCGGAAAGTGGGATCTTCTTCTTGACGGCCGTTAGGATTCTCAATGGCCGGGATCTGGTAGCTCATGTTGACAACCAGATCTTCCATCGGCGTCCAGGCAATTCCCGGCGTGGCCATGACCAGCACACCGCCGGAATCATCATCGGCTACACCGTCATATTTGTCGTGTTTTTTGAAACGACCATCCAGGCTGAGCTGCACGGCGACGCCGTAATTCAGCGCGTATTGCACTAAGCCGGTGACCAGCGCGACGTCGCCGGCCTGGTAGTCCTGATAACCTTCGGTCACGGCGTGCTGTATCGCCGCGCTGGTGTAGAAGAACCAGGGCATGGCATACCGTCCGTACCAAATCCCTACGCTGGGGATGGTCGCGCCCACGCCGGGTTGCGCATCGATGTCGATCGCGTCCCCGTTTTTTTTCTGCTCCGATGAAGTCGGTACGCGCAATCCGAATTGCACTCCCCACAGGTACTTCACCGGAAAGCTTTCGTCTTTGCCCACGAACCAACGCGCGGATAAATCCATGTCGCCCAGGCCGCTGCCTTGCGCTTTAGATGTGTCAAATCGTGCTACTTTTTTAGTCACCATGGGCAGGCTGGCGGCGAACATCCAGTCTGAATTAAGCGCGTAGCTGAAGCTGTAAGTGACGCGCTGTTCGTCGACTTCAAACTCGCTGATCCCAGGTTGTGCCGCCGTTTCGCCGCGCGACAGATACTCGACTCCAAAGCGCATGCGTCCCGCGAACGGTTTTTCAGTGCCCATCGTGGTGATGGTGGGATCGCCGCACAGACATGTCGCGCAGGCGAACACTGTATTCGAGGCGCACAACGCCGTCAGCGATAGGCTCAGAGTCATCCATTGGCGCATGGTTCGATTCCATTGTTTTACAAAGCGAGAGGTATCGTTGCGCACTTGCGTGGCGATGAAAATGCGACATTTTGTCGCACCCGTTGCTCGCGGGTCGTAGACCACGCCGCTTACCGTGCGTGCGACAAAATGCCGCATTCCTGCCGCAGGGAGGCGTGGCTAAGATGCATCCGCCAGTTCAACCAACAATAGGGAGATTTGTTATGAAACACGCTACGACCACACTCGCGGCTTCAGTTGTTTTGATCTTGGGCGCGCTCCAGCCGGTGCAAGCGCATACCGTCTTCGTGATGGATGTAACGCGAGTTCCGGTGGCCGGAAAAGGCTATAACGCCACACTCACGGGACATGGCTGTGAGGTTGCGGTAGAGGGCACGACCACAAAACGCAATTACGACACTGAAGTGCTTGAGGTTGTTATTCCCGCGGGCGTCACGGGTGTGCAGCCCATGGATGCGACATGGGGCAAGGCGACCGTCGTAAAAGACGAGGTTGGCAACGTAACCAAAATTTTATGGACCAATACCGGCGTTAATGATGAAGATTCAAATCTGTATCAAGCCACTTTCAGAGCAACCCTGCCCGATGCACCGATGACCTCGCTGGCGTTTGACATAACCCATGTGTGCAACCAAGGAGCGTCAAAATCGGAGTGGATTGGCGCGAACGCTGCGAAGCTGTATCTACAGCCAGCGCGCAAACCCGGCTGGAACAAGTACACCGCGCAAGTCGCGATCGATGTCGCGGCATTTCCTAATTTCTTCGCCGATGCGCAAATCGTATGGTCGAACGGCGCAGCGTACAGCGTCAACGCCGAGACGACGAAATTGATCACCAATGCGCTCACCACCATTCCGATGGGACAGGAATTCTGGGTGAAGTATTAACTTTCGGAGGATATTGTCATGAACAGATTCCTTTCGATTGTTGCCCTGTGTCTGTTGGGCGCTGCATGCAACAGTTCGTCAAAAAACAACAATAATGAGAATACACAGATAACACCCTCCGACAATGGCCTGGACCCGACAGCCATGGTATTGGAAGCGCCACCCACGAACGGTAAACTGCCTGCGGATTTAATCCCGCCGGGTTAACCGTGACACATCCTGGGTCGCATTGACGGGTGATGAACCCGGCACTCATCGCTACAATAGTGTCTGCCATGTTCATTACCCGCTCAATTTCTCCGCAATTACGTAATTTACGCCGCGTCGTACTGTTGCGCGCCATCGAGGTAGGCGTGCAGGTTGCGGTGATCGCGACCGCCGTGTATGCGCTCGACATGGCGCTGCCGGCAAGTCATCTCTTCGGACTGACGGCGGCGCTGGCTTTCGCGAATTTACTGACCTGGTGGCGGCTCTACCAGCCCTGGCCGGTCACCGATGTGGAATTGGCGGGCCATTTATATGTCGACATCGGCGTGTTGACAGCGCTGCTGTATTTTTCCGGCGGCTCAACCAATCCGTTCATCACGCTTTATTTGCTGCCGTTGTCGATCGCCGCCGCGATATTGCCGTTCGCTTACACCTTAGCTGTGGCTGTTACCGCGCTGGCCTGTTACACCGCTTTAATGTTCATATACGCGCCCTTGCCGGAAGGGATCGGCAGTGCGGAATTGCTGGATAAATTGCTGCGGGTCGCACTGCATGACAATTACGGTGCGCATGGCGCGCAGTCCGGCTTCGGTCTGCACCTGCTGGGCATGTGGCTGAACTTCGCGCTCAGCGCCATGTTAATCGCCTGGTTTGTTGCGCGCATGGCGCAATCGCTGCGCGAACGCGATCAGCAATTGGCGCAGGCACGCGAAGAAACTCTGCGCAACGAACAGGTGCTGGCGCTGGGTACGCTGGCCGCCGGCGCAGCCCATGAATTAGGCACGCCGCTGTCCACCATGGCCGTGATCACGACAGAATTGGAGCGGGATCATGCCGATGATCCCGCGCTCACGCAAGACTTGCGACTGTTGCGCGCCCAAACCGAACGTTGCAAGGTAATACTCACCCGCCTGAGCGCGCGTGCCGATGAGGCAGCACGTGTTGACTGCGAGCATTACTTGCGTAAATTGATCGAGCAATGGAAGCTTTCCCGTCCGCAAACCGAAATCCGTGCGCATTTCGCAGGCGCGCAACCGGTGCCGGAACTCGTGGTCGAACGGACCTTGGATCAGTCTATTTTTAATCTGCTGAACAATGCCGCCGATGTTTCTCCGCAAGGCATTGAGCTGGAAGCGCGCTGGGATAGCACGCAACTTACGCTCGAAATTCGCGATCACGGTCCGGGTATCAACGCTGAAGTCGCACAGCGTGCCGGTGATGCATTTTTCACCACCAAAGCGCCGGGCGGCGGTTTGGGTATCGGTTTGTTCCTGACCAACGCCACCATCGAACGCTTCGGCGGCACGGTCAGCCTGTTCAATCACGAAGGCGGTGGTGCCTGTGCGCGTGTCACGCTGCCCTTGCAACGGCTGCGGAAAACAGTGTGAACACCGAATCCGAACCCGCAAGTTTGTTGTTGGTGGACGACGACCTCACCTTCTGCGAGGTGCTGGCGCGTGCATTGGAAAAACGCGGTTTTGTAGTAAGCACGGCTCACGATGTGGTCACGGCCTGCGCGCTGGCCGCAGAAAATCCGCCCGAGTACGCAGTCGTTGATTTGAAAATGTCCGGCCCCTCGGGCCTGGTGCTGATCCAACGCCTGAAGGAGCTGGATGCCGAAACGCGCATCGTCATGCTCACTGGCTATGCCAGCATCGCAACTGCGGTGGAAGCTATAAAACTGGGCGCGACGCATTATCTTGCCAAGCCCGCCGATGCGGATGAAATCGTTGCCGCCTTATTGCGGGATGAAGGCAATCCGGATTTTCCGGTGAGCGGGACACCGCCTTCCGTGGAGCGCCTGCAATGGGAGCACATTCAAAAAGTGTTGAAAGAAAACGACGACAACATCTCGGCGACCGCGCGTGCGCTGAAAATGCATCGGCGCACCTTGCAACGCAAACTCGGCAAACGCCCCGCGCGCCGCTAGGCCGGTGATGTAATCCGGGCTATTTCCTGCACAATAAAGTCAACAAAAGCGCGTACTTTTGCCGAGAGGTGCCGGTTTTGCGGGTATACGATCGAAAACGGCCGCGTGCGCCCGCGATACGTTTGCAGCATTTCAACCAGCTCGCCGCGCGCGACATCCTCCTGCGCGACGTGATGATAAATCTGAAAACACCCGCCCCCGGCGCGCGCGTAGGTTACGCAACCCAGCAAGTCCTGCTGCACGCGCACCCGGCTTTCGAATGCGAAATCCACATCGGTGCCGTGGTCGCGAAAGATCCAGGACATCGGCCGTCCGGTGCTGGGCAGAATGAACTGCACGCAGTCATGCTGACGTAACTCATCCAAGGTTTTCGGTGTGCCGCGGCGTTTGAGGTAGTCCGGCGACGCGAACACACCCAGGGTTGCATCCTCCAGCTTGCGCACGATGAGTCGCGAATCCTGTTGCTCTCCCATGCGGATGGCGAGATCGTACCCCTCTTCGACAAAATCGATGATGCGGTTGGAAACATGCATATCGATTTTGATCGACGGATACAACGCGGCAAATTTTGGCAGACACGGCAGCACGCGATAATGGCCGTACGCGGTCGGCACGCTGATGCGCAACACCCCGCTGGGCACGACTTGATGTTCGGTGATGGCGCGTTCGGCCAGCTCGATCTGCGCCAGCGCTTCGCGGCATTGTTCGAAGTACACCCGTCCGTCGTCGGTCAACGCCACGCGGCGCGTGGTGCGCACGAACAAGCGCAGCCCAAGACGATCTTCCAGCCGCCCGACCGAACGGCTGACCGCCGCCGGAGTGACGCCCAGCGCTTCCGCCGCCGCCGTGAAATTGCCGAGCTCGGCGGCTTTGCAGAACAGCTCGATGCTGCCCAGCAGCACCGGGCCAAAGTTGCGACTCGTCATTGTTTACATCGCGTAATTAATAAATTGCCGGAGCACTACTTTATCGCCGCTTGTCAGATCAATACAGTCCTTCCACGGGCCAACGATAACGCCCAACGACTAACCAACGCATGAGGAATCCCCATGAACAAACGCATACTGATGATCGTGACCTCGAACGCCACGCTGGGCGACAGCGGCAAAGCCACCGGCATTTGGGCCGAGGAACTGGCGGTTCCGTACTACGCATTTATCGATGCAGGTATGAGCGTCGAACTCGCTTCGCCGCAGGGCGGCGCCGTGCCTTTCGACCCCGCGAGCATCAAGCCCAAGGGTGAGAACGGCGCTCAGGTCGAACGTTTTTTGGCCGATGCCGACGCACAACGCCGTTGTGCCGCAACACATCCCACGGCACAGATGAATGCAGCAAGTTTCGATGCGCTCTTTTTCCCCGGTGGTCACGGCACGATGTGGGACTTGCCTACGGACCCGGGCGTGACACTTTGTGTCGAGAGCGCATTTCAAGACGGCAAGATCATCGCGGCGGTGTGTCATGGTCCGGCGGGGTTGGTCACCGCGAAACGCCCCGACGGTAAATCCATTTTGCACGGCAAGCGCATCAACGCCTTCACCAACGATGAAGAAGCCGCCGCCGGGTTGACCCAGGTTGTGCCGTTCGCGTTGGAAACTCGCCTGCGCGAGGAAGGCGGACTCTTTGAAAAAGCCGACAACTGGCAGGCCTTCGCGGTGCGCGACGGAAACTTGATCACCGGTCAGAACCCGATGTCTTCTGAACTCGTCGCGCAACACGTACTAGAAGCGCTCGGTGCTATGTCCAAAAAATCCGCCGCGTGAATTACCGCTAAAGCTTTTTAATATCACCTAAAGTGCCGCTTTAACCCCTTCTCCCTTTGGGAGAAGGCTGGGATGAGGGGCCATAGTTTTCGCAATGGAGAACACCATGATCAAGCATCCGCTTTTCGCAGTCCTCGCTCTCGCAGCGCCGTTAACCGTCAACGCACAGGCTTTCGAAGCCGGCAGCGCCGACCTCAAACCCAACGCGGCCATCGCGCAAAAATTTGCGTTCAACGGCTTTGGCTGCACCGGCGAAAACCTATCTCCCGAGATCAACTGGAAAAATCCGCCCGCCGGGACCAAAAGTTTTGCATTGATGGTGCACGACCCGGACGCACCCACCGGTGGCGCCGGGTTTTGGCATTGGGTCGTGGTCGACATTCCAGCCACCAGCAGCGGTTTGGTACAGGGCGCCGGCATCGCCGATGGCCGGGCCTTGCCGTTGAACGCACATCAAATCAACACCGACTTCGGCACACCCGGCTGGGGCGGTCCATGCCCACCTGTGGGCGACAAACCGCACCGCTACAACTTCACCGTGTACGCGCTTAAAGTGGAAAAACTAGACCTGGCGCCTAACGCCACAGCGGCTCTGACGGGATTCATGGTCAACATGAACGCAATCGGCAAGGCGAGTTTCACGGGAAGGTATGGGAGGTAACTGCGGTCAATAAACCGGGCGTTTCCCACATGCGAAAGAAGCGCCCGCGTATCCCTCGTGGGGTAACGCTTAAATAAACAACCTGTTGATTTAACTAGCTTCCAATGCCCGATTTACTTAGTGGCATGGTTAACACTTAAATAAACTCATGCCCAAAATGGCAGATATCGAGCGAATTTCCTGGAAGCACCAACTTTTTCATCTGGCTTGATTAATCCGATGTCAGTAGTCGCAGAGATAATTTGGGAAATGATCGCGCTCTTGCTCTCAGGCAGGTGAAAGCGTTCACGGAGCGACTGATTCGTCATTCGTTCCGACATCACCCATTTTAACGCGCAGTGTTGATAACAGGCCCGAACACGGTCATCGCGATCCATGGCTTCGAACTCTTTCGGCCCTTGAATCGTAACCACTGTGCGGCGATGACCCGCTCGAAAGTCCGGCGCAGGTAATTGGAATGCCTCAACAGAGTGAATCACCTTGTCGATACCGCTACTCTTTTCCTCGCAGATGCCCATACGGCGCATCAGATCTGCTAAGCGTTCGTTGCGCGACTGATATCCGTCAATGAATCGTTCAACCGGGACAATGGGTTCACCGGGATTGGACACTTCAACGCGGTTGCTATAAATCTCGATCATCACCGACGATCCACCAATCGTTATGTCTTGGTGAATCAACGCATTCGCGACAAGTTCACGTATTACGATTTCCGGAACAAGCTTCACCTCTTTGCGTAGCGCATCCTCGATCACCTCATTCTGCGGCAATTGATTCATAACAAACCGAATCAATCCCTGAAATCCAACTGCATAACCTTTCGCGCCTGTTTGATCGAGGCGTGTTTCTAGTTTCGAAGGGCCCGTGTAAACCACCACACGTGGTGCTTTGCGCGCCAGATCAGAAAAGTCCTCCAATCGCTTCGCAAGTAGTAGTCCGCCCAAACGGCGAATAGCATATGTCCCGTTCGTTTCATCGATTAATCGCTCGCGCACCAATCGGTCGATAACACCACCACGATCAGTTGGGTAGGGCAGTTTGAGCAACTCGAAGAATGTCTGCGTATCGAGTAGCTCCACAACCTGTTGCGTATCGAGCCTTTCCTTGGATGGTTCTTCTAACCAGTCCGGCTCGCCTTCGGCGAAGATTTTGCGCAACTGGTCCTCACTCATCGGTACCAGTGCCTCACCTGCGCGCATTAGATATTTGCCGTCCAGGTGATACGCCGTGCCACGCGGTCTTGAAGGGATGTGAAACACCAACACACGCCCGTCTGGATGCGCGACATCTTCGATATCTACGCGAAAACCGACTGCTTGAAATAATTTCTCGGCCATCGCCACCGCGTCAGAGAAGGCTTGCGTGCCGACCACAGCGCGCGGCGATTTATCCGCAATTCCAAGTAATAAAATTCCACCGCCTTCATTCGCCAACGCCACGCAGTATTCATACAATTTGCGGTTGTCGAATTGATTCTTTGCTTCCTTGAATTCCAGTCGCTGATGCTCTGAAGGCGACAAACGCCACAGATCAATTTGTTCAGGTGTTGTAGTCATCTTTGTTTGGTTTTCATTATGTCTAACAATTCATAAAGTACGCTGTTGTGACCGTCATGCTTCCACGAACGTTAGCATTAGACGATAGGCAGTTGATGGAAGAATAGTGCTACGGCCACATATTCCTACGCGTAACATGTATAGGAAAGCAGGGTTTCTATACACGTTTCTACCGATGCGTATAGCGAAGCAAGAATAGTTGGCATCAAGCAAATGGTATCCCCAACTGATGTGCGACTTCTTTGGATGTGGCAAGCACATTCCACTGCACAGTACCTAGCCATGGCGTGCCAATACGCTCACGCAGCGCTTGAATATTTTCTTCGATGCATTGCATGGCGGGGTCGATGACATTAGCAATCCAGCCTGCGAACGGTAGATCGGATTGTTCAATGCTCTGTGCGGTGAGCAGTGCGTGATTGAGGCAACCCAGGCGCATGCCGACCACGAGAATAACTGGAAGTCCTAACTCAGACGCGAGGTCGGCGAGGGTTACGTCGGAGTTGAGCGGCACTAACCAGCCGCCGACGCCTTCGACAATCATGGCATCGGCCTGCGCTGATAAAATATCAAGCCCCTGTTTAATTCGCGCCAAATCGATGATTTGTCCCGCTTGTGCGGCGGCGAGGTGGGGTGCAATCGCCGGAGCAAACGCGTAGGGATTAACCTGCTCGTAACTTAACTGAAGCGACGCGTGTTGTTGCAGCGCCAGTGCGTCATCATTACGCAACCCGTGTGCGGTGGGGGTGCAGCCGGTCGCGATAGGTTTCATCGCGGCGGTGGAAAGTCCGCGCGCGTTGAATGCGGTGAGCAGTGCGGTGGAGATGCGTGTTTTGCCCACGCCGGTGTCGGTGCCGGTGATGAAATAGCCATATTTCATGATGTTCTACGCCGGATACGGTTGACGGGAAAAAGGGCTACCCCGTCGTGCGCGCTCACGCCCGGCGATGGGGTGCGGCCCCACGCGTGGCCATACACCACTTCATAGCTTGCGGGTAACTGTCCATTGCGGCGCAATAATTCATAGGCCTCCTGCATTTTTTTCAGCCGGCCTTTGCCGGTGAGACCATGCGCGCGACCGGCTGTAACGTTATGGGCGCCCAGTGTTTTCAAATCGTGCATCAGTTTGAACACATCGGGATAAGTGACGGTGAGGCGTTCCACATCCATGACCGGATCGGCGAAACCCGCGCGCACCAGCGCATCGCCGATGTCGTGCATGTCGATGAAGGCGTTCACGTGCGTGTGCGCATCGGCGGCGCGCCAACTGTTGCGTAATTCCTTGAGCGTATCGGGGCCGAAGGTTGAAAACAGCAACAGTCCACCCGGCTTGAGCACACGCTGAAATTCCACGAATGCGGCATCCAATGCGTTGCACCACTGCAACGTGAGGTTGGAAAAAATCATGTCGACGCTGTGCGTTGCCAAGGGCAGGGATTCCGCATCGCCGCATACGAAATGCTGCTTGCTGAACCAGCCCTTATGGCGGCGCGCTTGCTGCAACATCGCAGGCGCCAGGTCGAGCGCGAGCACATGGGATTTTTTATAGCGTTTGGTCAATTGCGCGGTGAGTGCGCCGGTCCCCGCGCCGACATCGACCAGCACGCTCGGACTGATGCGGACCAACTCCAGGCGCTCCAGCATGCGCTGGCCCACTTCGCGTTGCAGCACCGCGACCTGATCGTAATTTTTCGCCGCGCGCTGGAAGGAGGCGCGCACGCGTTGTTTGTCGACCATGAAATCCGAATTACTCATGCAGGAATTCCGTCACGCGTTGTGCGCAGAGTGCGGGTTGTGACAAAAACGGCGCATGGCCTGCGCCGGCGATGACGTGTTGCACGGCGTGCGGTAACAAACGCGTGATGTCGGGTGCAACCCCGGCGGGGACCAGGCGATCCTGCGCGCCCAGCAGGAGCAAGACCGGTTGCGACAAGCTTGCAAACTGCGCGCGCAAATTGCTGTCGCGCAAAATGTGCAAAGCGCCGCTCAACGCGGCGCCTTGCGGTTCGCCATGCGCAAACACGCGTTCACGCAATGCCCGCAGCTCGTCGCGTGCAGCGGCGCTGCCTTGCACTTCGAGTGCGAGAAAGCGCAACACGGTGGCGCGGTAGTCGCGCTGTAGTTCGGTTGCGAATTGCGCCAATACTTCAGGGTCCATCGCATGCGGCCAATCGGCACCGCGCAAGAATTGCGGTGAACTGGCGAGCAGCACCAGCTTGGCGACACGCTGCGGTGCAAAATGCGCGACCTGTTGAGCAATCAGCCCTCCCAAGGACCAGCCCAGCCAATGCGCACGCGGCGGTGCGCAGGCCAGCACCGCCTGCGCGACCAGGGCGAGCGTATACGGGTCAGGAAATGTCGAGCTACGCCCATGCCCTGGCAAATCGATCAGCGTCACACGGTGATGTTGTGCCAGGTGTTGTGCAAACTCGCTCCACACGCCGCTGTGCATGCCCCAGCCGTGCACCATCACCAGATCGGGACCGGCACCGAAAGTCTCGACATACAAATTCATAACACCTCCGCCAATACGGCCAGCAGGCGATCCACCTGTTGCTCGTTGTGCGCGGCGGTGAACGTGATGCGCAAGCGTGCGCTGCCTTCGGGGACGGTGGGTGGACGGATCGCGCTGATGAGAATACCGCGCGCATACAGGGCTGCGCTCAGATCCACCGCGCGCTGCGTGTCGCCGATCAGCAAGGGTTGAATCGGTGTGAAGGAATCCATCAACGGCAAATCCAGTTGTTGGGCACCGTGGCGAAAACGCGCGATGAGTTCTTGCAAATGTTCGCGCCGCCAATGCTCGTGTTGCGCCAGACGCAGACTGGTGCGCGTGGCATGTGCAATCGCTGGCGGCATTGCCGTGGTATAGATGTAACTGCGAGCACTTTGGATAAGGTGCTCGATCAAGACTTCATCGCCGGCGACAAACGCGCCGAAGGTGCCGAAGGCTTTACCGAGCGTACCGACCAGAATCGGCACCCGTGCGGTATTCAAACTGAAATGCTCGATGCAGCCCCGTCCGCCGGCACCCAACACGCCCAGGCCGTGCGCGTCGTCGAGCATCAGCCATGCATTGTGTCTGTCGGCGCAGTCGGCCAGTTGCGGCAGCGGTGCGAGATCGCCATCCATGCTGAACACGCCGTCGCTAACGATGAGCTTGCGCTTTGCGCTGCTGTGCACCAGTTGCGGTTCAATCGCACCGATGTGTCCATGTGTATAACGTTGCAGGCGCGCGCCGGACAACAGTCCGCCGTCGATCAACGACGCATGATTGAGGCGATCCTGAAACACCGCATCGCCGCGACCCACTAACGCGGCGATGGTACCGGTATTGGCCATGTAACCGGTGGAAAAAAGCAACGCGCGCGGACGGCCGGTGAACGCGGCGAGCTCTTCTTCCAGCGCGTGATGCGCGCTGCTGTGGCCGCTGACCAGATGTGCGGCGCCGCTGCCTGCACCGTAAAGACGCGCGCCCTCCTGGAGCGCTTCGATGACCGGCGGGTGATTCGCCAAGCCGAGATAATCGTTGCTGCAAAACGCCAGCACGGATTTACCGTCGATCTGCAACTCCGGTCCTTGCGGCCCGTCGTTGATACGGCGCGTGCGATAGAGATGTTGGGCGCGGCGAGTTTCGAGTTCGCGCGCTAAGGATTCCCAGCGGGGATTCATGGGCGATTGAAAACTAAAAAATAGTAATACCCGTCCCCTGTAAGGCGTATTTATCCACACATCCGTAATGCAAGACGTTAAACGAAGAATTCCTTCCCCCTGCAAAGGGGGAGGTCAGGATGGGGGTGCTCATACGAATACCCCCATCCCAGCCTTCCCCCTTACAGGGGGAAGGAGCCAAAGCTTGGCGTCTTCTTGATGAGTGTGGATGGATATGTCTTTCATGGAGAGGGAAATGGGGACTTCATTTTGCCAAGCGTTGCAACACATGCGATTCAGCGCCGCCCGTTTTTGCCTTACGTGCCTCGCGGCGTTGCTGCGTGTCGCCACGAATTTGCAACTGGAGTGAGTCGATCATGCGCAAGTCATCTTCGACCTGGCGGCCCTTGGTGGTGAGGTAGTCGCCGATCATGACGCCCGACGCACCTGCCATGAAAATCATCGACTGCATGTCGCCCAGAAATGCGCGGCCACCGGCGATGCGGATTTCACATTTCGGCAGCATGAAACGAAATACGGCGATGTTCTGCAAAATTTCCATTGGCGCCATCGGGGTAATGTTGGCGAACGGCGTGCCTGGTTGCGGATTCAGAAAATTCAGCGGCACGGATTCCACGCCCAGCGTGCGCAAAGTCATGGCCAGCTCGATGCGCTGTGCCGCGCTTTCGCCCATACCCAAAATGCCTCCGGCGCACACCCGTAGTCCAGCATCGCGCGCGTGTTGAATCGTGTCGATATTTTCCTGATAGGTATGTGTGGTGCACACTTTGTCGAAGTAACTTTCGGCGGTTTCCAGATTGTGGTGGTAATTCTCAAGACCATAACCTTTGAGCTGCTGCGCGGTATCGGCGTCGAGCACACCCAGGCTGGCGCAGCGGCCGATATCGGAGTGTTCCGACAGCGTGGAAAAATATTCGCTCAATTTCTTGTGTTCTTTTGCGGAACGCACGCCCCAGCCTTTGGACACGATACCGAAGTCGCTCGCGCCCCATTCACGTGCGCGCTGTGCTTGTGCGACCAAGTCCTCATCAGGAATGTAGTTGTAGACCGGCGCGGCGGTTTTATGATGGCCGCTCTGCGCGCAGAAAGAACAATTTTCGGAACAGTTGCCCGAGCGCACGTTAGAAATGGCGCAGACTTCGATTTCATCGCCGCGGTAGGTTTTGCGCAACCGGTCCGCGCAGGCCATTAGCCAGGGCAGATAGGCATGATCCAGTTGCAGCATCCACAATCCTTCCTCGGCGCTGGTCTCGCCTCCGGCCAGGATTCGTTCCAGAATGGCGTTGATGCGGCTGTAAGTGGTGTCGTTGAGCATGATCGGTATCCTGCGGAAGGGTTAATGGCGCCCGCCGATGTTAGCGCAGGCGCGTCAACTGTCAATTGATATGGCGATAGTAATGTACGGATGGATAAAACATATACAGTACCGCCTGATTCCGGCGACCTGCGTGTTATGTGGTTGCGATGTGCCCGGGAAACTGGATCTGTGCGCGCCCTGCCGCGCTGAGTTGCCGAGCGTGCCGCGGCCTTGTCCACGCTGTGGATTGCCATTGGAGACTCAGACTGAAAACGAATGCGGCGCCTGTGTCGCTCAGCCACCCGCGTTCACGCGCACATTGGCCCCCTTTCGTTATGAAGATCCGGTGAGACATCTCGTTCTGGCGCTGAAATTCAATCGCAAACTGTATGTCGCACGCGTGCTGGGCGAATTGATGGCGCAACACTATGCTCAACAGGAGGCACGTCCTGACATTATTATGCCGGTGCCTTTGCACAGTGGCCGCTTACGCGCGCGTGGATTCAATCAGGCGCTCGAATTGGCGCGTCCGGTGGCTGCGCATTTGCGCATCCCCATTGATGTACATACCTGCATGCGAATCCGCGGCACGGCCGCACAGTCGGATCTGCCCGCCGACCAGCGCGTAAAAAACATCAAGGGGGCGTTTGAAATGCGGGAGGCGCTAAGAGCGCGCCGCGTTGCGATTGTCGATGATGTGATGACCACTGGCGCTACCGTCGACGAGCTGTCGCGCACCCTCATCGCCGGGGGTGTTGAAGATGTGCAGGTGTGGGTGTGTGCTCGCGCGATCCTGGATTATTAAAACCGCAGCTCCAGACCTAACTGTCCGCCGCGCTGGATCACTTGCTCGTCTTCAGCCGCACTAAAATTGACGCGCACATTCTGGTAACTGATATACGCAATCGCCGCAGGCAGTATCTCGTAGCCGACACGCAGATTAATTTCCCATAAGTTGTCGGCGTCCAGGAAGGTAACGATATTGGGCGCGAAATACGCCCCGGCGCTCATGAGCAGGCGGTTGTTCTGTACCGGGCGATACTGCAATGCTCCGCCGATCCCAAGGCCGAGATATTCGTGATGCTCGGTTTTACCAAGATAAGCTTTGAATCCGACGCTTGCATCCAGCCCCGGCGCCTTGCTGCCGGCTTCGTCGGTAATTTGAAACCATGCATCGAGCATTGTATTGCCGTTGTTATTGTAGAGCGCACCCACGCCTAGTTCCTTGCGACCTTGCGGCGATGTGCTGACGTCTTTGCCGTAACGAACGCGCACGCTGTCGTTACTCAGACCCAAGTCGAGGGAGCTGGTTGCCTGGGCCGCGCCGCACATTAACAGGCCAGCACTGATACACAACAATCGGGAATAAATTTTCACTTGGCACGCTCATGGGTTGTTGAAGCCGTGCCATGGTATCCATGCCATTTTTGCAATGCAAGCCGACCGGACCGGGTGAGCTGTGTGTTACCACTTATTCGGCATACCGGCGGGATATTTATAAAAGGGGGCGCTTTCCGCAAGATGCTGCGAGCATCTTCCACGGAAAGAACCCCGGTAATATTTTTACGCTGCTTCGGCGTTATACGCTTTCAGGTTTTGATAATTTGTCGTGCCTTGACCCAAAAGCGCATGCGCAGGCACCATGCGGCGTACATCAATGTGAGCCAGTCCAGGCATCCCGCGCTTACCGGTGAAGAGTCCGCCGCCGTTGCGCGGTTTGTATCTGCGGCTGCTCCGGTCGGTGTTGTGGTGGATGTCGGCGGTTGCGGGCAGACCGCTTTGAGATAGCAGGCAATCGCGGCAATTTCATCGCCGGTTAATTGTAAAGACTGCATCTCGGGAACTTCTTTGATAGCCGTGGCGATCGCTTGTGCGGATGCGCCCATGACTGGCTTATCGGGTCCACCCATGCCTGCGGTACCATGACATGAAGCGCAATGGTCCGCATACAACCGCGCTCCCACCGCCGTGGTCAGATTCATGTTGCGATTAATCGTGGCGGAAGTCGTAGCGGTGCCTGTCGCACCACTATTGTCAGTGACAGTTAAATTCACCGGATAAGTTCCGGCAGTACTATAGATATGCGTCGGCTGAGCGCCACTACCGACTGTGCCATCGCCGAAACTCCAGTTATAGGAAGTAATCGTGCCGTCGGCGTCGGTGGAATTGGAGCCATCGAAACTTACCGCCATGTTGACGTTGCCGGTGTAGGGCCCGCCCGCGTGAGCAACCGGGGATGATTGATTTCCGGACGATGCGATGTTGATGGTTGAATTTGCGGTTCCGGTAGCGCCGGCGTTATCGGTCACCGTGAGGGTTACCGTGTAACTGCCTGCAGTATATGTATGTGTTGTACTTACCCCTGAGCCCGCCGTTCCATCACCGAAATTCCATGCATAGGAAGCGATGGTTCCATCCGCATCCGAAGAGCCTGCGCCATTAAAGGTTACCGGCGTTCCAGCGGTCCCGGTCGTCGGGCCGGCGATTTGAGCCAGCGGTGCCTGGTTACCGCCGGCAGACGTAACCGCTATAGACATAACAGCGGTTCCAGTACCATCGCCGCTGCTTGTGGCATCGTTATTAGCCGACAAACCTGAGACATTCAGCGTAGGAGTTCCGCTGGCCGGTGCGGTCCAGTTAAATGTATACATGACTCCCATGGGTGTTAACGGCGCGGGCGCGCTATGAACCACTTCTCCATTCAGCATTTTGGTATTGATCATGGTCGAAGCGAGCGTGCCGTCGCTCGCGGAAATGTCAATACCCGCCGTGCCACCTGTGCGAGGCCCGCTTCCAGATCCCATCATTCCGCCGGGCCCCATCATGCCGCCACTTCCCGGGGTTCCCGGAGCAGGTGTGGTTCCAGGTGCGGGTGTCGGGGTAGGTGTTGTGCCTCCACCCATCATGCCCCCAGGTCCCATCATCCCGCCGCCTGGTGTGCCGGTTCCCGGAGCAGGTGCGGTGCCGCCCATCATGCCCCCGGGACCCATCATGCCGCCTCCTGATCCCGGGCCTGCAACAGCTCCTGGGCCACCATTAATCGTCACCATATAAGTGTGCGTGGAACCTGCCGCGACACTGGCAGGTCCGCTTATAGCCAATGCGGGCGAGGATGAGGCCGGTGTATGACATCCCGTATCCGCGCATGTTGACCCATTAACCCCGGAATGACCTGAAACCCCATCGGATGCTGCATAACTTAGTTCCTGCATTACTCCAGCCATTAAGATCGCTACACTCCATGAAACAATCCGGTACTGTTTCCATTTTCTTTCCATGGTGAAATCCTCGCTAGTTCCGTTAGTCCACGCATTCCAAAAAATGCATTTGCAGCCGGTTCTAAACTGGCTTCCAAAGGTTCACAAATTCGCTTAAGTACCTAGGAAAAGGTAGAGACCAAAAACCCGATTTCAGATTCGGGTGAATCACTTATTGATAATTTTTTCTGACTAATTTAAATGCATCGAGATAGGGCGGAGCCACATGAAGACATTAAATAAAATTCAGTCATTACTGGGTTATGACTTTACTGAATACTTCTTGTGTGAAGAGGAGATGTACGAAGGGTCGTGGACAATAAGCAGCGATGAAAATTATTGAGCCGTGAGAGCGATGTTGGTTTTATTTAACGTATCGATTAATCCCGCGAAGCGTGACGTCTTTTCTATGAAATCTTTTTTCTCCGCAGCGGAAATGGGCGCTGCGCTCGGCAGTTTAATAGTCAACGGATCGCGGTGAATTCCGTTAACCTGGAATTCGTAGTGTAAGTGAGGACCGGTCGCAAGACCGGTCTGGCCGACATAACCAATCACTTGACCTTGCTTTACTGCGGAGCCGACTTTTAAGTCCGATCTAAACTGCGACATGTGAGCATATACGGTTTGGTAGCCATTGCCGTGATCGATGATGAGGGCTTTACCATAACCACTGCGCAACCCCTTGAATGCGACTTTTCCATCACCAGTTACACGAATCGGAGTACCCGTGGGTGCAGCATAGTCCACACCGCGATGCGCCTTGATGCTATTCAATATCGGGTGGAAGCGAACTCCGAATCCGGAGCTGATACGGGAAACATCGACGGGCGTACGCAAAAATGCTTTGCGCAAATTTAATCCATTTGCGGTGTAGTAGTCGGCGCGTCCATCACTGCTAATATAACGAACTGCACGGTGAACATTGTTGTTATTGGTGAACTCGGCGGCCAAGACGGAACCATCGCGCACTTTCTCGCCATTGGAGTAGAGTTCCTCATACACCACAGTAAAGCGGTCGCCTTTATGTAAGTCCAATGCAAAGTCGATATCCCAGCCGAATATTGCAGCCAGTTGCATGGTCAGATTAACAGAGAGCCCCACCCCTTGTGCGGCGAGAAATAAAGATGAGTCGACGATGCCGGACGCATATGAAAATCTTGTTTCGAGACTACGTTTGATGTTGCCTAATTCGAAGCCATTGTCGGTGCGTTTAATCTGGACAATGTTAATGCCGTCGTTTTCATAGACGAGTTCCGCCAGCTCATCTTTGGTGAAACGAATTTTAATCCTCTGGCCAGGAATGAGCCGTTTAAGCGCAGCCGCTCCAGGCCCGGCTTCCAGTATGCGTTGAGAATCGTGCGGATCAAATCCGACGCGACCCAGGATGCTATAAAAATTATCGCCATTATTAACGGTCAATGTTTCCCAACGGTCTTGGCTGTTGCTTGTTGTGGTGGCGCCGGGAGGATTATCGGGAGGCACATCCGGAATGCTTAGCTGTGCCAAAGACAGTTCTTCGCTTGGGACGGCGTTTACAGAATTAAACCGGTTTGCAATTGCGTCGTGGGTAAGAAAAAAAGACAAAACCCCAAGTGCCGTCACACCGATCATGAATATAAGCACATGATTCGGTTTAATCGTTGTCCTGTGAGGCTTGTATAGTTTGGGGATTACCATTACCTGCCAGCCCCTAAAATAATGGTCTTGTTGCGCGAACGATTCATAATAATGTTGCCGCATGCATGATCAATTAAGGTCTTGAGAGTCGCTGCCCCCTGTATCGGCCATGCTGGAGCAATATATTTATACATTTTAGTACAGAGCACCAAAAACCAATCTAGCGAAAATTGTGATTGGGTATTCAATTGTCTGTGATATCAAAAAATACTAATAGGTTCACACCATGTGGAATTATTCGGTTTTAACCAGCTACGGAAATACGCACTATGAATTCTGTTGAGGAAGCGCTCGCCCTAATTAAGCGTGGCACCGTCGAGATATTAGTTGAACAGGATCTGATCGAAAAATTAAAAAGCGGGCGGCGGTTGAGGATAAAAGCCGGCTTCGATCCGACGGCACCCGATCTGCACCTGGGCCACACGGTATTGCTTAATAAATTACGGCAATTCCAAGAGCTGGGGCATGAGATTGTGTTTCTAATTGGGGATTTTACCGGGATGATTGGGGATCCCACCGGCAAAAATACGACTCGGCCACCGCTGACGCGCGATGAGGTGATCGAAAATGCCCGTACTTATGAGCAGCAGGTATTCAAGATTCTTGATCCGGAACAAACGGTGGTGGAATTTAATTCAACCTGGATGAACGAACTGCGCGCTGTGGATTTTATCCAGCTCGCAGCCAAATATCCGGTTGCGCGCATGTTGGAGCGCGACGATTTCCATAAGAGGTATACGGCAGGGCAGACCATTGCGATTCACGAATTTTTGTATCCATTGATTCAAGGATACGACTCGGTTGCATTAAAGGCAGACATCGAATTGGGCGGGACTGATCAGAAATTCAATCTGCTGGTCGGCCGGGAGCTCCAAAGGCTGTATCACCAGCCACCGCAAGTCGCGATCATCATGCCGATCTTGGAAGGCTTGGATGGGGTGCAGAAGATGTCGAAGTCGTTGGGAAATTACATTGGTGTTCAGGAAGCTCCTAACCAGATGTTCGGTAAATTAATGTCGATCTCAGATGTCATGATGTGGCGCTACTATGAGCTGCTTTCGGCGAAGCCAATGTCTGAAATTGCCGCACTTAAGGCGGGTGCCCATCCCCGCGATGCGAAACTTGGGTTATCTCGTGAAATAGTTGCTCGCTTTCATGGTGTAGCTGCCGGTGAAGGTGCTGAGCACGACTTTATTGCTCAGTTTCGAGAGAAAAAACTGCCTTCCGAGCTGCCCGTGATCAAGCTGGTCGCACCTGAGGGTTTGCTGATCGGTCAGTTATTGAAAGAGGCTGGCTTGACATCCAGCACATCCGACGCGATGCGCATGATTAAATCGGGGGCGGTGCGGATAGATGGTGAACGAATAGACGACGAAAAACTAAAACTAAAAACTGAAACTACCCATATTTACCAGGTCGGAAAGCATCGCATTGCCAAAATAACTCTAGTCTCGTAACTCAATTACGAACGAATTGCTGGCCCCGAATAATTTATTCTTGACGGCGAGTTGAGCGTACGTATAATGCGCCCTCCTTCAACAAGCGGCCGTTTAGCGAAATTGAAGGGGTGGCAAGAAAGGGTTGACGGGTGAAGAGTTCTCCGTATAATACCGCCTCCTTACTGAACAGCACGTTCAGCGCTCTTTAAAAAATTAGATCAGGTAATTTGTGTGGGCGCTTGCGTTGGTAATCGGTATTCACCGAAAGAACCGATGTGACTTCCAAGTAAAAATAAGAAATTATTTTTGCGACAGAAGCAACCACGTCAAAGAAGTTTGGTTGTTTATACAGCCAGTAATATTTAACTGAAGAGTTTGATCCTGGCTCAGATTGAACGCTGGCGGCATGCTTAACACATGCA
>CAZHHW010000061.1:9150-20020 GCA_964532385.1 uncultured Gammaproteobacteria bacterium | reverse complement strand
CCCGCCGCACTGATGCATTTTGCGCTGCCCGGCGGCCGCCCTGAACCGGCGCGTTTGCAACTCCTGTTAAAACGCGGCGCCCGCCGGATTGCGGCATTGTTTTTTATCACCATTGCCACGACCGTAGCATTCCATCACTTTTTGCATCTGCCGCCGGTGCTGGGGATGATGATGGGCCTAGCCTACCTGCAACTGTTTGGATTTTTTCTGCGCATCACGCATGGCCGCGCCCAAACCATCCGCCGTCAAAACATCACTGCCGATGACGAACCGTTCGACGTCTTCCGCAACCTCACGCGCGTGGAATGGGACACGCTGTTGTTTTTTTACGGCGTGGTGATGTGCGTGGGCGCACTGGGCTTCGTCGGCTACCTGGAACTGGCGTCGCACTTTTTATATCAAGACCTGGGACCGACCACCGCGAATGTTCTGGTCGGACTTGCTTCGGCCGTGCTTGACAATATCCCGCTGATGTTCGCGGTGCTCGACATGAATCCGGATTTATCCACGGGCCAGTGGCTGTTAATAACGCTCACCACCGGCGTGGGCGGAAGTTTGTTATCGATAGGTTCGGCGGCAGGCGTGGCGCTGATGGGACAGGCCCGGGGCCACTACACATTCTTCAGCCATTTGAAATGGGCTCCCGCCATCGCGCTGGGTTACGCAGGCAGCATCGCGCTGCATTTATGGATTAACCAGCACCTGTTTTAAAGCGGTCTGATCATCGACGTTGTTTCACATGATCACGTCGTGCGCAGGACGCACGCCACGTACATCGAGCTGCGTCAAAGGCTCGAAAGTAGTTTTTTCAATTCCGGAATACACGATCCGCAATTCGTTCCGGCTTTTAATTGTTCGCCCAGCGCCGTGACACTTTGCGCACCATTCTGAATCGCGCGCAGTATGGTTTTGTTGCCCACGCCGAAACACGCGCACACCACTTCACCCGCGTCGCTGTCGCCTTGGCGCGGTTTGCCGGCCAGCAGGCTGGTGCGCGCGGCATCGGTCAAAATGTCTTGCTCGAACAAACCGGCCAGCCAGGTGCGCGACGGCAGTACCGGGTCCGGCGAAATAAACAGGCAGCTTTCCAGACGGTTGTTCACGATGCGCGCGGCGCGATAGCGCCCGGCACGCCGGTCGAGAAACTCGCTCCACTCCGCTTTGCCGTCGCTGTGGCACAACAACGCGCGCGCCCAGGTGCCCCAATCCTCGGGCAGAGTATCGCCTGCCAGTTCGTAACGGTAGAAGCCGTCGCCTTTAGCGCGCACCCAGAATGAAATAGTGTCAAGCTCAGGAGGTTGCTTGCCGTTCGATACTTTGCCGAATGTAAATACGCGCCGCGACAATAAAAATCCATACCATGCCGCGCTATGCGCAGTGACCCGCACAGGTGTGTGTTTCAATTCCGGCTGACCCGAAATCGGATCCACGGCCGGATTCACCAGTCCGTCCACCGCCGCGCTGCTCGCGAATTGATCGCTCCAATGAATCGGCACGAATACGCAGCCCGCGCGCTGTTCGCCGCTGATGCGCACGCGCGCCAGCATGCTGCCCCAGCGGCTGGCGATGCGCGCGAGGGCGCCATCCTGCACGCCGCACGGCTGCGCATCCTGCGGGTGCAGTGTTACAGACGGTTCCACTTCGTGCGCATTCAAACGCGCCGCCTTGCCGGTGCGCGTCATCGTGTGCCAGTGATCGCGCACACGCCCGGTGTTGAGAATTAACGGATATTCCACATCGGGTGCGTGTGCCGGTACGCGCGGCGTCACCGCAATCAACCGCGCTCTGCCGTTGGGCGTGAAAAATTTTCCGTCGCTGAATAGACGTGGCGTGTTCTGTAATGCGGCCGTGCGCAACGGCCACGACACCGGCTGCAATTGTCGATACATGGCATCGTCAATCCTGGCCATACCGCCCAGATCGAAAGCCCGCTTGCCGTCGTTTTCAAACGCCGACAACTGCGCGTGCTCGCGAAATACCTGTGCCGGAGTATCGTAAGCAAACGCCTGCGCGTGGCCCATGCGTTGCGCAACCTGCGCGACCATCCACCAATCGGGCCTGGCTTCACCCGGCACCTGCAAAAAAATACGCTGCCGCGATATGCAGCGTTCGGAGTTAGTCACTGTGCCGTCTTTCTCGCCCCAGGCGGCGGCCGGCAGCAGCACATGCGCATACTGCGTGGTGTCGGTGTTACGCACGCAATCGGATACCACCACGAATTCACACTTGGCCAGCGCGGCACGCACTTTGTTTGCATCCGGCAAACTCACCGCCGGATTGGTCGCCATAATCCAGACCGCTTTTACTTTGCCGTCGTGGATCGCGTCGAATAAATCCACGGCTTTCAGCCCCGGCTTTTGCGCCATGCGGGTTGCGCCCCAAAAACGGGCGACCCGTTCGACGCATTCTGGTGCATCGAAATCCATATGCGCGGCCAGTTGATTCGCAAGCCCGCCGACTTCGCGCCCACCCATCGCATTGGGTTGGCCGGTGATCGAGAACGGACCCATGCCGGATTTCCCGATGCGCCCGGTGGCGAGATGGCAATTGATGATGCTGTTCACCTTGTCGACGCCGCTGCTGGATTGGTTTACGCCTTGCGAGTACAGGGTCACGACTTTTGGCGTGCGCGCGAATAGACGGTAAAACTCGGCCACGCCGTCCGCTTCCACGCCGCAGGCTTTTGCGACCGCGATAATATTCGGCGACGACAGGCGCGCCGTGTTTAACGCCGCCGCGAAGCCTTCGGTGTGCGCTTCGAGAAATTCGAAATCGAGAAAATCTTCCTTGCGCAGAAACTGCAACAAGCCGTTGAACAGGATCGTATCGGTGCCCGGCCGCAACGGCAGGTGCAGGTCGGCGATGTCGCACGTGGGCGTGCGGCGCGGATCGATCACAATGATTTTGGTGCCGTGCTGCTCGCGCGCGTTGCGAATGCGCTGGAACACGACCGGATGACACCATGCGGTATTGGAGCCGACGATGACGATCAAATCCGCAAGTTCCAGGTCTTGGTAATTGCACGGCACGGTGTCGGAGCCGAATGCGCGTTTGTAGCCGGCCACCGGCGACGACATGCATAAACGCGAATTGGTATCGATATTAGCCGAGCCGATGAAACCCTTCATCAGCTTGTTGGCAACATAGTAATCCTCGGTGCAGAGCTGACCGGAGACGTAAAAAGCCACGGCGTCGGGGCCATGTTTTGCGATGATGTTCTGGAATTTTTCTGCGACGTGATCGAGTGCTCCATCCCAGGAAACGCGCCCTGTGGGAGCGTCATCCCCGGCGCGATTACAAACGATCTCCGGATACAGCAGCCGCCCGTTCAGATCGAGCGTCTCCGCCAACGCGGCACCTTTGGAACACAAGCGGCCGAAATTCGCCGGATGCTCAGGATCACCGCGTACGCTCACCGTACCATCGACGGCGGTGGTGGCGAGTACTCCGCAGCCCACCCCACAATAGGGACAGGTGGTTTTGATATCATCGGATTGCATAGGCATAGGGTGGGCACCGCCCACCCTGGTTATCTGATTCAGTGAAGGTCCGGCACCACACCCACTTGCGGCATGTGTGCCAATCCGGTTTCGCGTGCGTGCTCCTGGAAACCGCGATTTTTCCAGAAGAACGCGCCGGGCATGGTGGTCGGAATCACCAGCACATAAAACAACGCCCGACCCACGGCGGCGGTCGTGACAATTAAGCCGCCTGCCAAAAACCATCCGGCCACGCCGCTCCAGCCATCGGCCGGGATAGCGGTAAGCATGAGCACCGCAAGCGTGCCTAACACCAGCCCGCTGTTACGCGCGAGATACGTCTTACCGTAGGTGGTACGCTGTTCGTAATGCGACGCCGCACCCTCCGCCCCGGCTCGATTCAAGTCGCGCGCATGAAACCACAAACCCATGCCTTCCACGAACAGGCCCGCCACGATCGGCCAGGCCAATACCTGCGCAAGCGGTGCGAAGGACTGTCCTTGCAGCGTGAGTGCGACTGCGTAGGTCAGCAACACCACCAGACTTCCCAAAGCCAGCATGTTGCCGTAGAACGCGGTCAATACCTGCCAATGATTCCAGAACGGCCGCGCCTGGATGCGGTAAATGCGGTGCATGAAGTACAGCGCGACCGGACCAGCCAGCGCCGCTCCCCAACCGAATAGCGCACTCACGCTCTGCGGCAGCCAAGCGAACCACGCGGGGAAGGCCGTCAGCACGGTGTAACCACCCAGCAGATTGAAAAATACCGCGACCCCGGCAACCTCACGGCTTACCGGTGAGTAACGTAGATTGTTAAAGGCGCGATAGAACCGCTGCGGTTTACCTAAATGCATCGTCGATAGAAATAATGCCACCGTTTCCAGACCCAGCATCGCAAACAGCAACGCCGGATACAGTACTGGATGCGCAGCGGGCAATAATATTTCAAGACCCAGCATCGGTCCCAGGAACATCAACAGGAAGACACCTACCACCGCTTGCGTCACCAACGTGAAAATCACCAGCGGATCTTCGCGTGAGCGCAGCTTGCTTAGGTTCCACTCCCGTGCGTTGTCAAGCTCGCGTACTTTGGTTTTGAACTTGCCCTGCCCCTGATCGTCGCGTTCGTAACGCAGCGGCATGCTGTCGGGACGCGTCATTTCGCGCGGCAGGGTTTTGGATTGTTGAAAGCGGATGTTGGGATGCGTGATGTCGGGGGTGGGAAAACCCGGAATGACGGTATGCAACTGATCGCGATTTTCCGGCGTGGTCTCGATGATGCCGAAATCCAGCGCGCCACCCAAACAGGCCGCCGCGCACGCGGGTTTAAGGCCGACTTCCAGGCGATCCACGCACATATTGCATTTCTGCACATGACCTGCAACCGGATCGAGTTGCGGCGCGTTGTATGGACACACCCAGGTGCAATAGCCGCAACCGAAACAAATGTCCGGATCTTGCAGCACCGCACCGTATTCGGCGAACTTGGTGTAGGCGCGCGTCGGGCAACCCTTCAGGCACACCGGGTCGTCGCAATGATTGCAGGCCATCGAAATGTTCAGGCGTTTGTAGGCGGGATAGGTGCCGCCCTCGACATAACCCACGGAGCGAAACGCCAGATGCGGCGGCAGGTTATTTTTTTCGCTGCACGCCGACTCGCATGCATGGCATGCGATGCAATTGTCGGCATTGAAAAAAAAGCCGTGTTGCTTGTAGCGGTTGGGGTTGATGCCGATACCGGCGTCGCCGTTAATATTCAGACTCTTGCCGGCGAGCGCATCGTCCGAACCCACCAATTGGATGGTCTTGCCGTAGCAATTCTTCGCCGGCGTATCGACATTAGGAATGAACGCGTAAGCCGGTTCGTTTTTGCGGACTTCAAACATGGATCGCTCCCTCTACTCTGTGAATTGTCATGCTCCTTCCCCCTGCAAGCGGGAAGGAGCACAAGGAGAAAGTTTCAATACGTCCGCGCCGCCATATTCCGCACCGCGGCCGCGTGCTGATCCGAGGCGGGTTCGATCTTGACACTGCATTGTTTGAACGCGGGTTGGCGTGAATGCGGATCGAGCAGGCCGAGTGTCAGACGGTTCACGCATTCATGAAAATGAAACGGGATGAATACCATGTTGGGCGGCACGCGTTGCGTGAGCTGCACCATCACCACCGCGTCACCGCGCCGTGAGGTAAGCCGCGCATAGGCGCTGTGCGAGATACCCAGCGTGCGCGCGGCGTCGGGGTTCATCTCCATGTAGGGGATCGGGCTGAACTTGTTCAGGTTGCCGATTTTGCCGGTGCGCGTGCGCGTGTGGAAATGCTCGACGACACGGCCGCTGTTCAACCAGAACGGATACTCCTCGTCGGGGCGCTCGTTATTGTCGATAAACGGCAACGGAATCAACTTGGCCTTGCCGTCGTAATGCTGGAATTTTCCGTCGGTGTACAAGCGCGGCGAGCCGTTCGGTGCCGTCGCGTCGTTGCACGGCCATTGGATGCCGCACTGTTGTTCGATCTTGGCGTAGGTCATGCCGGAATAGTCAAGCATGCGCCCCTTGGAAAGCTCACGCATTTCATCGAAAGCCCCTTCCGTGGTCTCCGGAAACTTGATCTTCGCGCCTTGTTCGAAGCGCTTGGCCATCTGGTTGAAGATCCAGAAATCCGGCTTCGAGTCCGCGTACGGCGGCATCACGTTGCGAATCAAATTCACGCGCCGCTCGGTGTTGGTGAAGCAGCCCTGCTTCTCCGCCCACACCGCCGCGGGCAGGTATACATGGCTGTATTCGTTGGTCTCGACATCCGCATAAGCGTCCTGCACTACCAGGAACTCCAGGTTCTCGAACGTCTTGCGGATGCGCGCCGAGTTGGTCATCGAGGTCATCGGGTTGGTGGCGATGATCCACAGCCCTTTGATCTGGCCGGTTTCGATGGCCGGGAAAATATCGGTCTGAAACAGGCCGCGCTTCTTTGGAAAAAATTCCGGATCAATACCCCAAAACTTGGCAACGGTAGCGCGGTCTTCTTCTTTTTCCAGCGCGCGATAACCAGGCAGGCCGGAGCACGCCGACCATTCACGCGTACCCATCGCATTGCACTGGCCGGTGATCGACAGGCTGGTGCTGCCGGGCTTGCCGATATTACCGGTAATCAGATTCAGACTGTTGATCGCCACCACCCCATCGGAACCGTGCGTACTCTGATTGATGCCCATGGTCCAAATACTCATCGCCGCACCGGCTTTGGCGTACAGGCGTGCAACATTGCGGATGGTGTCTTCATCGATGCCGCAAATGCGCGACGCCGTCACCGGGTCATACTGTTCGACCAGCTTCGCGAATTCGTCGAAGCCGGTCGTATGTGCCTCGATGTAGGCACGCTTCTCCAAACCTTCTTTCAAAATCACATGCGCCAGACTATTCAGCAGCACCACGTCGGTGCCGGGCGTGATGGGCAAGTGCATGTCCGCCATCTGCGCGAACATGGTCACGCGCGGATCAACCACGATGACCGGGAATTTGCGCTTTTCCAAGGCCTGGCGCAGGCGCCAGAAAATGACCGGATGCTGTTCCGGCAGGTTAGAGCCGAAAGCAATGAGGCACTGCGTATGTTCGAAATCCTCATAACAGCCCGGCGGCCCGTCGGAACCGAACGAACGTTTGTAACCGGACACCGCCGACGACATGCACAGCGTGGTGTTGCCGTCGTAGTTGTTGGTGCCCAGCACGCCGCGCGTGAGCTTGCCCAGCGTGTAAAATTCTTCAGTCATGATCTGGCCCGTGGAGACCACGGCGAAGGCATCGCGCCCGTACTTGCCCTGAATGCGCTTGATCTCTCCCGCCACTTTGTCCAGCGCGGTATCCCAATTCGTCTCGCCGAACGGCTGGTGAATTTTTTCCCGCATGAGCGGCGTTTTGCCACGCCCGGGAGCGTAAAACAATTCGTGTTCGAAGATACCCTTCAGGCACAGCTTGCCGCGGTTCACATCCGCGCCCGCCACACCACGCGTGCCCACGGCTTTGCCTTCGGCGTTGATGCCGACCTCAATGGAACATCCAGTCGAGCAATAGCCACAGGTGGTGTACTTCCACTCGACCGCGCCCTTGTCCGCGATCTTGATCGGATTTTTTGTTTTGCGCCCGAACAGCATTCTTCCGCCTCCTTCGTTTATGCTTCTACTGTTTGCCCGGAAAACCCCACCACACTTGCGCAGCCATCGATGCGTAAGAACACCGCACCGTGCTCGATCTTGACTACGTGCTTATTGGTACAGCCTTCGTCCGGCCCGACCGCGCAACCTTGCTCTAAATCGATGACCCAGTTATGCAGCGGGCAGGCGACGCGCTTGTCGAACACAATGCCCTGCGACAAGGGCCCGCCCTTGTGCGGGCATTTGTCGTCGAGCGCGAACACTTCGTCTTTTGCGGTACGAAATACTGCGATATCGCCCTGCGCGGTACGCACCACGCGCGCGCCGAGTCTGGGAATGTCCGTGAGATTGCCAACTGCGATCCAATTCATAATGCCCTCAACGTTCGGAAAATACTCTTCTATGTGATCCGGCCCTCCTACATTTCCACCATCGGCATGAATTCGTGCTTGTCCTCCGCTTCGGCGTGCTGCTTCCATGGATCGATCTGCGCGTAGTGCTGCGAGTCGCGGAACTGTTGCGCCAGTAACTTACGCCCGGCCGCGTCATCCACCACGCGCTGTTTTACGTAAGTCAACCCGACGCGTTCGAGATAGGGCGCGGTGCGTTCGAGATAGTGGCCTTCCTCGCGATACAACTGCATGAATGCGGCGCAATACTCCAGCACCTGGTCCATGGTCTCGACCTTGCACAGCAGGTCGGTCGCGCGGATTTTTACGCCGCCGTTGCCGCCGACGTGCAGCTCCCAACCGGAGTCCACGGCGACCACGCCGAAATCCTTGATGGTGGCTTCCGCGCAGTTACGCGGACATCCCGACACCGCCATTTTAAATTTGTGCGGGGTCCATGAACCCCAGCTCATTTGTTCGAGCTTGATGCCCATGGTGGTGGAATCCTGCGTGCCGAAGCGGCACCATTCCGATCCGACACAGGTCTTGACAGTACGCAGCGCCTTGCCGTAGGCATGGCCGGATACGAAACCCGCCTTGCTTAAATCACCCCACATTTTCGGCAGATCTTCTTTCTTCACGCCCAGCAGATCGATGCGTTGACCGCCGGTGATCTTGACCGTGGGCACTTTATATTTATCCGCCACATCGGCAATCGCCCGCAATTCCGCCGGATTGGTCACCCCGCCCCAGATGCGCGGAATCACCGAGTAAGTGCCGTCTTTCTGAATGTTGGCGTGCGCACGCTCGTTGATGTAGCGCGATTGTGAATCGTCGACATACTCGCCAGGCCAGGTGCTCAGCAAATAGAAATTCAGCGCCGGACGGCAACTCTGGCAACCGTCCGGATTCTTCCAGTCGAAGAAGGCACGTGCGGCTGGCATGGTCTTCAGTGCATGGGTACGGATACCCGCGCGGACTTCATCGTGCGTGCGCTCGGTGCAGCGGCACATGGCTTTTTTCTTCGAAGCCTGCGAGTAATCGCCGCCCAAGGTCAGTGCCAGCAATTGCTCGACCAAGCCGGTGCATGATCCGCAGGAACTCGACGCCTTGGTGTGCGCACGCACTTCATCGAGCGTAAATAATTTTTTGCCGATGATGCTGTTTACAATTTCGCTCTTGCACACGCCGTTGCAGCCGCAAATCTCCGCGCCGTCGGCCATCGCCGCCACGTGATTGGTCTGGCCGTGGCCCGAATCGCCCAAGTGATGCTGGCCGAACAGCAGGTTTTCGCGAAAATCCGACACGTCGGTGCCGTCGCGCATCAACTGAAAATACCAGGCGCCATCGCCGGTGTCGCCGTACATCACGGCGCCGGCGATCTTGTTGTTCTTGAGCACGATTTTTTTATACACGCCGCGCGCCGCATCTTTCAGCACAATGTCTTCGGTGCTGTCGTCGCCGGTGAAATCGCCGGCGGAAAATAAATCGATACCGGTGACTTTCAGCTTGGTCGACGTCATCGAACCTTCATAACGCGCGTAACCCAGTTGCGCGAGATGATTGGCGCAGACCTTGGCCTGTTCGAACAACGGAGCGACCAAACCGTAGGCCGTGCCGCGATGCTGCACACATTCGCCCACCGCATAAATACGCGGGTCATACGTTTGCATGGTGTCGCTGACCACCACGCCGCGTTCGCAGTGCAAGCCGGAGATTTTTGCCAGATCGGTATTCGGACGAATGCCCACCGCCATGACCACCAGATCCGCTGCGATTTCCAGACCGCCCTTGAACCGCACACCCTTCACGCGCGAATCACCGACAATCGACTCGGTGGAAGTGGTCATCAGAAAATGCAAACCGCGTTCTTCCAGGGATTTTTTTAACAGACCGCTCGCCACGGCATCGAGTTGGCGCTCCATCAACGAGCCCGTCAAATGCACCACGGTGACGCTCATGCCGCGCTGCTTCAAACCATTGGCCGCTTCCAGTCCAAGCAAGCCGCCGCCAATCACCACCGCGTGCTTGTACTGCACCGACGCTTCCAGCATGCGGTCGACATCGTAGATATCGCGAAACGTAATCACGCCCGGTAAGTCATTACCCGGCACCGGAATCACAAATGGATTGGATCCTGTGGCCAGCAGCAAACGGTCATACGGCGCGGCCGTGCCGTCCTGAGCAATCACCAGGCGCTTCACGCGATCGATCTGCGTGATCTTTTTTCCCTTGTGCAAGGTGATGCCGTGTTGCGCGTACCAGGCATCGTCGTTGAGCATGATGTCACCGATGGTCTTTTCACCGGCCAGCACCGGCGACAACAAAATGCGGTTGTAATTACCATACGGCTCGGCGCCGAACACCGTGATGTCGTAGGCGTCGGGTGCCAATTTCAATACTTCTTCCAGCGTGCGTACGCCCGCCATGCCATTGCCGATCAGGACCAAACGTTCTTTCATGTAACCGACTCCCTTAACAACGTGACGTTCTAATACAGTTCTCTAACACGTCGTGTGCCATGTCCCGGCCTCGCACGTTAGATCCCTGTTTCATTGGGTATTTAAAGCCGAAGCTATTATGCCAGCCCTTGTGCACAATGAAGTGAATGCACCATCGAAGCGCGCAACAAGCGTCGTGAAGTCTGATTTGGTGCAACAAGATGCACTGGGGGTGAGGCTAAAATGGTGCACCCGGTGATTTACGAAGCGGACTTACATGTGTGCAACCAGACGATGAGTGTATTGAATCGGTTATTTTAAAGTGTTGATGGTTGACTCGCGCGGTAGATCAGAAGTTGCGCATCTTGACTGAAGCGCGGCAGCTTGCTGGTTCTCTTCTCTCGCGTGACGCGCGCG
>CAZHHW010000061.1:7099-9050 GCA_964532385.1 uncultured Gammaproteobacteria bacterium | reverse complement strand
ATCTTGACTGAAGCGCGGCAGCTTGCTGGTTCTCTTCTCTCGCGTGACGCGCGCGCAAGCATGACAACTTCATCCACGCATGAAACGGCGTTTCGATGTATGTGCGGTAGCGCCCAGAGCCCCTACGGGTTTATATGAAAAATCAAACTCACTGATTGGATTGGCTTCTATCAGCGGAGACAGCGAGTCACGCTGGATCCAAAAAAGCACACCCTCTTTCACATATGGAAATGAATGACTGTTTTATTTAAGGAGATTAATCGCATGTGCACTTCGATCTGAATCATCCCTTGTCATTGAGACACATAGCCACTGCACGATTTCTTCGTGGCGATGGCGGCTGGTCTTAATAAAGCCGGCAGGCTCCTTTGCCGTGCGGGCACTCCGGTCAGAAGAAGTAGACAGTTACCAAACTAAAGAGGGACTCCGGGTTTGGTAATGAGTGAGTCCTGAACAGTCAAATTCAGGATGCTGTAATAGGGAGCCCGGTTATTTTCATAACCCGAGTTGGTTTATCCCTTCCGGGATGGCCCAGCTTCGGTGAATGAATGAGTTTTGATCACCATTAACTTTCAATAAGGAGATTGAAGATGAAAGCCTCAACAAACAACCACGGCACACCCACTACGGACAACACAATCAAAGATATCTTCAAGGTCGTTGCCATGAAGAATCGTGGTAGTGGGACACAAGGCGGTGGCATGCAAGGGGGCGGCGGTCATGCCGGAGGCACGACCCCTCCCACGACGCCTCCTGCGGGAGGCGGAGGTAACCAGGATGGCGGCATGCACGGCGGTGGCGGCAACCCCGGTGGAACCACCCCTCCGGCGACTCCTCCGGGGGGCGGGGGTCATCAGGGGGGCGGCATGCAAGGTGGTGGTACCACACCACCGACGACACCTCCGACCACCCCTCCGGCGACGCCGCCTGGGGGTGGAGGCATGCATGGCGGCAATGGCGGCGGTAACCAGGGAGGCGGCGGCGGAATGTAAAATAACGCCCCCACGGCACAGCATAACGCTGTGCCGTGTTCACTCAAAAAAATCGAACCGCCTGCATCTATATTTATTTTGCCCAATGGGCGTGCTCATCTACTTCGTCGCCAAAGCAACCAACAGTGCGATTAGCAGCGCGATTGAAATCAACTGCCAGAACAATACCGGATTGCGTTCGAGCAACGCGCCTTTAACCGGCAGCGCGTTGCCGCCGCCGTGCGCCAAATCATTTTCCAGTTCGAAGGCAAGTTCCATGGTGTCGGCATGCCGTTGGGATGGATCGGTATGCACGGCTTTCATCACGGCATGATCCAGCCAGGCGGGCAAGTCGGGACGATAGTGAGCAAGCGCGGTGCGTTTATTGAAACGCGGAGTGGAAAACGGTTCGATTTCACCATAGGGATAATGGCCTGCGCTGAACATCCGGTACAAAGTGACGCCGAGCGCGTAAATGTCGCTGCGTTCGTCGCCGCGTTCACCTGCGAACATTTCCGGCGCCATGTAACTGGGCGTGCCGGGGATGTCTTCATCCGGCGCCTCGCGCATGCCGGGCAGACGCGCGACGCCTAAATCCAGCAGTTTCACGCCGCCGTTGGTTTCGATCATGATGTTGTCGGGCTTGATATCGCGGTGCACGATGCGCAAGCGATTCAGCGCATTCACCGCCTTGCACAGCTTAATGCCAAGCTCCACGCCCTCGGCCAAGAGGATTTTTTTACCGCCGCTAATGCGTTGTTCCAGCGTATTGCCGGCGTAATACGGCAGCACCGAATACAGGCGTGTTTGCCGCCCCGGCGGCAATTCCAGCAGCTTCACCACGAACGGGCTGTTGACGCGCGCCGCAATCCAGGCTTCGCGCACGAAAGCGCGCCGGTAGCTGGCATCGCCGGCGACGCGCGGCTGCGGAAATTTCAGCGCGACGATGCGCGGATCGCGAGTGTCGCGCGCTTTGAACA
>CAZHHW010000061.1:0-6999 GCA_964532385.1 uncultured Gammaproteobacteria bacterium | reverse complement strand
TGGCGCGGCAATGCCTCGTACACGCCATCGCAGCACAAGACGTAGCGGTCGTGAACTTCCAGCGCATGCACTTGATAATCGGCGCGGATGTTGTCTTCCAGTCCCACCGCGCGGTACAGCACATGGTTCAGGTTCGGATGTTGATGAGTGTGATCGCGCGTGAGGCAATCCAGTTGCCGGCCGCGGAGGCGATACACGCGCGTGTCGCCGACGTGCAGCACATGCGCCTGACGCCCGCGTAGAATCAACGCGCTGAAGGTGCTGGCCATCGCCTTAAGTGCCAGGTCATTGCGGCCCTGGGTAACAATCCAGCAATTGATGCTGGACAACGCGCGCGCCCCCGCCCGTTCCACGCCCAGAGTTTCCGGCAGGCTGAAATATGCATCGATAAACCCCCGCACCGTAAGCTCGGCGGCAACCCGGCCTCCGGCGTGTCCGCCCACCCCGTCGGCGATCGCGGCAACGATGCCTTGGGTGGCGGCACGATGATTATGCGGATCGTAGACCGCCACGTAATCCTCGTTGCGCTCACGTTTACCGGTGGTGGTGAAAAACCCGATACGAGTTTGGAGCAAGGCGCTTGTCATGGCGGCAGTGTAGTGTCATCGGGCGGAGTAGCGATAGCCCAACCCGTCAACGGGTAAGGCACCCTGATCCGCCCGGCCTGTCTAAACCCGCGCCCCTGAAACCGCGCCCCAGGTCGTACGCCAGCGTTTTTTCACGCGTACCATGCCAAGCAATCCCACCAGGGCCAGTGCGCTGAATATCCAGAAGCCGAACGCGAAGTCGCCGGAAAACGCCTTGGACCAGCCCAGCGTTTTGGCCAGCACGAAACCGCCCAACCCGCCGGCCGCGCCGACCAGACCGCTCATCACGCCCATTTCCTTGCGAAAGCGCAGCGGCACCAGCTGGAATACCGAACCATTACCCATACCCAGCGCCATCGCGCCGATGAAGAACACCAGCACCGCGAGCCAGGCGATGCCGGGCATGTCGAGCAGATTCCAACCCGCTACTTTGGCGGCGTCCAGCGTGTCCGCGGCCGGCGCGGGTCCTTCCGGTAAGAACGAGATGGTCAGATAACACAGCGACACGATGGTGAATAATATTTGTAAAGCACGGATGCCACCGATGCGATCGGCCACGATGCCGCCGATGGGCCGGAACATCGAACCGGCGAATACGACGATGGCGACCATCAATCCGGCCGCCACGCCGGACACGTGGTACCAGGTATTGAAATATAATGGCAACGCCGTGCCCAGACCCACGAATCCTCCGAAAGTAAGCGAGTAGAAAAACATGAACCACCAGGTATCCGTATCTTTAAACACGCCGCGGTAACTCGCCCAGGTCACCGGCGCGGGACGGTCCGGCGCATCCTTGGCCATCCAGGAATACAGCACAAACACGATCAGCACCGGGATCAGCAGAAATCCAAACACCATCTGCCAGCCGAAATGTTCCGCCAGCCAGGGTACAAATAATGAGTCAAGAACCACCCCCATGTTGCCCGCCCCGGCGATGCCCAGCACCATGCCCTGGAATTTCGGCGGATACCAGCGGCTCGCCTGCGGCAGCGCGACGGAAAAGCTCGCACCGCCCACGCCCAGGAATATGCCGAACACTTCCACCGCGAATTTGGAATGCAAACCGAACAGCCACGCATAGGCGAGCGCGACGGTGACGACGAGTTGTCCGAATTGACCGGCGCGCTTGGGTCCCCAATGGTCCGCCAGCGAGCCCAAAAAAATACGCAATATGGCGCCGGATAAAATGGGAATGGCGACAATGGTGAATTTTTCTTCGATCGGAATGTGCAGTTCTTGCGTGATGTACAAGGCGAGCGGCCCGAGCACCACCCATACCATGAAGCTGATGTCGAAATACAAAAACGCCGCCAGCAATGTGGGCCAATGGCCGGCTTGTTTAAACTCCCGAAAATTCATCGCTGCACCCCCTGGATTCGCGCGCACCATTGCATCGCGTCTACAGAGGGTCTTGAGCATGTGATGTGCCAGCACGCTGAAAAATGCAAAATACCCAGGAAAACCGGCTTAAAGCATCAGGAATATTTTGCGCACGCGCGCAACGGTTGCGCCAAATTGAACGCAAAAACTTAGAATACGCGCCGCATTGGTGCGTAGTGTACCGGCCTAAAACTTTTATGCCGCGTGCTTGTGACGCTGATAAAGAAATTTCAACAACTCGGCGCGCGCATGCACATACCGCGCATCCTCCACCAGTTCGAGACGGTTGCGCGGGCGCGGCATATTCACTTCCAGAATTTCGCCTATCGTTGCCGCCGGTCCATTGGTCATCATGACGATGCGATCGGACAACAACACAGCCTCATCGACATCGTGGGTTACCATCACCGCGGTCGCATGCAGGCCAGCGATGATGCGTAGCAACTCATCCTGCAAATGCGCACGCGTGAGTGCGTCGAGTGCGCCGAAGGGTTCATCGAGCAATAACACTTTGGGCTGCATCGACAACGCGCGCGCAATGCCCACGCGCTGTTTCATGCCGCCGGAAATTTCGTGCGGATGTTTATGCATCGCATGTGTGAGCCCGACCAGTTCCAAGGCTTCTTCGGAGCGTTTTTTCAGTTGTGCACGCGACTCGCTGCGGCCGAATACCCGTTCCACCGCCAGATACACATTACCCAGACAAGTGAGCCACGGCAGCAACGAATGATTTTGAAACACCACCGCGCGGTCCGGTCCGGGTCCGCCAATTTCACGCCCGGCGCACAGCAACACACCTTCGGTCGGCAACGTCAATCCGGCAATCAAATTCAACAGCGTGGATTTGCCGCAGCCCGAATGCCCGATGATGGAAACGAACTCGCCCTGTTTGATGTTCAGATGCACATCGCGCAGCGCGACGAATTCGCCGCGCTTGGTTTCGAAAGTCATTTTGACATTTTCGATTTGTACGAATTTTTCCATGATGACCTCAATTCTTGATTCTTGAAAATTGGCTGAATTTTTCCTCCTTCTCCCTGGAAGGGGGAAGGCTGGAACCCTACCCTCCCCTTCCAGGGGAAGGTGAAAATATATTTTCAGTTCGATATTTAAAGTCAATACTCGAACCGTTTCGCCGCCAGCAGCAATAATTGCTCCAGCAATAAACCGACGATGCCGACCACGAAGATTGCCACGATGATGTGTTCCACGTTGAGGTTGTTCCATTCGTCCCACACCCAGAACCCCAGCCCGACGCCGCCGGTAAGCATCTCGGCCGCGACGATCACCAGCCAGGCGACACCGATGGACAGCCGGATACCGGTCATCATGTACGGCAGCACGGCGGGAAACAGAATGCGCGTGAAAATTTTCCATTCGGAAAGATTCAGCACGCGCGCCACGTTCATGTAATCCTGCGGCACCTTGCTGACGCCCACGGCGGTATTGATGATCATCGGCCAGATCGACGAAATGAAAATCACCCAGATCGCGGCGGGCTGTGATTCCTTGAACACCAGCAAGCCGATGGGCAGCCAGGCGAGCGGCGACACCGGCCGCAACAAACTCACGATGGGCGCGGTCATACGGTGCAGGAACACGAAACGTCCGATCATGAAGCCCAGTGGAATACCCGCCAAGGCCGCCATGCCGAACCCCAGCCCCACCCGTTTCAGCGAGCCCAGGATATTCCAGCCGATGCCCTTATCGTTCGGCCCGTGATCGTAAAAGGGATCGGCGAAAAGCTGCACCGCCGAGTGCCAAGTCTTGGCAGGTCCGGGCAGGTTGGGGCTGATTTGCGCGATCAGCGCCCATAATGCGACAAACAACATCAGCCCGATCACCGGCGGCAGCACATGCCGCAGCAACGCATCGCGATTTTCCTTGGCGCGCCGGTTTTGCTGCGCGGCGGGATCGACCTTCGGTACCAGATGCGGCACCGGCGGCGATGAATTAACCGCCGTCACTGCGACCTCTTCCGCATTGCGCACATGCATTTTTAAAACAGTCATTATCCGCCCCCATTAAGCCTTGATCTTGAAGCTGTCGGCATAGGCTTTGGGATTCTTGCCGTCCCACACCACGCCATCGAACAGCGTCGCGCTGCGCAACACATCGCCGGGCACCGGGATTTTCAGTTGCGCGGCCGCCTGCTTGTACAGCTCGATCTGGTTTACTTTTTTGGCCACGGCCAGATAATCCGGATGCTCTTTTAATAAGCCCCAACGTTTGTGCTGCGTCAAAAACCACATGCCGTCGGACAAGTACGGGAAACTCACCGCACCCTCGTTATAGAACTTCATGAAGTTGGGATCTTTCCAGGTCTTGCCATTGCCATTGTCGTAGTCGCCCAGAAAACGGCCCTCGATCACTTCTTCCGGCGCATTCACATAGGACTTGCTGGCAATCACTTTCGCGACGCTGGAGCGATTCGCGGTGGTGTCGATGTACTTTGCCGCCTCCAGCACCGCCATCATCATTGCACGCGTGGTGTGGGGATATTTCTGCGTGAATTCGAGCGTCGTACCCAACACTTTCTCCGGATGATCCTTCCAGATTTCCTGCGTAGTGGTGACGGTGAAGCCAATCCCGTCGGCAATCGCACGTGCGCCCCACGGTTCGCCCACGCAATAACCATCCATGTTACCGACGCGCATGTTGGCGACCATTTGCGGCGGAGGCACCACAATCGACTTCACATCCTTGAACGGATCAATGCCGTGCTGCGCCAGCCAATAGTAGATCCACATCGCGTGCGTGCCGGTCGGGAATGTCTGTGCGAAGGTGTAGTCGCGCTTGTCGGTATCGACAAGCTTCTTCAATGACGCTCCGTCATTCACGCCCTTGGCTTTGAGCTGGCTTGACAGTGTGATGGCCTGACCGTTGTGGTTCAGGTTCATCAGCATGGCCATGTCTTTCTGCGGTCCGCCGATGCCCAGATGTACGCCGTAAATCAGGCCATACAACACGTGTGACGCATCCAGCTCGCCGTTCACCAGCTTGTCGCGCACCCCGGCCCAGCTCGCTTCCTTGGTCACCGTGACGTTGAGGCCGTATTTTTTGTAAAGACCCAGCTCCCCCGCCATCACCACGCTGGCGCAATCGGTGAGCGGAATGAAACCGATTTTCAAATCCGTCTTTTCGGGCGCGTCGGAACCCGCGGCCCAGGCCGCATTGCGCAAGCCGGGCGTCAGGCCTAAAGCGGCCGCACCGCCCAGTGCCGCACCGGCTTTGATAAAATTACGGCGGACGGGATCGACAAGGTTCCCCGTATGTTTCTTGTCATGTTCATGATCAGTCATGCTGTAGCTCTCCTGTTATTTTCCGGCATAAAAAAAACGGCGCCCATTCCCCGCAGAAACAACTCTGCCGGAATGGACGCCGTTGTCCGCACACACGCACCGCCGTTGGCGCGCTGTGCATGCACGCAGCCCACCCTTGGGCCGCGTGTGTTGTTTCAATTAACCCAGCAACTCCGCTGCGCCGATCACGCTGTGTGCTACCTCGATTATTTTTTCATTACGATCCATTGCCAGCTTGCGCAGCAAACCATACGCCTGCTGTTCATCGCATTTGCGCCGTAACATCAGAATGCCTTTGGCGCGTTCGATCACTTTACGTTCCGCCAAGGTGGTTTTCGCCTGATCCAGCGCGGTACGCAGCACCTGATTTTCTTCGAAGCGCGCCACCGCCACTTCCACCAGCGATTTCACGCGCAGGGGATTCCAGCCATCCACCACAAAGGAACTCACACCGATGCGCATCGCCTGGCGAGTCATGTGCTCGTCGCTGCTCTGCGCGAAAACCAGAATGGGGCGTGGACAGTCTTGACTGATCACCCGCAAGTCATCCAGCAAGTCATGGTTGGGTTTTTGGATGTCAATAATGATGATGTCGGGCTGAATCCCATGAATCTGCGCCGCCAGCTCGCGCAGGCTGCCCAGTTTGGAAACGACCTGGTAGCTGGATTCAAGCAACGCGTATTCAAGCTGCACCGCGCGCTCAATCGTTTCATTCACCAGCGCCACCAGGCGTGGTTCGCCATCGTGTTTGGGTTTCATGATTGCACCATGCGTCTTGCCGCTCATGCGCTGAGCTATTACATGGCGCGTGCCAGCATGGAGATTTAGTTAAAAATAGCGGTAATTTCAGCCTATTTTCTGCTTACGCATGCATGACTGCCGCACACAGGCATCACGTGTTTGCACCAAAGCGGGGATCGAAAACGGGCGCGGGTTTTATTTTAGTGCGCGGAGATAAAGGCGTCGGATTGAATATCGCGCAAGGCCGCGCCGGCCAGAAATGCATTTCGCTTGGCGAGCTTGACCATCTCGGGATGGCCGCATAAAAACACCCGCCAGTTTTTCAGATTGGGATGCTGCCGCAAGGCGGCGGCATCGGCGCGGCTGGAAACATAGCCGTCGATCTCCGGTTCACCCGACAAACACGGCACGTAGAAAAAATTTTTGTGGACGGCGGCAAGCTCGCGCAATTCATCCATCAGATACAGCCCGTTGCGCATGCGGCTGCCATGAAACAGCCACACCGGGCCGCGATGTCCGGATTGCAACGCATCGCGAATCACCCCATACAACGGCGCCAAACCGGAGCCGGTGCCGACCAGCAGCAGCGGTTGCTCCGGCGCGTCTTGGCGGTAGTAACATTCACCGCGCGGCGTGCTCACTTGCAGCGTATCGCCCGCCTTGAGCTGGTCGTGAATCCAGCCGCTCATCTGTCCGCCGTGAGTCCGCTGGATATGCAATTCGAGATCAGCGTCGTGCTGCGGCACGCTGGCCAGAGAATAACTGCGGATCAGACCGTCGCCGCGGCGCAAATTTACAAATTGACCCGCGCGATACTCGATGGGCTGCGCCGCCCGCAAGCGCAGGCGCGCTATGTTTTCGTTCAGACTGGACAGCGATTCCACTGTGACCGGCATCAAAAACAGACCCGGCGCATTCAGGGTGACCTCCATGTCAACCTGCGGCACGCAAGCGCAGGCCAGAAAATAACCCTCGGCCCGCTGCGA
>CAZHHW010000060.1:0-20109 GCA_964532385.1 uncultured Gammaproteobacteria bacterium | reverse complement strand
AGCGAGCGGGACGCTCGCGTTCCCAGAAAAAATGAATTAATCGGTTCTTAGGTAATTGTTAGGCATTTTCTTATTCCGCAACGGGGCAGCCAGTTCATCTCAAGCTGCAGGGCCATATGCCGATAGACTCCCAGCGCCTTCCGCTCGTATTGCGCCCGGAAAATATCAGACCCCTGCTTGAGGATAACGACGATGATTAAAACCACCACCCGAGTGGGCGCGTATTTGTGCGCGATCACCCTTTCCAGTCTGTCGCTGTCCGCTTCCGCAGATATTGTGATCGGCATGAGCAACGCATTGACCGGTCCTGCGTCGGGTTTAGGCACCGGGATGAAAAGCGGCAGCAGCGCGTATTTTCAAAAAATAAATGCAAGCGGCGGTGTGAACGGACAAAAAATCAACATGATCAGTTACGACGATGGTTACGAGCCGGACCGTGCCGCCGCGATGACTGAAAAGCTGGTGAATGAAGACAAGGTGGTGACTTTATTTGGTTACGTGGGCACGCCCACCGCCAAGGCGGCTGTGCCCACGGCACAGAAAGCCGCGGTTCCATTCTTCGCTCCCTTCACAGGCGCGGAATTCTTGCGCGCACCAATCAACCCGGTGGTGTTCAATATTCGTGCGTCATATTTCGATGAGACCGAGGGACTGGTAGAACATTTCGTCACAGACCTGGGGTTAAAGAAAATTGGAATTTTTATTCAGGACGATGCCTACGGGGAAGCGGGCAAAGGCGGTGTCAACAAAGCGCTGTTCAAGCGCAGCCTGACGATCGCAGGTGAAGGCCGCTATAAAAGAAACAGCGAAGACATCAATGCTGGTCTGGAAACGCTGAAAGCGGCCGGTCCGGAGGTTGTCATTATGATAGGCACTTCCAAAGCCTGTGCCGCGTTCGTGAAAGCCGCGCATGCCGCGGGCTTCAATCCGAAATTCGCCAATGTCTCATTTGTCGGCACCAATGACTTCATTAAAGAAGCCGGGAAGGACGGCGAGGGTGTTTATATTTCTCAAGTCGTGCCCTCGCCCAAGGACGTCTCGGCCGGAATCGTGAAGCAATATCAGGCCGACATGAAAGCCGCAGGCAATGCAGATCTGAGCTACACCACGCTTGAGGGTTATATCGCGGCGGTGACATTCGTTGAGGCATTAAAAAAGGTTGCCGGCACGCCCAGCCGCGAATCAATTGTTAAAGCACTTGATTCCTTGGATCTGGATTTAGGCAATTTCAAGGTGAAATTCACTCCAGCCGAACATCAGGGGTCAAAGCAAGTGTATTTCACTCAGGTGCGTAAGGGCGAAGCGGTACCTACGGACAAATTTTAAAGTAAAGCCGAATTAGAATGCCGGGAGAAGTTGTTATGCGTGCAACAGGTTCCATCAAGAACAAGATTATTATTCCCACCACGATATTGTTCGTGGCGTTAATGACCTTGCTGGCGGGTACGTTGACCTGGGAATCGCAGGAAACGCAGCGCGCGATGCTCGAGTCGAAAGCGGTCAGTACGACCAATTTTGTCGAAAAAATCAGCGCGTCCTACATCGTCAATTTCGATCTTACCGCGCTGGAATCGTTTGTCGCCGAGTTGACCAAAGATCCGGACGTGGCCTTCGCGGAATTCCATGATCCGAAAAAAAAGCCGCTGACCAAAGCAACGCGCAATGCGCAAGACGACAAGTCGCTGCTCATCTATCAACGCGAGATCAAGGATTCCTCGAAAAACACCGTGGGATATTTGACCGTGGGCTACAAACAAGTGGTGGTTGAGAATGCGCTGCGCAAGAGTCTGCTGACCTCGGCGGTGTTATGGATCGCCGGTCTAGCCGCCTGCGTGTTTGGATTGACGTCGTTGGTGGTGCGTGTCACACGCCCGATCAAAGACCTAGAAAGCGTCATCGGCGCGGTCGCGCTGGGCAAACTGAATCAGAAAATTGATATCCAAAGCGACGATGAAATCGGCAACATCGCGCGCGCCGTCAATGGCATGGTCAGCGGCTTGCGTGAGCTCATCACGCAGATCAGAAAGGCCAGCGATGCGATGTCGGTTTCGGCGTCACAGCTTGACAATACCTCGCTGGAAATCAATCGCAGTTCGGAAAGCCAGAATGCGGCAGCGTCGGAAGCGGCGCGCCTGGTGGAAGACATGACGCACAGTATCGACCAGGTCACGATCAGCGCCAAGGCGGCGGTGGAGATTTCGGTGCAGGCCAACGACACGGCCAAGACCAGCCAGCGTATCGTCGCGGATGCGGCAAAAGAAATGGGGCGCATCGCGGAAGCGGTGAGCGGCTCGTCCAAGAATGTCACCGCGCTGGGCCAGCGTTCCAACGAAATCAGCAATATCGTGGAAGTGATTAAAGCCGTGGCCGACCAGACCAATCTGCTGGCGCTGAATGCGGCCATTGAGGCCGCGCGCGCCGGTGAGCAGGGTCGCGGATTCGCGGTCGTCGCCGATGAGGTGCGTTCATTGGCGCAACGCACCACGGCGGCGACGGCGGAAATTTCCCAAACCATCGATGCGATTCAAAACGAAACGCAAAATGCGGTGGCCGCCATGGATTCGGGTACGGAGCGCGTGCGCACCGGCGTGGAGCTTGCCAATAGCGGCGCCGCCGCGCTGAACGAGATCTTGCGCGGTGTCGAAAAAAGTTTGCAGAGCGTCAATGAAATCGCCACGGCGAGCGTGCAGCAGAGTTCGGCAACCCATGCCATTGCCGGCCGCATCGAAAATATCGCGCGCGTGTCGGGGAAAAACGCGCACGATACCCAGCAGTTGCTGGAATCGGCACAACAGCTCCAAGCATTATCCCAGTCGCTGCAGGCGAGCGTCGGCCGGTTTGAAGTGTGAGATTTTTTAATTAAAAAATGTTTCCGGCCTCAGTGGCATTGCGCCGCTATTAACGCACCCAGCGTACCGCCTACGGTGTCCCACGCGAGATCGCGCCAGCTCCAGCCCTTGTGGCGAATTTCCTGATCGATCAGTTCTTTGCTGGCGCCGATGCCGATACTGACGGCGGCGCCGAAGCGAAATGCGTCGCAGCGGCCGGTATCGCGGTCGCGGGCCGCGCGGACCGCAACGGCGCCGATCACCGCCGAAACTCCCGCGTGTTTAAACTTGTCGATGCTGTCCCAGGGATCGTCTTTGGGTGGCAGCGGTGAGCACGCGCACAAGGCCGCGAAGACCCCCATTAATGAAGTCAAGACCAGCGCCTTAGTGGCCGGCATAGAGCCGCTGCACTTGTGCGGGGAAATAGGCCACGATGCGATCGCGGCGCAATTTTAATGTGGGCGTGATCAATCCGTTATCGATTGTCCAGGGTTCGGGCGTCACCGCCACGCGGCGGATTTGCGCGTAACCCGGAAATGCGCCGGTGCGCAATGCGATGCGGCGCACCAGTTCTTCAAGCATGGGTTTACAGTCAAGCACGTCCACATCCGTGGGGTTCAAGCCCAGGCTTGCCACCAATTTCTGGCATTGTTCGCCCTGCAACGACACCAGTGCGGCGAGGAACGGCCGACCTTCACCGACCACCAGCACGTGTTCAAACAACGGATCGGCAGCGATCGCCTGTTCCATGTCGCCGGGCGCGACTTTTTCGCCGTTCGCCAGCACGATGATTTCTTTCAGGCGCCCGGTAATGAAAATATGCTTGGCTTCGATGCGCGCCTTGTCGCCGGTATGCAGCCAGCCGCCGGCATCGATCATGCGTTGCGTCGCCTCCGGATGGTTCCAGTAGCCGAGCATGACGCCTTCGCCTTTGGCGAGCAGTTCCCCATTTTCCGCTACGCGCACCTGCATGCCCGGCAACGGCTCACCGACGCTTTCGGGAATGTTATCGTCGAGCCGGTTGCCGCTGATGATCGGACTGGTTTCGGTTAAGCCGTAGCCTTGAATCAAGGGCAGGCCCAGACCGATAAAGGTTTTGGCGATGTGCGGAGCCAGCGCCGCGCCGCCCGCGATGGCCACGCGCAGGCGGCCGCCCAATTTGTTCAAAACTTTACGCGCCACCAGCCTCTCGAGCAGCGGCCACAGCAGCTGTTTCGGGGTCCAGCGGGCGCGTCCTTGTTGAATCAAGAACCGCTCCCATCCGACATTGACCGCGCTTGCGAACAATTTGCGTGCAAAACCCGATTTGCTGGCAAGTTGCTCGTGAATACGCGCGTACACGCGTTCGTAAATGCGCGGCACCGAAATCAGCAATGTGGGGCGGATCGTGACTAAATCTTCGCTCAACTGCGGCACCGAGCGCGCATAGGCCACGGTCGCGCCGGTCATCATCGGAATGTAATAGCCCAGCGTGCGTTCCAGCATATGCGACAGCGGCAGGAACGACAGGAACAGATCGCCGGGCAAGGTGTAGCTGACACCGGAGTGGGCATTACTCAAAATATTTCGGTGACTGAGCATGACGCCTTTGGGGCGGCCGGTGGTTCCCGAGGTATAGACAATCGTGGCCAGGTCGCCGGTTTGTCCCGCATGTGGTACGAATTCGAGCGCGTCGGCGGTTAACCAGGCTGAGATCGTCCGCAGGTTGTCGAGCCCAGCTACCTTAATATCGGGTTGCAACGTCAATACACGTTTCAACTCGCCAAGCTGGAAATGAATCGGTTTGAGCAAATCCAGGTGGTCCGTGCCATTGACCAGTAATACCTGCACACCGGCATCCGCCAGAATGTAGCCGACATTTTCCGCCCGGTCGTTGGTAAATAAAGGCACCACCACCAATCCCAGGCCCAGCGCCGCCTGTTCCATGAAGACCCATTCACGGCAGTTGCCCAGCATGATGGCAACCCGCTCGCCGGGCCGCAGCCGTTCGCTCTGCAATGCCAGGCGCCAGCGCTTGACTTCATGCCAGGTTTCCGCCCAGGTGGTGCCGCGCCAGCTTTGCGTTGCGGCATCGAACTGGCGATAGGCTTCCTGTTGCGGAGTGCGGCGCACGCGTTCGTGCAATAACTGCGCAAGCGTCTGGATCGCCGCCGGATCGATAACGTGGGACATGTCGGTGGTGTCGCTCATGCATAGAACCGTGCAAAGAAAACGCTCGCCAATCTATGTCGGCAGGGCCTAGGCCTGAGTATAGCCGCAGTTATTCAGGCGCGGTTTCAGCTGGCGGCAGATCGTCCGAGGGCAACTGGAGATCCTCCGGCGGAACCGGTAACACTTCGACCGGCAATTCCGGTTGGGCTTCCCGGATGTGTGGCTCCACCGGTTTGACGGGCGTGCTCACGAGCGGCCCATAGTGGCGTTCGATGGTGCGCTTATGATGTAGAAAATAGCGCGTCCGCGTCGCGGGGTTGTGCGTCACCGGACCGGGCAGGGTGGTCGCAAGTTCAATCGCTTCGTTTTCGTTGATCGCACTCACCGGCTTGTGAAAATAGCGTTGCGCTGCCGCCTCCACGCCGTAAATGCCGCGGCCGAATTCCGCAACGTTGAGGTAGATCTCGATGATGCGGCGTTTTTTCAGATGCTGTTCCATCGAGTACGTGAACACCAGCTCGTGCAGTTTGCGCAGCGGATTGCGCGACGCGCTGAAAAACAGATTCTTTACGGTTTGCTGCGACAGCGTGCTGCCGCCGTAGATGAAACGGCGTTTGGCCAGATCGTGTTCGAGTGCATCCTGCAGGGCTTCGGTGTCGAAACCGTTATGCGAGTAAAAGCGGCTGTCCTCGGCAATCACTACGGCGCGAATCAGGTGCTTGGGCATGGCCGAGAGCGGCACCGGTTTCCAATTCAGCGCGGGCCAGTCTTTATGTTCGCCGCGCGCACTTTCATAGCGTTCGATGAAACGCGATTTTTTAATCGGGCCGTCGGCGTAATCGTTCCAGGTGGGCAGGCGGATCGCGAGATAAAACATATCCAGCGCCAGCAGTAAAAAGCCGCCCAACACCAAGCGCCATAGCCACAGCGTGAAGCGGGATTTTGGTTTCGCGGCGCCCCGCGCGGATTTTTTTTGCCAGAACATCGTCACTAACATGGGTCGGGAACAAGGTGCCGTAATCACAACGGATTGTCGCGGCGGCAAGTATACCCGAGAATCGGCTCATCCTATTTGGGTGAGTGTTCATTGATGGAGGCGCGCACATGCAGGATTTTTGGGAACAACGCTATTCCGAAAAAGGTTGGGCGTATGGCACCGAACCGAATGTGTTTCTGACCTCCCAGGCCGCCCGGCTCAAACCCGGCATGAAAGTGTTGGTGACCGGCGATGGCGAGGGCCGTAATGGTGTGTGGCTGGCCCAGCAGGGGCTCGACGTAGTGTCGGTGGATTACTCCGCCGCCGGGTTGCGCAAGGCGCGCGAGCTCGCTATCGCCAAGGGCACGCGCATTAACACTGTGTGCGCCGATCTCACGCAGTGGCGCTGGCCGGTCGCGGCCTTCGATGCGGTGGTATCCGTGTATTTACATTTTATGCCCGAGGTGCGCGGCGCCATGAATCGCGCGATGTTCCAGGCATTGAAACCGGGCGGGGTATTGATCCTGGAAGCCTTTACCAAAAACCAGTTGCAATATAAAAGCGGCGGACCGCCGGTGTTGGCGATGCTGTACAGCGGCGACGAGCTGCGCGCGGAGTTTTCCGGCGCGCAAATCGATGTATTGCAGGAAACCGTCACGGAACTTAGCGAAGGCAAATATCACGTCGGGCCCGGCGCGGTGGTGCGTCTGGTGTTGACTAAACCCGCACAGCGGTGATCTCCGTTATGAAACTATCCACTCGCTTCATTGCCGCTACGCCCGTGCTTGCATCGCTGGATATCGAGCGCAGCGCGGAATTTTTTTCGTCCAAGCTGGGCTTCAGCAAAGTGCATGTCGCCCAGGGTGCGTACGGGATAGTTGCCAATGGTCCTGTTCAGATCCACTTCTGGGCCTGTGCGGAGCGCCGCATTGCGGAAGCCACAGGGTGCCGGGTGCAGGTTCAAGGAGTCGAAGGTTTACATGCGTTGTGCGTGGGGCATGGCATCGTTCATCCGAACGCCCCGCTTTCGAGCAAGCCCTGGGGAACGAAGGAGTTTGCGATTCTTGACCCGGACGGAAATCTGATCACGTTCTATGAAAACAGCCAAAATGATTAGGGTTCGATTTTCAGGAAGCCGCGCCTAACCCGCTTCCTGTTGCGCAACCGGAGTCACGCTGAACCAATACGGAAATAAATAGCGGAGTGCAAGCTCGGCGATCACATGGGCGGCGACTACCATCCACAGGCCATTTGGCAGTACCCATAAAATCAGCATGAAGTACGCGACGCTGCGGGTGATAACCATGCTGAGGTTTTGGCGGCAGCAACCAAACAACGCATACAGCACGGCGGTCACCGTGGCGGTGAGCGGAGTAATCCCGATCCACAACAGCGGTACCAGGAATACACCGTCTTCCATGGCGACCAAATATTTTTGCGCGGGGTGATAGTCGTTCGCCGGTATGCGATGTTGTGGTGGGCGGCGCCGGATGGCATTGAATGCGCTGCCGATCCAAACATTTATTAGCGGCAAACCCACGGCCACGAGCAAGGCGAACAGAAACCAGATGAAGTCGAAGCCGGGGCGGTGAAAGAGCAAGGCGGTTGCCAGAGCAATGGCGCCAAGGCATTGCAAATAAAAACGGGTGCGTTGATGTAGCTGTTGCATGGTTACCCTCCTTGGGCGTTAGTAACATCCGTATCTAGATTCCTGCGATACGGCGCAGCCGGGCGGGAAGCGCGGCGGTGTTGCCGCCATTACCGGTGAGTGCTTTGCGTTCTGCACGCATGCGCATCAAGCCATTGAAAATCGCGCCGGAGCGAATTTGCACCAGCGATGAAAATACCGTGCCGGTGACCTTGGCCCCCGGCAGCATGATCACTTGCTGGGCGGAAACGTCGCCCTCGATGGTGCCTTGGATAATAGCCAGCTCCGCGACCAGATTGCCTTCCCAGCAAGCGCCGGGGGCAATGTACAATGCGCCCTTGATGAGGCCATTGCCTTCGAAGCGGCCTTCGAGCCGCACGCTGTTTTCAGCGTGAATCTCGCCGATGAGCGTCATGCCTTTGGCGAGGGTATCGATCTTGGCCATAATGAGAGTCTCGTTACTTCTACGGCGCATAAAACCATGGCGGCCATTTTAGCGCCAATGGCAAAGCGACCTCAAGCCGCTTGCAGCGGCCATAACACGAGCATGACTTTTTACGATGCAAGCCTCTTCCATAGGCGTATTCGACTCCGGCGTGGGTGGCTTGTCGGTGCTGCGCGAGATCCGCGCCTTGTTGCCGGCGGAGAATTTAATTTACGTCGCGGACAGCGCGCATATGCCGTATGGCGAAAAATCCGCGCAGTATATCGAAGCGCGGGCGCAAGTCATCGCTCAGTTCATGACCGGGCGGGGCGCCAAGGCGCTGGTGGTGGCCTGCAATACCGCCACGGCGTCGGCGGTGGCGCACTTACGCGGTAACTTCCAGATGCCCATTGTCGGTATGGAACCGGGCGTCAAACCGGCCGCGCAACTTACCCGCACGGGCATTATCGGGGTATTGGCAACGCCCGGCACCTTGGCCAGCCAAAAGTTTGCGGCGTTATTGCAGCGTCACGCGGGGGCGGCGCAGGTGGTGGTACAGGCCTGCCCGGGTCTGGTGGAACACATCGAACGCGGCGACACGCACGGACCAGACACGCGTGCCTTGGTGCAGCGCTATGTCGAACCGCTGCTGGCGCGCGGCGCCGACACTCTCGTATTAGGCTGTACGCATTATCCGTTCGTCGCAAAATTGATTCGCGAGGCGGCTGGACCGGCAGTTAAACTTGTAGAGACGGGCGCGGCGGTCGCGCGGGAGCTGCAACGGCGGCTGGCAGCGGAACAGCTCCTGTCGGCGCAGCCACCCCCCGCGCATGAAGAATTCTGGACCAGCGGCGATCCATCCCGTGTGGCTCCCGTGATGGCAATGCTCTGGGGGCGTGCGCTGGAAGTGCGCCGCATGCCCGATAACTGATCGCTATTTAACTCAAGGTATGTTGCGATGCGAACCTGGCAATGTTTGGTGTGTGGCTATATTTACGATGAAGCGCAGGGTGACCCTGCCGAAGGCCTGGCACCCGGCACGCGTTGGGCCGATATTCCCGAAGATTGGGTGTGCCCGGATTGCGGAGTGAGTAAAAGCGAATTTGAAATGATCGATATCACCAAGTAATTCGTGCTTGCCAAGCAAGCATGCGCTTGTCCGCCGTCCTCGCGTATGCGCGGCATTTGGAAATCGAATAACGGGACCACGGTATGAACCAACCCATCGTCATCATCGGCAGCGGACTGGCGGGTTATACGCTGGCGCGCGAATTCCGCAAATTAGACAAGAGCGCAGCCTTGACATTAATCAGCCGCGACGACGGCGCGTTTTATTCCAAACCGATGTTGTCGAATGCGTTCACCGTGGGCAAGACGCCCGATCAACTGGTGGTGTTTCCGGCGCAGGATATGGCCAGCCAGATGCAGGCGGAGATCTACACTCACACCACGCTGATCGCCATTCATCCGGCGCGGCACGCGATCGAAGTGCAGGATGCGCGCGGCCGCAGCCGTGAAATTATTTATTCCCGGCTGGTGTTGGCGCTGGGCGCCGAACCCAACCATTTGACGGTCGCGGGCGATGGCGGCGACAGTCTGTTTTCGATCAACGACCTTGACGATTACCGGCGGTTTCGCGGCGCGCTTGATGGGGCGCAACAGATTGCCATCATGGGCGCGGGCCTGGTGGGTTGTGAATTCGCCAATGATTTGTGCAGCGCGCACAAGACCGTGCACGTGATCGATCTGGCGCACGGGCCGCTGGCGCGGTTTCTACCCGAGGCCGGCCAAATATTGCTGCGCGATGCCTTGGCCAAAATTGGCGTGAACTGGCACCTTGGTTCGATGCTGGCGGCGGTGCACCATCATGACAAAAAATTGAAATTGGTATTGAAGAAAGCCGATGCCAGCGGCGAGCAACGCGAGCTTGCGGCCGATCTGGTGCTATCCGCGGTGGGATTTCGTCCGCGTTTGCATGTGGCTGAAGCCGCCGGTTTGCAGGTGGATCGCGGCATTGTCACGGACCGTCTGCTGCGGACCAGTGCGCCCGATGTGTACGCCTTGGGCGATTGCGCCGAAGTCGACGGCCATTCGCTTTATTTTGTGCAACCGATTATGAACGCGGCACGCGCCTTGGCTAAAACCCTGTCCGGCATCAACACCGCTGTTATTTATCCGGCCATGCCGGTGACTGTCAAAACCCCCGCCTATCCGGTGTCGGTCTTGCCGCCCCCGCGCGATTGGCCGGGTGCATGGGAAGTCGAAACCAGCGGAGACGGAATACGCGCGACGTTTACCGACCCCAATGGCTGGATGCGTGGTTTCGCACTGACTGGAAGCGCCACGGCCGAGAAAAATGCATTGGTGAAAAAAATTCCGGGGTTGATCGAGTAACCTTTGTTGACATCCATCCAGGACATTCCCCAGATCCTCGTTCGCGGCGACGGCGTGCGGATTGCCTATTGGCGGCACCGCGCACCCAAGCCGTGCGGCGTGCTGTTGTTCATCCATGGTGTAGCCAGTAATCACACCCGCTTCAGCGAATTCCTCAAACACACGTCGTTGACCCGCCGCTGGGACACACTGCACCTCGATCTGCGCGGCCATGCGTTATCCGTTGACCGGGGCGTGATCGGCATCGACACGTGGTGCGAGGATTTGCATGCCCTGCTCGATGCATGCGGCTATGCGCATGCCGTGCTGGTGGGTCACAGTCTGGGCGCCAATGTCGCCGCGCATTTTACGCAGCGCTACCCCGCAAGGGTTGCGGGCTTGATATTAATTGATCCGGTGCAGGCGCAGGCCCTGCATTGGAAACTGTCGCGCGCCGTGACCGGCACCCTGTTGAAAGCCGCGGCGCGCATTGCGCGGACACTCAACGCGGCCGGTCTGCATCGCGGCGAATTATCGCCGCTGGATCTGGAACAGCTCGATCAACATGCGCGCGCCTTGCTCGCGCAAGGACGCGATGCCGAGATGGAGCGTCTGTATGCATCGAGCTGGGAAGCGTTGAAATATTTTCCGGTCGCGACTTATTTGCAGGATGTAATACAAGTATTGCGGCCGTTGCCGGACGCCGTGCCGGATCGGCCCGCGCTCATGTTGTTGTCGGTTAACAACCATGAAGACGGGGTTGGTCTCAATCGCGCTTACGCGCAGCGTCTGCCGCGCTGCGCTGTGGTCGAAATAAAATGCAATCACTGGATACTGACCGCCGCGCCCGATGCAGCGCGCAGCGAGATCGAGCACTGGGTGAAGGGACTGGAACCGGAGAACTGGGTGGATTGAAAACTATTATTCATCCGCCAGCAACAACTTGCGAACTAAATTCTTGATGACCGTGGGTTCAAACGGTTTGTCGCAAATCGCCGAAACGCCGGCCTGGTGCACCTGCGCCAGGCGGGTTTCATCCAATAGGCTGGTGACCATGAGAACGGGCACCGAACGCTGCGTGCTTTGTTCGCGCACATAACGGGTCAGTTGTTGTCCATCGACCTCGGGCATGTTGTAGTCGGTGACGATCAGATCGAAAAATTGCTGTTTGATCCGTTCGATGCCTTCGCGGCCGTTAACGGCTTCGGTCACCTGGACGATGCCCATGTTGTTAAGCACGCGGCGAATCTGGTGCCGCGCCGTCAGGCTGTCGTCGATCACCAGCACTTTCATTTCCTCGACCGCTTCGAGGTTGATCTGATTTTCTTCCGGCAATAAATAATCGAGTGTGGCGCTCAGGGCTTTGCGTAAATCGCCGGCGTAAAACGGCTTGGGCAAGATCGCAACGACGCCGGCCTGTTTCAAGGGTTCAAGATAGCGATACGCGGTTTCGCTGGAGATCAGCATGAACAGCAAATCGACGGTACGCGGATCCTGGCGCAACGCCTGCGCAAGCTCGGTTCCGGTTCCGTCGGGCAGATGCATGGCGCTGATCATCAAATCGGGCACGCTCTCGTTGATGCCCGCGAGCGCCGAGGCGCTGTCGCCATAACACGTGGTATTCACCACGCCTAATGTTTGCAGGTGATTCACAATGATGTGCTGTTGAGTGATCGAAGGCTCGACCAGCGCAACAGACAGATCGCTGAATGTGATGGATGAGGCCAGGGTCATGATCGCGGTTTAGCTCGTTTGTACCGACGTATTAATAACGTGTGCCGCCTGCGCCGGTAAAAAATACTGGTAGGCGGGCACCGAATGCAGCGGATTAGCCGCGTCGTAGCGTATTCCGTATAAGGCGAAATACGTCTGCGCCAAGGCGGCGGGGACCTCTTCGCGCGACACCAGTTCCAGTAGCTTGGCGTTTTGTACCGCACGCGTAAGTTCAGGATCCACGGTGTCCAGCTCGTTTTTTAAATCTGCTGGGATATCGGCATTGCGTTCGGGTTTTGTGAATACCTGCAATAACAGACCCTGGGTGTAGTCGCCGGTCGGCGTCAGCGCGGCAATGTTTTGCTGGGCTAATGCCTGAATCATTTCGTCCAGGGTGACGGCCCGCCGCACGCCGTTCTGCTGTGTGGTTGCGCGCAAGCCCATGTGGTGCGCGGTGTAACCGTACACACGATTCCAGTGACGGATAATCTGCGTGGCATGCTGCGCATCCGACTGGTCTATGAAGAGCCGCAGCACCTGGCCATTGTGCAGAATTTTATACAGCGGATAGGCATTCCAGCCGTCGCTGAATTGATAAAAGTCTTCACCGGACACTTGCGTGGGCGTGTAATCGTGATGCGTGCGCAGCAGCTCGACAACATGCTCCGCATCCTGTCGGCCGGCGTGTCCGCAACGAATCGCCAGATGATCGAAGTGCACGGTCCACTGCCGCGCCGCGGCGAGCTCCAGCAAAGCCATGTCCGCCTTGCTGTTAAGCAGCGATTCCACGGCTTTAACCGCGACATAAATATCGAGATTGGACACCCACGCGCCGATCAAACGCGCTTGCGCATCGCTGTAACTGGTTTCGGCTTGCGACAGAAGCCGCTGCATGAAAATGCGCGCATAATCGTGCACGTGCGTGTGCGGCAGATCGGTTTCGAACGGTTTGGATTGGCGCGCCTGCCGATAGGCTGCGATCAATTCGGTAATGGTTTGTACGCCGCCGAAAAATGCGGCGGCGCCGCCTTCTTTGGGTGTGGCTTCGAACGGCGTTAGATCGAGGCTTGCAATTTCACCGGATTTTTTCCGCGCCAGAATCCGGTTATCCGTATCAGGGTTTTTCTGCAGTGACGCATGTTGACGCAACAAGCTTTCAGTCAGCGTTTTTGCATAGCTCTGATATGTGCCCATGGCCTGCTCCTGCATGTTGTGCTACGGCTTCCTCGGGGTATAACGGCAGGTAAAATTGAATCTGGAATGGCACTATATTGTCCGCGGAAGCACTAATTTATTAAGTTAAATCTCCCCGCCGGTTTGCCGACAAACTGTGCACGATTCATATTTCTTCATCTAAATAAAGGATAGGCCATGCATCGAGTGTTGGTGTTGGGGGCTGGGAAAATCGGTTCGCTGATCGCTTGCTTGTTGTGCGACAGCGGCGACTATGAAGTTATTTTGAGTGACCGGCGCACAGAAGAGTTCGACCGGGTGCGTCAGACGCACGGATTAAAAAATCTGCGCATCGCTCCATTGGATGCCGAAAACCGCAGCGCGTTGCATGCATTTCTTACCGGCAACCCGGTGGACGCCATCGTGTCCGCGTTGCCTTACTACTGCAACCCGTTGGTGGCGGAGCTGGCGCGTGAATTCAAAGTGCATTATTTCGATCTCACCGAAGACGTAGAAGTCACGCGCAAGGTCAGGGAGCTGAGCGCGGGCGCACGCTCCGCTTTTGTACCGCAATGCGGATTGGCGCCGGGCTTCATCAGCATCGCCGCCAATGACTTGATGCAGCACTTCGACAGCCTCGATTCAGTCAAGATGCGCGTCGGCGCGCTGCCGGTGAATCCCAACAATGCTCTGAAATATTCGCTCACCTGGTCGACCGACGGGCTGATCAACGAATACGGCAATTTTTGCGAAGCGATTGAAAACGGCCAGCTCGTCAAAGTACTGCCGCTGGAAGGCTACGAAACCATCACGGTCGATGGCTTGGTCTATGAAGCCTTTAATACTTCGGGAGGCTTGGGCACCTTGGCCGAAACCTATGCCGGCAAGCTGCGCCGTCTCAATTACAAAACGCTACGTTATCCTGGGCATTGCGAAAAAATCCAGTTGTTGATGAATGAGCTCAAACTCAACGACGACCGGCCCACGCTCAAGCGCGTGCTGGAACACGCCATCCCGAAAACGACGCAAGACGTGGTGGTGATCTACGTCGCCGTCTCCGGCCACCAGCACAGCGAGCTGTACGAAGAAAATTACGTGCGTAAAATTTACCCGCACAGCATCGCCGGAAAATTATGGTCGGCGATCCAGGTCACCACCGCGTGCGGTATTTGCACCGTGGTCGATCTGGTGCTGGCGCAGCCGCAAAAATTTCACGGCTTCGTCACGCAGGAAACGTTCACGCTCGGTGAATTCCTGGCGAATCGTTTCGGGCGTTATTACGGCGTGCCGGAGTGAGCGGGCGCAAACACGCGCAAGCGATGTCCGTCCGGATCGAGCGCGACGAAGGTCATGCCGAAATCCATCGCAACAGGCGCCTGAGCGATACTTAATCCGCGCTCGCGACGCGGCTGCTCAAAAAAACCCAGTGCAATGGCCAGAGGGTGCGTGGCGTAGAAGCGTTGTTTAAATCGAGGTAGGTGGCGGCGCAACAATTGAAGCAGATCGAGCAGGCGTTGGGCGCGTGCCATGGGACGGTTGCTCCATTACGATTTACGCCGCTTAAAGTTGCCATCAATTCAGGACGGCAAGCGACTCAAGCGGTAAATATAATGGAGAGCGGCGTGTTGAAAAACTACATCAGGAACGTGCCGCCCGGGCGGGCGGCAGCGCCAGCACCGTTTCAGCCATTTTGCTGAATGCCCGCGATATGCCAAGTGGGCGTGGGATGTTGCAGATCTTTTACGACGTGCCAGGTCTCGCTGAAGGGTAGGGCATCACCCGCCGCTTCTTCACGAATCAGGCCGCTGTAACGCACGCTGGCGATGATGCGCTCTTGCTCGGCGACGGCTTCGAGCAGCTCGGCGTCAAGCTTGACCACTTCGGTGCGTTGCGCAGCGTTGCCGCGCTCCTGGATCTGCATGGCGAGCTCCGCATACAGTTCCGGTGTGGTGAAGTCGCGGATGTCGCGCAAGTCTTTACCGTCGTTGGCGGCTTGCAAGCGGATGAACGAGATTTTCGCCTGGCGGACAAACTCTTCCGCATCGAAGCCTTGCGGGTAACGTGGCTTTTCGACAACAGCCGCAGAGCTGCCGGCAAGGGGGCCTGCACTGACGGGGAAGTCGGCGACCGGATTAACCGTGGGTGAGAGTCGTGGTGCACCCAGGGGTGTCACATCGGCATAGTGCATCGCAGGTGCAGTGGCGCCCTGCGATTTGCGGCGGAACATCTGGAATAAGAAGAATGCAACGGCCGCGAGTGCCAGCATCGCGAACATGCTGCCCATTCCTGCGCCTAACCCGCCGTTGAACATGGCCATCAGCCCCGCGCCGATGCCCAGCCCGGCGAGCGGCCCCAGCCATTTGGAAAAACCGCTGGAAGCAGGAGGGGTGGCGGCAGGCGCGGGTGCTGTATTGGCTCCTGCAGGAGCAGCGGCTTGGGTAGGCGCGGCGGGCGCCGCAGCGGGTGCGGCCGGCGCAGGTGCGGGGGCGGCGCGCTTCATGCCCAGCGAAGAACCACCGCCCAGGCGCCGGGCTTCGGCCGGGGTAGTCACGGCCAGCAGACTGGTGGTGGCGATCACGAGAAGCAGTGCTGTGAGGATTCGTTTCATTGTTTTCCTGTCATGTATTTTTGTGGCGCCAGCATTGGCGCGAACCAGAGTATATCCCTAACTTGTTTACAATATGGTGACGAAAAAGCGCGGATCAATGGCGGGCGCGGTTGCATTTTCCTAAAAGTGTTTGACAATCTTGGCAGCACGACGAAGATCGCGAGTCGCACTGAACTTCAGAACATGATCAGTAATCTAGCCAATCGAGGTAAATGATATGGACCTACAACCCAATGCACGTTGGGCAGGCATGATGTTGGCGCTGTTGATGAGCTTTGCGGCGCTGGATGCTTTCGCCGCCGCGGAGGATACGGCGCGTAAAGACGTGAGTAAAAAAGTCGAAGCCGCCGCCGAGGCGATCAAAAATTACACGGTGCTGCAGAAAGACGAAGCGATCAAAAACGCCAAAGCCACGCTGGAAGATTTGGACGCGCGCATCAAGCAAATGGAAGACCGCTTGGACAAGGAATGGAACCACATGGACAGCGCCGCGCGCGATACCGCACGTGCATCGCTGCGCAAACTGCGCGAGCAGCGCACTGACCTTGCGGATTGGTATGGGCAGCTCAAGCAGAGCTCAGCTTCCGCCTGGGACTCTGTCAAACGCGGCTTTGCCGACAGCTATGAAACGCTGCGCGGATCCATTGAAAAAGTGCAAAAAGAATTCTGATTGCATGAATGTCACATCCTGACCCCAGTGTGATGAAAAATTAGAAAAGTACTGAATTGCATCAGCTGGGCGGCTCTGAACTAGGTAAATTGCCCCCGGATGTGACGATTGTTCACAATCTGTGTAACTTTGACCGATGCATTTAATGAAGTCTTCAGCTTGGCGAATTAGTTTCTTCTCGTGAGTGCCACAATCGGTGTGGTACGGACCTACGAGAGGGTTTAAGCGCATGACCTACGTAATCGTATCTGAGTGTGAACGCGGATTTTGGTCCAACCAGTTCGGCTGGGTCCACGATAAGGCCTCCGCCTCGGTCTTTCCGAATGTGGGTGAATATCCCATCCCGCTGCGTGCCCGGCATGAAGGCAGCTTCCTCGAAATCGAGCGGGCTCCTGAATTTTATCTCGAGGAACCGCTGGTGTCCGGCGACGAGGTCATTTGGGACGATCCGAACCATGCGTTCGAAACGTTGGCTATGCGCGTGGATGAAGTCAAGACGGCGGACGGCTGCGCGCGCACCAGCGAAGACATTCTTGTGTTGCGCGATCCAGACGGCTTGATGGTGGAAATCCCCGTGCGCTCCATCGCCTATTCGGCACCCACGATCACCGCATTCGCGGCTTAATTTTAATTCAACAGCGACTTAGCCGTCCGGTCCACCGGACGGCTTTTTTTTATTCTTTCCCGAGGGTATGGCGGCCTCAAGGGTTAAAATAGCCGCTCGGAGCAGCAGCTATCCCCATCAGGCGCAGCCATGAACGACCCGCAGCAAAACAATCCCCTGCACGGCATCACGCTCGAAACGGTATTAACCCGTCTGATTGATCAATATGGTTGGCCGGGTTTGGCAAGCAGGATCAACATCCGCTGTTTCAGCACCGATCCCAGTATTAAATCCAGTTTGAATTTCCTGCGCAGAACCCCGTGGGCGAGACAGGCCGTGGAAGATTTATACGTCCGCTCGCAACAAATCAAAGGGGTCTGAGCGCGGTATTTAATTTCGCCCGCGTACTTACTTGGGCGTGTCGATGTACTGCGCCGGCGCGGTGATGGTCAGGCCCGCTTCGCGAAAATCAAGTTCGCGCTGAATCGCAAACAGGGTTTGCTCATTGATCTTGTGCGCGTCACGCAATGCATGCAGGGTTTTGCGTTCGGCGGCCAGTGCATACAGGCGCATGGCGCGTTGCGCGGCAATGCGATTGGCAACACCCGCGTCGGCACGCGCGTTATCATCGGCGTTTTGAATGCGCAGTGTGTATTCGCCGATCAGGGCGTTGGTGAATTCGCGGTCGGTAATTTTCTCTTGATGTTGCAGTTGTGCGGTGAGTACGTCGATAGCTGCCTGGCTCACCGCCACGCGGGCGCGGCGTTCTTCACGGATCATCGTGCCGCCGTCCGTGATGCGCATTCTGCGGATCAGCAACGGCAGCGTGAGGCCGTTCACCACCAGTGTAAAAACAATCACGCTGGTGGCCAGAAAAATCAGCAGATCGCGCGCCGGGAAGTAGTTCGCCCCGGCCATCAGGGGTAACGAGAGTGCGCCCGCCAATGTGACCGCGCCGCGAATCCCCGCCCAGCCCGCGATTAAGAGCGCGCGCGGACTTGGCTTGGTGAGATGCGGAAAGTGCAGCCGGTTCAGCCACAGCGACACATACGAACCCGGGAAGATCCAGATCATGCGCACCAGCACCACGGACACGCACACCACCAGTGCGTCAAACAACAGTTCGGTCCAGGCATAGCCTTCGATGCGGCTCACTACGCCGGGCAACTGCAAGCCCAGCAGCACGAAGACCAGACCGTTAAACAGGAACAAAACGATTTCCCAGACGCTCCACGCCTTCATGCGTGTTTCCAGCGTCATGTGTTTGTTGTCGTCGATACCTGCGTACACACCCGCCGCGACCACGGCCAGAATTCCCGATACCTGGACCGCCTCGGCGGCCAGATAAGCGGCAAATGGCGTGAGCAGCGACAAGGCGATTTGCACGGCGGGATCTTCCATGCCGCGGCGCTGCAATTGCAGCCGCAGCCATTGAATCGCAAACGCGACCACCAGCCCGGCGACCGCGCCGCCGCCGGAGATCAAGATAAATGTCAAGGTTGCGTCGGCAAGCGAAAATGTGCCGGTCACAACCGCGGCGACCGCGAACTTGAATGCGACCAGGCCGGAGGCGTCATTGATCAAGCTTTCACCGCTCAATACCGCGCTCATGCGCGTGGGCAATTTTAATTTGCGCGTGACTTCAGATACCGCCACCGCATCGGTCGGCGAGACCACCGCGCCCAGCGCGAATGCCGCGGCCAGCGGAATGGAAGGGATCAGCCAGTGCACGACGTAACCCACGATCAAGGTGGTGGCGAACACCAGCCCGAACGCCAGCATCAGAATCGAATAGCGATACAACGCGAATTCGCGTTTCGGAAACTGCCAGCCGTCGCCGAACAGCAACGGCGGAATAAACAGCATAAAGAAAATACTGGGGTCCAGCGCGATCTCGGAAAGGAGCGGTACAAAGCTCAACGCAATCCCCGCCAGGATCAGCAAAATCGGTAACGGCACCGGCACCCGCCGCGCCGCCGCACCCACCAGGGCAACGGCAAAAATCAATGCAAGGCTGGTTTCAATCAGGTCCATGGCGATCACAAAGCAGGGAATGACGAAGGCGAATGCTACTGCATCTGCGCGTGAATGGGTTCGGCGTTAGTCGGTGCTCACGTGGAATATTTGCGTACCCAGGAATCATTGCGGGTGATGAGCCGGACAGGTGCCATAAAATTTGGCCGATGATGCGGGTCGAGCGAGCCTCGTGTGTTGCCGATAACCTCCCCGTACCGTATTCCATCCGAAAGGCAATGCATGCGTTCCTTCATCATTGAAAATTTCGAGCACTTCTTGAGCGGCATGCTATTCCTGGCGCGTTGCGGCGATATTTTCACGACCTGGCTTGCCACACCGACGATGCGTCTCGAGGCTAATCCGATTGCGAAAAAATTGGGTTGGGTATTCGCTGTTGCAACAATTTTCACATGCTTTACGGCGTATTTTTCGCAGCCGTTGGCGCTCGCGCTGCTGGGTATTTCTCTGTGCGTGTGCGCGTCGAATGCGAGCAAGCTATGGATGCTGCGTACGCTGGGTGAAGAAGAATATCTTTCACTCCAGGTTTCGACATTGCGCCGCAGCGGTTTGACGAAGGCATTGATCTACAACTGTTCTCCCGCGCTCTTTTATATAACGCTGGGATTGATCATGCGCTTTGTGGATGGCGACCCGATCACGTGGGGCTATCATCTGGGCACAGGTGTGTTTGCGTTCGGCATCGCGATTTTAGTGTTCTATCCGCGCAAGTATTACCGGTTGTACAAAGAAAGTTTAACGGCCGCCTGAGCGCAGTGTCCTTACGGTTAGAACAGCGCATGCTGGTAGGGGTCGCCCTTAAACCAATCGGTCAGAAATTGCATCACGGCGCGAATGCGTGTGTTGAAACGCACATCGTGATGACACACCACCCAAAATTCCAGCGAGGGCAGCGGCACCCAATCCA
>CAZHHW010000059.1:14798-20135 GCA_964532385.1 uncultured Gammaproteobacteria bacterium | reverse complement strand
ATCGACGATGCCGCGAATGTCGTAGGCTTTAAAAATGGAAGCGGGAATCGTTGTTGTCATAGTTCTACCGTTGCTTTTAAGGGAAGGGACTTCAGTCGCGCCCCGATGCTGCTACGTGCATCTCTCCCCTCCTCATTTTCGAGGAGGGGAGAAAGTTAGTGTCTGCCTGAACTGCCGAAGCCACCCTCACCGCGTCGGCTCTGTTCAAAATCGTTCACGACTTCAAACTGCGCCTGCACCACCGGCACAAATATCATCTGCGCAATGCGCTCGCCGATATTAACCACAAACGGCTGCTGACCGCGATTCCAGCACGACACCATCAATTGCCCCTGGTAATCGGAATCGATCAGGCCAACCAGATTGCCCAGCACAATGCCGTGCTTATGTCCCAGACCCGAACGCGGCAAAATCACCGCCGCCAGTGCGGGATCACCGATGTGAATCGCCATGCCGGTCGGCAACAGATGCGTTTCGCCCGGTTTGATTTCCAGGGGTGTGTGCAAACATGCCCGCAGGTCGATGCCCGCCGAGCCCTGCGTCGCGTAAGTGGGCAATGGAAACTCCGCACCGATGCGCGCGTCGAGAATTTTAAGTTGGATTTTTTGCATAACACTCCCTAATTACAGGCGCGATATTACGCGCCTGACAACCCTTTGGGTCCTTACTTGCCGACGATCACCGTGACCATTTTGCTGGGATCGACACGGCGTTTGAACGCATCTTTCACCTGTTGCAGCGTCACGGCATTGATGCGGGCGATGAACGTGTCGAGGTAGTCGAGCGGTAAATTATAAAAGCCGATCAGCGCCAGATAATCGGCGATTTTCTTGTTGCTGTCGACGCGCAGCGCGAAACCGCCAGTGATGTTTTTCTTCGCCGCTTCCAGTTCTTTCGTGGTGGGGCCGTCCTTGACAAATTTTTCGAGGGTGTCGCGCAGGACTTTAATCGCTTCGTCGGTCTTGTCGGTGCGGGTTTGCAGGCCGAGCACGTAAGGGCCGCGATCGCGCATCGGCATGAAGTAGCTGTAGGCGGAATAAGACAGGCCTCGTTTTTCGCGAACCTCGTCGCTGATGCGCGACACCAGGCCGTTGCCGCCCAAAATATGGTTGCCGAGGTAGAGCGCGAAATAATCCGGATCGGCGCGCCGGATGCCGGGCTGGCCGATCATCACATGCGTTTGCGTCGAAGGGTGGCTGAGCTTGACGATATTAGCGTCGGCGAGCGAAGCGACTTCCGCCAGCTTGGCCGCCGCCGCGCCCTCCGGCAAACCGCCCACCAGGGTATTGGCGAGCTTCTCCGCCGCGGCGCGATCCACGGCGCCGACGATGGCGACCACGGCGTTGCGCGCGACGTAATACTGTTTGTAAAACGCCTTGAGGTCCTCGACCGTCAAGGCTTTAACGCTTTCTTCGGTGCCGCTGGGCTCGCTCGCATACGGATGTGCACCGAAGACCGCTTTGAAAAACGCTTCGCTGGTGATTTCATCCGGCGACTGTTTCTGCGCTTGCAGGCCGACCAGCGCATTGCTTTGCACGCGCGCAAACGCATCTTGCGGGAAGGTCGGTTGTTTGAGAATCAAGGCCAACAGCTCGGCGGCGGGTTGGAGTTTGCCGACGTCCGATAGCGAGCGCAGCGAAAAGCTGGCCATGTCGCGCTCGGCGCTGCCGCCTTGGCGCGCTCCCAGGTTGGCGAACTGCTCCGCAATGGCATCGGCGTTTTTGTCGCCGGCGCCTTCGTTGAGCATCGCATTGGTCAGTACCGCGATACCGGGTTTGGCCAGATCGCGCGCGGAACCGGCATCGAACACGACTTGCGCATCCACCATCGGAATTTCCGGAGCGGGCACGAACAGCACGCGCGCGCCGTTGGCGGTTTGCCATTGCTGGATTTGCGGTCCGGCGAGCACGCTGCCGCTGAGCAGGGCACAGAAAACGGAGGCCAGAGTTTTAGCGTACATGGTTGCCTCCCTGCGGCATTTGATTGACGGGTTTATTGAGCGGCAACGGATCGAGCACGGCGACCGTAAGCGCGTCGTCGATCAGGTATTTTTGCGCCACCTGCCGGACTTGTTCGGGCGTAACGGCTTTGATGCGGTCGAGATATTCATCGGCGAGCTGCCACGGCAAGCCGACGGTTTCGAGCATGCCAATCTGCATGGCCTGATAAAAACTGGAGTCACGCTCGTACACCTTGCTGGCAATGACTTGCGCTTTCACGCGTTCCAGTTCGTCGGGGCTTACAAGTTCGTCACGCACTTTTTTGATCTGTTCGCGCAATGCGGTTTCCAGCTCCTGCATGCTGTGGCCTTGCGCGGGCGTGCCGTCGAGGGTGAATAATTGATCGAGGCGTCCGAACGCGTCGTAGCCCGCACCGGCACTGGCGGCAACCTGGCTGCCGCGCACCAGATGCTTCGCGAAGCGCGCGCTGTCGCCGCCGTCCAGAATCCCGGCCAGCATGTCCAGCGCGTAGGGTTCCCAGGCGTCCTTGGCACTGCGTGCGCCGGGCGCTTTGTAGCCCATGACCAGCGACGGTAGCTCCGCCGGAGCTTTCACGGTGATGCGGCGTTGACCTTTTTGTTCGATTTCCTGCTGCGGTTTCACGACCGGCACCGGATTGGATTTGAGCGGGCCGAAATATTTCTTGGCCAGGGCAAACGTCTCTTGCGCATTCACGTCACCGACCACCACCAGCGTGGCGTTATTGGGGGTGTACCAGGTCTGGTACCAGTTGCGCAGATCCTGCACCGTCATGCTCTCGAGGTCGTTCATCCAGCCGATCACCGGATGGTGGTACGGGCTGTTGACGAAGGCCGCGGCGTTGAATTGCTCGTGCATCAGCGAATTGGGATTGTCGTCGGTGCGCATGCGGCGCTCTTCCATGATCACCTTGATTTCTTTGGCAAACTCTTCCGGCGGCAGCACGATGTTGCGCATCCGGTCGGCTTCCAGTTCAAACGAAATCGCCAGGCGGCTTTTTTCCAGTTGCTGGAAATAGGTGGTGTAGTCCTCGCCGGTGAATGCGTTTTCCTTGCCGCCGTTTTCGGAAATAATGCGCGAGAACTCGTTGGGCGGATGCTTCTTGGTGCCCTTGAACATCATGTGTTCCAGCGCGTGCGACAGTCCGGTGGTGCCGTTGTGTTCGTAGCTGGAGCCGACTTTGTACCAAACTTGCGATACCACCACGGGGGCGCGGTGATCTTCCTTTACGATCACCTTCATACCGTTGTCGAGCTTGAATTCATGCGTCGCCGCCGCAGCGGCCGACAGGGCGGGGACGGTGCCGCAGAATGCTGCGGCAAGTAAGGTGCGTCTCATCATCGGCAGGTTCCTTCGGACGTTTTTTGAATTAGTGGGCATGCGCAGCGGGTGATAGGATAGCGCAACTCTTGGCCGCCCTCACTACGACAGTCATTCATCATGTTTGGTTTCGGAAAAAATAAATCAGGCGACAGCGCCGTTGAGGCGCAACCACCCGAAAAACAAGACGGCATGTTCGCGCGTCTAAAAAACGTACTGACGCGTACCCGCAGCAGCCTCACCGAAAGCGTGGCGAATCTGGTGCTGGGTAAAAAAGAAATCGACGCGCAGGTTCTGGAAGAACTCGAAACCCAATTGCTGCTGGCCGACGTGGGCGTCGACGCAACCCGCAGCATTGTGAACGATTTAACCGCGCGCGCGCAGCGCAAACAATTGGGCGATGTCGATGCGCTGTTCGCCGCGCTGCGCGAAGACATGCAGGCGTTGCTGCAACCCTGCGTGCAACCCTTGCATGTCGACCGGACGCGCGCGCCGTTCGTGATTTTAATGGTCGGCGTGAACGGCGTGGGCAAGACCACCACCATCGGCAAATTGGCGTGGCGTTTTCAGCAACAAGGTTTGAAAGTGATGCTGGCGGCGGGCGACACCTTCCGCGCGGCGGCGGTGGAACAGTTGCAGGAATGGGGACGGCGCAATGAAATCCCGGTCATGTCGCAGCAAGCGGGCGCCGATTCCGCGTCGGTGATTTTCGACGCCCTCCAGGCGGCCAAGGCGCGCGGTATTGACGTTTTAATCGCCGACACCGCCGGCCGCTTGCATACCCAGGCCAACCTGATGGAAGAATTAAAAAAGGTCAAGCGCGTGATCGCCAAGCTCGACGCGAACGCGCCGCACGAAACGCTGCTGGTGGTCGACGCGGGCACCGGGCAGAACGCATTACAGCAAGTTACGCAATTTCATCAGGCTGTGAATCTTACCGGGCTTGCGCTCAGCAAGCTCGACGGCACCGCCAAGGGCGGCATCATTTTCGCCATCGCGAAAAAAACCGGCCTGCCGATCCGCTTCATCGGCGTGGGCGAAGGCATTGAGGATTTACGCGAGTTCAACGCGCGCGAGTTCGTCGAGGCGCTGCTGGATCGCGGTGCGGACGCCGCTTCGCCATGATCCAGTTCAGTAATGTCACGCTGCGCTTTCCCACCGGCCACGATGCGCTCAACGATGTGTCGTTCACGCTGCATAAAGGCGAGTTGGCGTTTTTGACCGGTCACTCCGGCGCGGGCAAAAGCACGCTGTTGAAACTGGTCGCCGCCATCGAGCGCAGCACCGCCGGGCAGGTGGTCGTGAACGGCGAGAACCTCAACCGCATGCGGCGTCGCCGGGTACCGGCATTCAGGCGTAATCTGGGGATCGTGTTCCAGGATCATAATTTACTGCACGACCGCAGCGTGTTCGACAATGTCGCGTTACCGCTGGTCATCGAAGGTTTTCGCGGTGAAGAAATCGCGCGCCGGGTGCGCGCGGCGCTGGATAAAGTCGGCTTGCTGGGCAAAGAGTCTTTTTTCCCCGTAACGCTATCGACGGGCGAGCAGCAACGGGTCGGCATCGCACGCGCGGTGGTGAATCGCCCGGCCTTGTTGCTGGCCGACGAACCGACCGGCAATCTCGATCCTGAGCTGGCGCGCGAAATCATGCGTTTATTCGAGGAATTCAATCAAGTCGGTACCACGGTATTGGTCGCGACCCACGACATCGAACTGATTTCACGCAAACGGCACCGGCGGCTGGTGCTCAAGCAAGGACGTCTGGACCAGGAAATGAACCACTAAAGCCTTGTCATGATGGCACGACTGCATGGATGCAGGAGGTAGAGCAACGCAGGGAGCAGTTGCCGAGAATGGGAGTGTTCTGTGTCAGCGCGTTTGAACACCCCCATCCCAACCTTCCCCCCCTTGCAGGGGGAAGGGGCAATTCGAATCATCGTGCCAGGTTTTTTCAATTTGTAAGGCCGGAGTGAAGCACACAATGTCGTCAGATCCGCCACGCAAACCGCGGCCGCGCTCCGGCGCGCGCGATGTCA
>CAZHHW010000059.1:0-14698 GCA_964532385.1 uncultured Gammaproteobacteria bacterium | reverse complement strand
ATGTCGTCAGATCCGCCACGCAAACCGCGGCCGCGCTCCGGCGCGCGCGATGTCAATCCCAGCAAACCGCTGGATTTAGGCGCGCCTGAAATTCGCAGCAACGTAAATTCAACCCGTGGCACCTTGCGCGCACAATGGCGCGCGTATACTGCGGCGCATCGCTGGGCGCTGCTGGGGACTGCCGCGCAATTTCGCCGCATGCCGTTTACCACCGCGCTGACCTGTGTGGCCCTGGGCATCGCGCTGGCGTTTCCGGCGGTACTGTTTGTATTGCTGCAAAATGTGCAGCAAGTGACCGCGCGCTGGGACGGCGCCGCACAAATTTCGCTGTACCTGAAACCCAACAGCACCGAAGCGCAAACACTGAAGCTTGCCGAACAATTGCGCGGTCAACCCGATATCGGCAAGGTGGATTACATTTCGAAAACCCGCGCGCTGGAGGATTTTCAGCGCTATTCGGGGCTGGGCGATGCGCTCACCTTGCTGGGTGAAAATCCGTTGCCGCCGGTGCTGGTCGTGCATCCCAAAGACACGCACGTCAAAGCGGACGCGGTGCAACGGCTGGTGCAGGCGCTGCAAGCCATTCCCGCCGTGGACGTCGCGCAATGGGACATGCAATGGCTGCAACGCCTGCAAGGCCTCATCGCGGTTGGTCAGCGCGCGATTTTGGTGATCGGCGCGCTGCTGCTGATCGCCGCGTTGGTGGTGGTCGGCAATACCATCCGCCTTGCCGTGCAAAATCGCACCCAGGAAATAAAAGTCACCAAACTCATTGGTGCCTCGGACGGGTTTGTGCGCCGCCCGTTTCTGTACAGTGGATTTTGTTACGGTCTGGCGGGTGGTCTGTTCGCCATCGGCGTGGTCGGCGCGGTGTTGTGGGCCTTGCATGATCCGGTGCGTAGCGTCGCGATTTCGTACAGCAGCAACTTCGAATTGAGCGGCCTGGGACTGAGACTTTCCGGGTTCTTGCTGGCCGCCGGAATCAGCCTCGGCTTGATCGGTTCATGGTTGTCGGTCAGCCGTCATCTGCGCGCGATTGAGCCGGGAGTCACATGACCCCTTTCAAGCCGCGGTACAAATCGAATACGCCTTGCCCGGGTTCATCGCGAGCGCGGATAAATCGATGACGCGGTCGGCGCTGGCGATGGTTTCCGGGCGGTGCGCGACGATGATGCGGGTGAGATGCAAATTGCGAATCGCATGGCTCACGTGTTTTTCACGCGCGATATCCAGATGACTGGTGGCTTCGTCGAGCACCAGAATATGCGGGCGTTTGTACAACGCGCGCGCCAGCAGCAGGCGCTGTTTTTGCCCGCCGGAAAGCACCGAACCCATGTCGCCGATCATGGTGTGATAGCCCATCGGCATGGCGAGGATGTCGTCGTGCACGGCCGCAAGCGCGGCGCAGCGCATGATGTGCTCGTGATCAGGCTGTGCGGCGAAGAAGCAAATGTTGTCGGCGATGGAACCAGTGAGCAATTGATCGTCCTGCATCACGGTGCCCAGCAGCGAACGGTATTGTCCGGCATCGAGGCGCCGGATGTCGACACCGCCGAGGCGCACTTCGCCGGCGTCCGGCGGCAGCAATCCCAGTATGAGTTTGAGCAAGGTGGTTTTGCCGCAGCCCGACGGTCCGATGATCGCGACCGATTCTCCTTGCTCGATGCGCAGGTTGACGTTGCGCAGCGTGTACGGGTCGGTGGGGGAGTAACGAAAGTCGACATTGCGCATTTCGATATCGAAGCGTTGCGGCGTGGCCGCGCCCAGCGTGGTGCCGGGTGCTGAATTTTCCGCGGCGGTCTGTGCGATGTCCGCCACGCGTTCGGCATGCAGTCCCAGCATGGTCAGTTCCACGCTTTTCTCGATCACGCTGACGATGCGCGTGATGAAAATCTGTTTGTAGGCGATGAACGCGAACAACATGCCGACCGAAAATCCGCCCTCGAGCACCAGGGTCGCGCCCAGCCACACCACCGCGATATTTTCGATGCCGAACAGTCCGCCGTTGAAGGCTTTGAACAGGATCGACAGGCGCTGCACGCGCACCGCCGCATTCATGTGATCGACGGTCAGATTTTGATATTGGGTATGACGTTGCGGTTGCCCGTTGAGCAGCTTGATGCTTTGTACCGCGCGCACGCTTTCGAGCAAATAGGATTGTTGTTTGGCGCCGCGCACAATGTGCTCTTCCTCCGCCTGCCGCAGCGGCCGGTAAAGAAATAAGCGTAACGCGCCGTAACACAGCGCCGCGATGCCCACGAGCAAGGTCAGCAGCGGGCTGTAGATAAGCATCATGATCAGGATCGCGATCGCCATCACGCCGTCGATGAGCGCTTCCAGAAAGCTGCCGGTCAGCGTGCGCTGAATTTGGCTTAACGACTCGAAGCGCGAAACCACATCGCCCAAATGGCGTTTCACGAAAAAACCGATCGGCAGTTGCAGCAAATGCCCGAACAGCTTGGCGACCAGTTGAGTGTTAAACTGCGCGCTCAACGCCATCAGCAACCAGGAGCGCAGCGCGCTCATGCTCACTTGAATGAAAGCCAGCAATAAAAAGCCCGCCGCCAGCACCGTTAAGAGCGCTTTATCCGCCGACACAATCGCGCTGTCGACCACCCATTGCATGAACAAGGGACTGGCCAGCCCAAAGATTTCCAGCGCAAAAGCCAGCACCGCGATTTGCGTCAGCGCGCCCGGCCAGCCTTGCAAACGTCCGATCAGGTGGCGCAGCGACAGCGTGCGTTGCTCGCGCTTGGGTTTAAAGTCTTCATCCGGCACCAGCTCCAGAGCAATGCCGGTGAAGTGGGCGGAGGCTTCCTGCAGGGACAGCACGCGGCGGCCGCGCGCCGGGTCGTGAATCGTGATGCGATCCGCATGCACGTGCGTGAGGACCACAAAATGATTCATATCCCAATGCAAAATCGCCGGGTTGCGTAATTTGCTTAGCTGCGCCAATTCGAGTTTTACCGGCCGCGAAGACAACGACAGCACGCCTGCGATGTGTGTAAGGTCCTGCAGCGTGGTGCCGCGCAACGACGCGGAAAAGCGGTTCCGCAGGCTGGCCAGGTCGATGCGGTGGCCATAATACGCGGCGCACATCGCCAGACAGGCGACGCCGCATTCGGTGGTTTCGGTCTGTAAAATCACCGGCACGCGTTTGCGCAGGCCCAAGTGCAAAGTTGAGGTTAGCTGCATGCTCAGACCTGTCCGCTCAGGGTGTAAAGGGGCGCGAAAATCCATTGCAGGATGGAGCGCCGTTCCAGCCACACGTCCGCATCCAGCAGCATGCCCGCTTGCAGCGGCAGGTTTTTGTCCCGGGCGCGCACCGTTTGCTGATCGAGGGCGACGGTAATGCGGTACACCGGTTCGGCAACGGGCAGCGTGGTTTCATTGGGCGCCAGCAGGGTTTTGGAAATTTCGATCACGCGGCCTTGGTGATTGCCAAAATGTTGATAAGGGAATGCCTGGTAGCGCAGGGCGACGGTTTGCTGCGGCGCGATAAATCCGATCGCGCGGCTGGGCACCAGCAACTGAGCCTGCAAGGACGCGCCGCTCGGCAAAATAGTCAACAACGGCGTCGCCGGCGTGGCGTATTGCCCTTGTTCCGCAACAATGGTGGTGACCTGCCCGTCCGCCGGAGCGGAAATGATCACCAGACGTTGCGCTTCCATGCCCACGCGCTCTTGTTCAAGCAAAGCGAGATTGCGCTGGATTTCGGTGCGTTGCATGCCGGCGCGCAGGGTGCTTGAGGCAAGCTCGACATTTAAATCTTCACGCTGCTGGACGAGATTCGCGCGGTGCCGTTGCATCTCTTGCAACTGCGCGCGCTGCTCGAGCAACTCTTCGTATTTTTGCTGCGCCTGCACGGCGGGGACGAAATGATCTTTCGCCAACTCCGCAAAGCGAGCCGCGCTTTGCTCGGCACTTTCAAGGCGTTTTTCGCGGGTTTTAAGCTCGCCGTCGATGAGTACGATTTCGTTCGCGGCGGACTGGATGCGCGCCTTTAAACCGCTTTGCTGCAATTGTTCGATATCATTTTGTGCCGCGCGTTCGGATTCATAACTGCTGCGGCGCGCATTCAATTGCTGCAACGTCGCCGCCTGCGTGTTGGCGATGATGGGCGTGCTGCGATCAGTGGAAAGCACGAACAGCACGTCGCCCTGCTTCACCTGCTGGCCTTCTTTTACGTGCTTCTCGATCAAGGTGCCCGCGAGCGGCGGCAGCACTTTGATCAAACCTTTATCGGGCGCCAAAAAACCAGTGACGTGCACTTTGCGTGTGTATTCGCCCCACACCGCGAATGCTATTAACAGAAGGCCGATCATCGCGGCCAGCATGATCAGAAACGTTGCGGAGGGCGGTGTGACCAGCCTGACGTCGCCTAACGCCGCGTGGTCTTGCCGTTGCAATACCTCGGGCCGGAATAAGCTGCTGCGCATAAACACGTTACCGGTTATTCATTTGCACAAACGACATGACTTGCTGCATCGGCAAATGCATATCGCTGTGCGCGGCGGCGGGACTTTGCAACGACCGGCCCAGCTTGGCGACCGTGTCGTACCAACTGATGAAGCGTGGCGTCGCCGTGCTGGTCACCTGCTCGTAAGCGGCGCGGCAAAGCGCATGGAACGATGTCATGGAATTCTGGCGCCAGGTATTGGCCATTGAACTCAAGCGCGCGTTGGCCAGATTGCCCAAGGCATAAGCGCGTGGAAATCCATATTGCAAAGGCACCACGGTACCGTCGGCTTCGATAATGAGCGGCGACAGCAGTTCCCCCAGCTGCGCTTGCTCATCCTGTGAAACCGCGCCCGCGTAAAATAATTCCGGGCGCGCTTTGAGATGTTCGCTGAACACCAGATCGACTTGCACGGCCAGACGATCTCCGGAACTGCGTTGAATCTGCTGGCCGAGCATCCAGGCGTAAGCATTTTCGATTTGATCGGGGGTTTCGCCGATCATGTTTTCAACCGCGTGCCCGACTTCATCCAGCGGGTGTATTTGCAATAACTTGGCCCCTTGTTCGAGGGCGAAATTGGCCACCCATTGCAGCTCATGTAAATTGTGTTGCGTGAGGGTGAAGATAAATCCGAATTTAATGCCGCGCTCGCGTAAATTGCCGAGCTGCGACGCCATGTGTTCGAAGGCGTGATCGTGCGCGCGAATGTGATTATGCGACTCGGGAATCCCGTCGATGCTGATCGCGACCAGATCGATGTAAGGCGCGATGGCGTCCAGATGGCGTGCATTCAGCAGCATGCCGTTGGTTGCCAAAGCCGTGTGTAAACCGAGCGTTTTGGTGTAGCGCAGCATTTCAGGTAACGGGCGATACAGCAGAGGCTCACCGCCGGAAAAACTGATCCACTCGTAGCCCAGCGTCGCTGCGTCCGAAATGGCATCAAAAAGGAGCGCGACATCAAGCATGTCGCGCTCCTGGGGCGACGAAGAGGAATAACAATGGCGACAGCGTAAATTACACCGACGTGTCGGATGTATCTGCACAATGCGAGTTTGTTCTGTCGGGCCCATGATGTTTTCCTCTTGGTCAAAGCGTTACGCGGTAATTGCGACTTAGGCGAGTTAGAAACTCGTGGTAAGCCCGGGAAGAACTACCGGATTAATTTGCGGAGCCGTCACAAACAGTTCTGGCCAGGGAATGCCTTGCGGAAAAGGACGCAAATAAATGCTGCTCAAACCACCCGCCACTTGCACCAGCTCTTCTTGTGTCAATTCGGAAAAACTTGCGCAATTCAATTTCAATTGGTCGGACCCACGTGCTTTTTCGATCATGGTAAAAACTCCTATGTTGTATGTATGAAAAAATTTCCCGGCATTGATTTTTGAGATATGCCGCGAAGAAACTATACGAACGAAGCCAGTGCTATGTATGTGAGTTAATGAGGTGTGGCGAGGCGATAAATTCACTATCTGTGCAGCAGGGGAGCGCAGTACGACGACAACTCCTGGAAGGACGCAAAGCAGGATTTTTCCGGCAAGTAGTAAGCGGCATTGCGCCAAGCCAGCTGATCCGCTGCAAATTCCATAAAGAGAAAAATTACTTAGCGCCATGTATTGACTAAATGCGCCGGTAACAAATGTCGAATGCGTCTGCGTGGTGTAGCTAATCTCGCCTGTTATCGGCGGTGCTTGTCTTAGTATTGGTCATGATAAGGCGCTTAAATGTCGTGTCGCGTGTTATGAATGATGCGGCATCGACATTGTATTCAATGTCGACATTGTCCATGTCCTGAGGCTTTCCGCGCTGCGCGGCCGTTCGCAATATTATGTATTGCGAACATGATGTTATGGTGAGACCCCTGACTTGGTACGGCAGTTGCCTGTAGCAGGTGTCGAATATTCAGCCGAGGAGGCTACCACCATGAAAACATTCTTTGATCCGAATATCCGCGGTACCGAAGACATCACGCGTTACCTGATGGGTGCGCTATTAATCGGGTTGGTTATGTACGCGCAGTTCGCGCCGGTATGGCTGGCGCTTGTTGCGATATATCCAATTGTCACGGCGATCATTTTCTGGGACCCGATGTATGCAGCGCTGCGGCTGCTCAAAACGGTCTTGAGTCCTGCGCAGGGGTATGAGGGCCGGCTGGCGGTGAAATAACCACAACAGGTGCTCTTTTAAAATAACCACTGCAACGAAAGCGGCGGCGTTCCAATGCCTTCACTGGCCGCAAGCGATCAGCTGTGAATCTAAATCAGAATTTTAATTTGAACTTGGAGGAGGAGCCATGGTGCGGAGCATTTGCGGTTTGACACTATGTTTATGCATTGCGGCGCCCGGCGTATGGGCGCATGGGAAGGGGGCAAGGTTCGAGATTGAGGAGGCCACGATTGCGGAGATCCAAAACGCGATCCTCGCGCGTAAAGTCACGACGACGGAGATCGTCCATCTCTATCTTGCACGTATCAAGGCATATAACGGCACCTGTGTGAATGAGCCACAAGGCATTCTGGGCCCGATCTCGACAATTCCTCATGCGGGCAAGGTTAATGCGCTTATGACCTTGAACCTGCGCCCCGCCACCCGGGTGGCGCTGGGCTTCGACAGCCGCAAGGCCCGCAGCATGACGGATCTTGTCGATAACGATCCGGATATGCCCGATGCGCTGGAAGTGGCTGCGGCGTTGGACGCCAAATTCGCCAAAACGGGGAAACTGGTTGGGCCACTACACGGCGTTGTTATGGCGATCAAGGATCAGTACGACACCTTCGACATGCGCACGACGGCCGGCGCCGATGCCTTCTACAGCAACGATCGCCCGCCGGACGATGCCACCTTCGTGCAGCAGTTGCGCGAAGCCGGAGCGATCATCCTCGCCAAGGCCAACATGGGGGAATACGCGGCGGGAGGTGTCGCCGGTACGCGCAGCTCATTTGGCGGCACGATGTGCAACCCCTACGATACCGAACGCGATCCCGGTGCTTCCAGCGGCGGCTCCGGCATGGCCGTGGCAACTAACTTGGTGACCTGCGCCATCGGTGAAGAATCCGGTACCTCGGTGCGCGAGCCCGCTAAAAACAATAATTCCGTCGGCATCGCGCCGACCCGCGAGTTGGTAAGTGGCGATGGGATGATACAGAAGGGAATCGTCACCCGCGTTGGGCCGATTTGCCGCACGGTCGAAGACACGGCGCGCATCCTTGACGTCTATGCCGGGTTTGATCCGAAGGACGAACTCACCGCCTTCAGCATTAACAAGAAACCCGCGAAACCCTATTACGCGTACGCCGACGCCAAACGGCTGGACAACGTGCGGATCGGAGTCATTCGCGAGTATATGGACAAGAACCTGTTCGCCATCACCGACGTTGAAAGCATTGATCTGGTCGACTCGGCGATTTCGGACTTGCGCCGGCTCGGCGCCACCATTGTCGATCCGGGACCCGGCGGGGCGCTGTTTCAGAGCTGTGTCGACAAGGTCGTGCCGATTTGGCGGAACCGGCTATTTATAGGCCAATTCCCCACGGTTTTTCCAATAGACACCGACCATTTTCCATTGTTGATCGACATGTACTTTAATCCTTTGCTGGTTCCTCATGCAGCGGCTGGACAACCCAGCATCCGGAATCTCGGACCGGCCGGGGGCGATACGGGCGACGGCAAATACAATCTGGGCTTTTATCTGAAAGAGCGCGGCGATCCGAACATCCAGACGATTATGGATTTAATTACCAAGGCGAATTTCTGGACGGATCCTGTCATCCCCAATCGGAAAGCGAATCTGGAAAACACGAATGCCGCCCTGACGTTCGCGAATCAAAGTGCCTTGCAAAATCGCTTTGCGTTGCAGACGGTGGTCTTCCAGTGTTTTGCCGAGCTCAAGCTGGATGCGGTGACGTATCCGACCGGCAGCGTGCACCCGCCTATCCTGACTTCCCCGGAGGAGCCAGGTATAAACGACAGGCCGTCGTCGATCTGGACATTTATCAACAGCCGCGGTTTCCCGGCGATCACCGTTCCCGCCGGGTTTACCACTCAAGTGTATGATCGCGATGCGTCTAGAAATCTAATCGGGCCCATTCCCGCAAAACTTCCGGTGGGGATTGATTTCCTCGCGCTGCCGTTTGGTGAACCGATGCTCTTCAAGATCGCTTCTGCCTATGAAGGCGCAACGCATCATCGCAGCCCGCCTCCCGACTTCGGCCCGCTTGAGAATCGCGCTCCCGGCAAGCCCGGCAAGGCACGCGATATGCCTAGAGGCCGCGAACTCAGCCGCGAAGAGAAGCATTCGATCGAGCAAGACTGACGTACACGATGATTTAAAGCCCCTTCCCCCTGCTGGGGGAAGGGATGTTTCATTGGTGCGTCTGAATAATGTCAACGCCAAGCGCTACTACAAACTTAATTTTATCGTGTTGGATTCGTAGATGTGCTTACGATTCAAAAAGAGATATTAAATTTAAACCTCGGATAGGAGGAGCCATGTTTCGACTTGTCGTGTTGGCGCTGTGTTTAGCCATTACGGTGCCCAGCGCCTGGGCGCATGGGAAGGCGGAAAAATTCGCGATCGAGGAGGCAACAATTACAGATATCCAAAACGCGATCCTCACGCGTAAAGTCACCACGATGGACATTGTTCGTCTCTATCTTGCACGCATCAAGGCCTACAACGGCACCTGCGTCAACGAACCCTTCGGCATCCTCGGGCCGATCACCATGCAGCCGAACGCGGGCAAGGTGAATGCGCTCATGACCTTGAACCTGCGGCCGAAGCATCGGATCGCCTGGGGCTTCGACGAGCGTAAGGCGCGCAGCATGACAGATCTCGCCGATGATGATCCGGGCATGCCGGACGCGCTTGAAACCGCGGCGGCCCTCGATCTGACGTTTGCTCGGACCCACAAGCTCGCGGGTCCGCTGCACGGCGTGGTAATCGCACTCAAAGACCAGTACGACACCTTCGACATGCGCACGACGTCGGGTGCCGATGCGTTCTGGGCCAACGACCGTCCGCCGGATGATTCCACGGTCGCGGAGCGGCTGCGCAAAGCCGGTGCGATCATCCTCGCCAAGGCCAACATGGATGAGTACGCGGGCGGCGACGCGCGCAGCTCGTTCGGCGGCACGGGTTGCAACGCCTACGACAGCGAACGTGATCCGGGCGGTTCGAGCGGCGGCTCGGCGGTTGCGGTTTCCGCAAATCTCGTGACCTGCGCCATCGCTGAAGAGACCGGCGGCTCGATCATCAAGCCGGCCCGCTGGGCCAGCGTAGTCGGCATCGTGCCGACACGCGAGTTGGTCAGCGCGGACGGCATGATACAGCGCGGTATCTCAACACGCGTGGGGCCGATGTGCCGTAGCGTGGAAGACGTGGCGCGCATTCTCGATGCTTACGCCGGCTACGACCCGAAGGACGAACTGACCGCATTCAGCAGAAATCGCAAGCCGCCCAAGCCGTACTACGAGTACGCGGACAAAAAACACCTGAACGGCTTCCGCATCGGTGTGGTGCGCGAGTATATGGACAAGAGCCTGTTCACGGCCGCGGACGTGGAGAGCATCGACCTTGTGGACGCCGCGATCGCGCGTCTGCGCCAGCTCGGCGCCACCATCGTTGACCCCGGTCCGCAGGGCGCTTTGTTCCAGAGTTGCGTGGATAAGTGGATACCCAAATGGCAAAACCAGCAGTTCATGCGCGGGTTCCCCACACAGTTTCCGTTTACCACCACCGGCGCGCCCGTTACCGACCACACCGTGACGTTGCTGGACATCTTCTTCGATCCGTCGCTCGTGCCGCACACGGCGACAGGCCGCCCCAGCATTCGCAACGTCGGCGGCACCGGCAGCGGGGACACCGGCGACGGCAAGTACAACTTCAACGCATACATCCGCGAGCGTGGCGATGCTGAAATTCAAAGCCTCACGGATCTGACCACGAAGGCGAACTTTTGGACCGACCCAGTCTTGACAAATCGCAAAGCAAGTTTACAGAGCACAGACACGAATCGAACGCTGGCGAATGCGGGCGCCCTGCAAACCCGCTTCGCGGTGCAGACCGTAGTCTTCGACTGCTTTGCACAGATGGATCTCGACGCCGTGGTTTATCCGTCGGGAAATATTCCGCCCGGGATTCTCACCTCACCTCCCGAACCCACCGTGAATGACCGGGGTTTGAACTGGACGACCATCAGCAGCAGAGGTTTTGCGGCGATCACGGTCCCGGCGGGATTCACGACGCAGGTTTACGACCGCGCCCTGGATGGCACGCTGCTGCCGGCCATTCCGGCGGTGTTGCCCGTCGGGGTCGACTTTCTCGGCTTGCCCTTTACCGAGCACACCTTGTTCGCAATCGCCGCCGCCTACGAGGCAGCGACTCACAACCGCAAACCGCCACCTGATTTTGGCCCATTACGCTGACATGATCCCGGCATACCAACGTACACGTACTCCAAGTACACAGCGCGCACTAAGCCAACGTTTCGTGTGGTAAGAATTTCGCGTACACAACAAATCCCAAGCTCTTCGTTACAACTTTCCAATCAATATTAGAGTGGAGGAAGGGTCAGGTTTATTCAGCAAGCTGCTAGTACATAAGTCAGTAACTAGGTGTCGCAAAGCGGTAGAATGCATATCGTTCACTACCACGCGGTATGCTAGGATTTCGTAACAAAACAGACGTGGATGGCTAGTGAATAAGATCGTCTGTTTGGCGATGCCTTCACTTTGTTTGTCCCATCTCGGTCTGCGTGTAGCAAATCGAACCGTCTGATTAACCTCGAATGCTTCTAACTGACTATGACGCGAAATATTTTGCTCACGCGCTGACCAAGCGCTGCGCGTCCGACAGCATTGAAAAACTCGTCAGAGCGGTCATCAGTGCCCAAGTTGATCTGAATCCAGATCAGGTCGGTGCCGCGTTGTTCGCGTTCCAACCCGGAATGCTAAACCTATCGAATTCGATAGGTTTGTAAGTCTGGCTAGCCTTAGCCCATTTTTACTCTCACCGGAACCGGTGACCAAGATGAAGGTGTGCATCCCGCTGGATGAAGAATTTGTATCCATCGGCGTGGTGTTACTTCACTCGAAAACGGAAAATTCTGATTACACATGTATAAACAATAAGTTGTTGGTTCATGAGCCAATAGTTACGGATCACGCAAAAAATGAAACATTGGATCACCTCGGCAGTAGCTTTCCTTGAGACAAGTCTCGGGTCAGTGCCTCACGAGCTCAACGAACTGGACTGGAAACACAGCCTGTCTAACAAGAAAGACCGCCTGGTGCAGCATCTATCGGCTTTCGCAAATTACCCAAATGGCGGGGTGATGGTATTTGGAGTCGATGAACAAACCAACGCCCTTCGTGGTATGGATCAAGGCGAGTCGGAAAGCATCATCGGGCAGTTGGCTAATCTAGGGCGTGACGCTTTGGAACCACCGGTGACTCTGGACCATGCCATTGTAGATTTTCGCGGTACAGCTCTGCTTCTCATTTATGTTAAAGAAATAAAAGTCAAGCCCGTCTACCTGCGTGGCAAGCCGCTGGTTATTGCCTCCTTGGTCGCGATCGGGAAAGCGGATAGAGCAATTGCCATACCAGGCCATGCGCTAGCGCATAACAGCATGTTTAATAAATAATTATCGTTAGAGGCTGCGAACAGCAGGACGGCGCCAGATATTGATAATATAGACATTGAATACAATGTTGATGCGGCGGAGCGGTGTTTTGCGCGGGCGTGTCGTTGCGGCAAATTCCAGCCCGTGAGTGCGTCACGCGCACATCGGCACAATCTTGGTGCGTCACGTCGCGCTCGGCACAAAAATAAATCATAGCGATGCGCCGTAAAGCGCTTAACTACAGGGGGCGGGGCTCGTCATATTTGGCATGAGTCATGAATTTAATCAATTTCCATATTGTTCCGGAGAATGATTGGACATGAATGCTGAACGTTATCCGGTTCTAAATCGTGAAGCGGCACGCGTGTTCCTCGACGCCGCTCGTCTGCTCGGGCGCTCCCTGGAGCCTGATGTTTCCGTATCAGAGATTTTGCAATTGCTCGACAGCCGGTTATGTCTGAGTAAAGGGCGCGTAGTTTTGCCCGACCCGGTATCCGGCTTGCTGCGCATCCGCTATGCGATCGGTATCGCTGAGGAGGATCGTGCGCGCGTGACTTATGCGCTGGGCGAAGGCATTACCGGGCGTGTCATGAAGAGCGGCGAAACAGCCGTAATTCCCGATGTTGCAAAGGAACCGCACTACCTCGCGCGGGTCTCCGACGTCGCGCGCTACATGGGTGACCCGATCGCGTTCATCGCCGTGCCGATCCGGCAGGACGGTGTTCCAATCGGCGTGCTCGCGGTGCATCCCTTGCCCAAGCCGCGGCATGGATTCGAAGCCGATCTGCTGGTGTTGCAGGTATTGGCGGCAATGATTGGGCAAGTCCTGCGCATCAGCCAGCTCGTCGCCGCCCGCACGCACGATTTGGTGCAGGAAAATAAATTGCTGAAGGCGGGGCGTTCGGAAGCATTTACGCATGGCATCGTGGGCGAAAGTCCGGCGTTGCGTGATGCGATCAACAAGGCGCAACGCGCGGCCATGTCCGATGCGACCGTGATGCTCACAGGCGAATCGGGGTCGGGTAAGGAGCGTTTTGCGCGCATGATTCATTTGGCCGGCAAGCGCAGAGAGCAGCCGTTTGTATGCGTCAATTGCGCGGCTATTCCGGAGAATCTGCTGGAATCGGAATTATTCGGTCACGAGAAGGGCAGTTTCACCGGCGCGACCTCCGGGCATATTGGTAAATTCGAACTCGCTTCCAGTGGCACGCTGTTTCTGGACGAAATCGGCGACATGAGTCTCGAGTTGCAGGCGAAGATGTTGCGCGTTTTGCAAGAGCGCAGCGTGTATCGCGTCGGTGGCAATAGTGAAATCGCTGTGGACGCCCGCATCATAACGGCAACCCATCGCAACTTGCAGGAAGCCATTGCAGCTGGAGCGTTTCGTCCGGACTTATATTACCGGCTCAACGTAATCCGTGTTTCGCTCCCTTCCTTGCGCGAGCGTAACGGCGATGTGCGCCTGTTGACGGCGCACTTTCTCAACAAGGTGAATCAACGTCACGGCCGCAACGTCGTGCTCACCGCGGACGCGTTGCGGCAACTTGAGTCCTACTCGTGGCCGGGCAATATCCGCCAACTGGAAAATGTGATCGAGCGCTTGGTCGTGATGTCGGAAGGCAACATCGTCACGCGCACTGAGATCGGTGCGATCTTGCAGGAAGAGTTGGCGATGGCGGTGCCCGTTACGCACCACCATTCCGGTTCGGGCCACGACGAAAACACCTCCGCGGAGATTCGGCCGTATGTGCGCGTGCGCTCCGAAGACAGGCACGCGATTGTAAATGCGATCGCCGCGGCGCAAGGCAACAAGACCCTTGCTGCGCGGCGCCTGGGCTTGAGTCCGCGTCAATTACACTACCGTCTCGCGAAGCTCGGCGCCGATGTGAAAACCGCGGCTGGAGGCATCCGTGCGAACGATGATTGAATTCGTTCAGCGTTTTCAAAGGAGCTATGGATCGGCATTCGCCTTATGCCGTCAACAGACTTTGTCTCCCGCTAAACTCGGGAACTTTTTTGCCCATTAGCACTCCCAAATCGAGAGTGCTAAGCTATACTTCGTAACAATCAGAACCAGTCTCAAGGAATCGACTATGCGCAAATCCATGATGCTTGTACCGTCTCTTGCCGGTGGCTTGGACAGCTATCTGCGAGCCATTAATCAAGTTCCTATTCTGACCAGCGATGAAGAGCATGAGCTGGCGGTGCGCTGGCAGCGGGATCAGGATCTGATGGCGGCGCAAAAACTCGTATTATCGCATCTGCGTTTTGTGGTGCACATTGCGCGCGGCTACAGCGGTTATGGCTTGCCGCAGGCGGATCTGGTGCAGGAAGGCAATATCGGCTTGATGAAAGCGGTCAAGCGTTTCGACCCGAGCATGAATGTGCGGCTGGTATCGTTTGCGGTGCACTGGATTCGCGCGGAAATGCACGAGTACATCCTGCGCAACTGGCGCATCGTTAAAGTCGCCACCACCAAGGCGCAACGCAAATTATTTTTTAATTTACGCAGCGCCAAAAAGCGCCTGGGCTGGATGAATAAAGCGGAGGTAGACGCGATTGCCGCCGACCTCGGCGTACCGCCGGAAACCGTCATGGAAATGGAATCACGCTTGAGCGG
>CAZHHW010000058.1:17622-20511 GCA_964532385.1 uncultured Gammaproteobacteria bacterium | reverse complement strand
AAAATGGTGGGCGAAAAATATGAAGAAGGATTTGCCAGCCTGAAGGCGATTACTGAAAAACCGTGAGCGAAGCTTAGCCATGGAGCGCGGGCATCTTGCCAGCAAAACAGCGAGCGGGACGCTCGCGTTCCCAGAAAAATGAATATACCGGCGTTTCCTTAAACGCAAAATGTCATGACCATTCTGGTCTGCAAGCCTTGAGCGGCTAGTTCTTCCGCCGGTATGCAAAGTAAAAACCCGTTACTTCAATCACTCACTTGCTCACGCCATGCAGTGTCAGAAATGCAGTGCGTTCATATACGCTGTTGACGGCCGGGTCGCCGAATTCACCGTGTTCGCGGTCGAACAGATTTTGTACGCTCAAAGAAATTTCCAGATTTTCCGCTAACTGCCAGCCGTAGCGCGCATCCACGGCCGTATAGGCAGGCGCATGCGGAGCGGGTAACTCGCTGACATAGCGCACGGCCACATAGAGTTGCTGATGCTTCCTGAGGTTGTATGTCGACTGTAGATTCCAGATGTGCTTTGGATCATTACCCAGCGCCTTGGCACCGGTGGGGTCCAGGCTGCCGGGCTTGTTGTGTAAATTCTGCCGCTGTTCAATAAACCCGCCGCTTAAATGCCATTGAGGCATGGCCTGATAATGGGCCCAGCCTTCCAGGCCGTGGGTCGTGCCTTCAATGGTATTGCTGATGACAAAACCTGGACCATTGGGATTGGGTTCGCCGCTGCGTTGCTTATCATGCCAATGATGAAACGCGGTCAATGAATAAGAAAATGCCTGAACCGGTTGTGCGCGGTAGCCGATTTCCGCGACATCGGTTAACTCGGATTCAAAATCCGCTCCGCCATTGATGCCTAAAATAGGAATATAAAAATCCCGGTCCAATCTGGCCGGCGCACGCACCGCACGTGACACTTCTCCCCACAGCAATGCATCATTTATCAGATGCCATGCCACGCGAGCATTCGGCAAAAATTCCGTACCGGTATAAACATTTCTCTCCCATTTCGCGCCCAGGGTCAGGACAAGATCCGCAGACAATGCCGTTTCTTGCTGAATAAAAATATTCGACCATTGCAGATTTTTATTTTCCGGCAGAAACAACAGAAACGGACTGTAATTGGTGGTGCGATCTTTCGCATTTCGATAACCGCCACCGAATAGCAAACGGTGTTTTTCCAGGAACGGCAGAGCATATTGCAGCTCTATGTCATAGATTTCCATTTCGTCTTTGAAGGCACCTGCATTATCGCGCACGGCCAGATCGTAATAACTTTGCATGCGCAACTCCGAGTCGTTGGCAAAGCGGCGGGTAAAACGGGCCAACAGGTTGTTGCCGGAGAAAGTGGTTTTACCGGGCCCCAGTTGCTGCGAGGTACCGTCATAGGTATCGCCTTGCACGGTGACTTGATCAGTCGGCGTATCCCAATCGGTGCGAAAACCGAAGCGGGCTCTGTCAAAGCCATCCGGTACGCGGGTGTTGTTGGCGCGCTGTGTGTGGTTAACATCCAGGGCTTTGGTGTACACACGATAGTGGCCGTTTTCGCCGAGTTTGCCGCCCACACGCACGCCTAGGCCGCGTTCAAAATTGCCGCCGGTGGTGGTGAAAACAGCGCCCTGCGAGTCTGCGGTGGTGCGCGTGATGATGTTGATCACGCCGTTAACCGCGTTCGAACCCCATAAGGTGCCGCCGGGACCACTGATCACTTCGATGCGTTCGATATCCTCCATCAAGAGATCCTGGGTAATCCAGAACACACCGGCGAAGAACGGCGAATAAATAGTCCGCCCATCGATCAACACCAGCAACTTATTCTCCAGGACATTATTAAAACCTCGCGCGCTAATTGCGTATTGTCCGGCATCGCCCCGTGCTACATGCAAGTTGGGCGCAAGCCGGAGAGCCTCGGGGATGGTTGTGGCCCCCGAGTCATGGAGCGCGTCGCGGGTAATGACATAAATGGAAGCTGCCGCATCCAACAAGCTTTCTTCCTGTTTTGACACCGAGCTGACATTGATTTGCGCCAATTGCTCAATGCTCAATGACAGAAAATCCCGCATCGAAGCGGGCTGTTTTGCATCAAGCGTAGAGCAGCATATGCAGGCCAGAAAAAAAGCAGTTAGCGTATGATGCGGGCGCCGGGCGGCGAATTTAGTTTTATTCTGGTTCATTAGGAGCTCTCGACGTTGCCTTAATCCGCCGATACGGCACCTTGCCCGCTTGGCAGGGTAGGGGTTTTTGCAGAACATTAACGGACAAAACGGGGTCAACTTTAGTCGAGGGGCCTTGTCTTAAGATTCACTGGCCCGATGATGGCGAAATCTGACTCAATCCTTCACATGGATTCGTAGCAAGGAGAAATATCATGCAAAAAATCACCCCGTTTTTGTGGTTCGACAATCAAGCCGAAGAGGCGATGAATTTTTATGTTTCCGTTTTCAAGAATTCAAAAATAGGCGACGTGACCCGCTGTGGGGAGGGTGGTCCAGGACCCAAAGGAACTGTCATGTCCGCGACCTTCCAGCTTGAGGGGCAGAGCTTCATCGCCTTAAATGGCGGACCGCATTTTAAGTTCACGCCCGCCATCTCCTTGTTCGTCGACTGCAAAACCCAGCAAGAGGTCGACACGCTGTGGGCAAAGCTTTCCGCAGGCGGAGCACCGCAGCAATGCGGCTGGCTGCAAGATAAATTCGGTCTCTCGTGGCAGATCATTCCCTCGGCCTTGGGCCAATTGCTGAGTGACCCCGACCCGGTGAAATCAGGCCGGGTGATGCAAGCCATGATGCAGATGACGAAGATCGACATCGAAGCTTTGCAGCGGGCGCACGCGCAAAAATAAAAATCGATCCAGTTTTCGAATCAGGTTCATTGCCCTATCACTGAA
>CAZHHW010000058.1:4421-17522 GCA_964532385.1 uncultured Gammaproteobacteria bacterium | reverse complement strand
TGCCCGCGTGAATTCTGCACGTTTATGGTGCCGGGCTTCACACACTTTCGAATCTTAATAATCGCGGTTCCGGTTGTGCATCTGTTCATACGTGGCTGCACGCTGCATTGCGTACAGTGCGTCTCCTTATTTCAACAATCGCATGGGAGATGAAGATCTATGAACAAGCTGCTGCTCGCAACCCTGGTTAGCTCAGCGCTATCGATACCGGCGATCGCCGATCATTCGATTGCGCCCCTGTCGGAAAACAATTTGGCGCGTAATGCCGAGTTTGTTTTCCTGGGCACCGTCGCCGACGTGAATTACCGCCGTGCGGAAAGCGCCGACGGCAAGACCCCCGGTACCCCGCACACTTTTGTCACTTACAAGATTGAAAAAATCCTCAAGGGCAAAGCGGATTCGGACACCGTCACGCTGCGCTTCGTGGGCGGCCGCGGCGACAAGTCGCAATTTCTGATGGCATCGAACATTCCGTTGTTCGACGCCGGCGAACATGACATTTTATTCGTACGCGGCAACGCGAAAAACGCTTGCCCGCTGGTGGAATGCACACGCAGCCGAGTGCGCATCATCAATGGCTTGGCATTCAACGACGAAGGTCAAGCTCTGGAACAATCACCAGTGCAGGCGAAGTCGTATCAGTGGGGCTTCGGGCCGTTTTTTGAACTGGAAGAAGTCGTCGCGCACAAGGTTTCAATGACCGAGCTGCGCAAGCATCACGAGCTGCCCGCCGGTGAAGGGTTGCAGCCGCGCGATGCCAAATCCGTCTATCAGCTTTCGTTCGATGCCGTGTTATCGCGCATCGCCGCGGCGGTCGCACGCGTGAACACGGCGGACGAACTGGCCAAGCTTCCGCCGGTCACAAGCGCCGACATTAAACAGCCGTTCAAGACACTCATCGCCCGCGAGGTTGCTTCGCCAAAAGACGCAGGTATTGACACTGCGCCCGCGTTGATCAACACCTCGGCCGACAAGCTTGAAGCCGATCTGGTGACGCGCAACGGCGGCAACCCGGTTATTAAATAATCCAATTCATTTACGAGGACATGCATCATGCAACGCACATTTCTGAAATTATGTTCACTCGCCGCATTGGCCACGTTGTCCATCAACGCCAACGCTTACACGACCTGGGAATGCCTGGGACAAAAGGAAAAATGGTCGGCGGAAACCACGACCATGCGACTGGGCAATGTGAGCTTCCCGTCCGGCTCATGGCGCGACGCCATGACCACGGCGATCGATCGCTGGAACCAGAATCCCAGCGAATTCCGCTTCGGCATCAGCTACGGCGATACCTCCGTGAATCTGGATAATGGCCAGAGCGAAGCCTGGTTCTCGGACGACGCGGGTTTGCTCGACGGCGCGCCGGCCGTGACATTTATTCAATGGGATTGCATCGACTACTGGATTTTCGGGACCGATGTTGAAATCACCGAAGCCGATGTCGTGTTCGACGTTTCCGAGTCGTACACGACTTCGACCAGCAAGACCAACTTGTGGGGTTATGGGGGCGCGTATCGACCATTCCAGACCACGGCCATGCACGAGCTGGGTCATGCACTGGGGCTTGCACACACCAACAACACCTACAACATCATGGGCTCCGACTGGACGCATACGACCGCCAACGGTGCAACCACGCGTGCCTATTCCGGCGAAGACGGCAACAACGGCGCGGTGTACTTATACGGGTTGTACGGCGGCACGCTCGAAGACTTGGCGGTGACGCATTGGAAGTACAGCGGCACCGACGGCGAGTACAGCACGCATGTGCGTACGCGTGTGCTCGATAGCGCGGGCAATCCGCTGGCGTCGTACACCGACGCTGGTGAAAAACGTTACTACGTGAACAAAGGCCAGACCGTGCGCCTGGAATTGACCTACGAGAATAACGGCAAGAACACCAAGAGCGTGCCCGTGGGTTATTACGTCTCGACCAACGACTTTATTTCCACGGGGGATACGTGGCTGGGCGACGGTTCGGTCACGCTCGGACGCAATACCGTATTCACGACCAGCAATACGTATTTGGTGATTCCATCGAGCCTGACCTCGGGCCAGAAATACTGGCTGGGCGCGGTTATCGACAAAAATAATGCGGTCTCTGAAATCACCGAGAGCAACAACGCCACCTATGTGCCGATCAAGGTAAATTAAGCAGGGTTACACTCCTTCCCCGGACTCAGGGGAAGGAGTTTTTAATTTTTTTGATGATCTTCAGTGAGTAAATTCGGTGCCCGGTCGACCCAATACAGCACCACAATCAGCATCAGGGTGGACATGAGCATGAACAGAGGCCCGAACAGCCAAAACACCAAGGGCACGATGAAATAGAAGGCGCGCATGCCGATGCTGTAATATTTTCCGGCGCGGTTCAGATGCATGGCCACATGCTGCGGCGTCAGGGATTGATGATTCAGCGACAGCGGCACGTTGATTAAATACCCCACGTGGTTGTACACGCGCACCGCCATCGTAAAGCTGAAGAACACCGTGAACAGATCCAGCAACAGCAGAATCACTTTGACGATAAACAGTTCCGCATCTTTCGCACCGAAGGCATTGAGCGCATGCCAGGTGGAGCCCAGTTTGTCGGCCTGACCGCTCAAGGTCATCACGCCGAGGATCAACAGCACGGCGGTTGAGGCCAGAAACGTGGCCGCCATGGTGGAGTTGCGCAAGGTCTGCACGGAAATGACGTCCGGCTTGCCGCTGCTCATCATGGTCTCGACCCAGGCGGTACGGGCGATGCGATTGATCGCCTGAATGGTGTAAGTGGGATTAAGGCGTACCTTGTAACGGATCCACAGGTGATACAGCGCCAGCAACAGCACACACACGGCAAAGCTTGCAGCGTCATTGAAAGCGTAATGATTCCAAACGAACAGCAATAGATTGTCGTTCATGTCGAGACTTGGCGCTCGCGTATGGATGTCATTGCTAGACGCCCAACTGATACACCATCAGATGGTAAGTTTTATACCGTTCAAAGGTTTCCTTGCTGCGGTGGCCGGAGAAATATTTGTAGTTGGCCTTGGCGAGTTTTTTGCGCATTAATCTTTGCGCGATCCAGGACAATTTTGGGTAGTTGCTGCTCAGGTAACGGTCGAGCGACAAGCCCACCGGCTTGATGGTGTTGAGCAGAAAATCATTGAGCAAATCCAGGTTGGGGCTTACGCGTTTGGTGATGTCCTCGTCGCGCACCGGCACGAAGCGGGTGGTTTTAATTTTGGCGTAAAACTCGCTGAGTGGATGGCCGCCGCCAAAGCTCTTGTCGCCGGCGCCGCGGTCGCCGTGATGTTCGGTTTTAAAGAAGTCGCAGATCACCATCAGGCCACCGGGCTTGATAATTTTTTGCAGCAGCGCGAACGACGCATCCATCGAAATGTATTGAAAGCTTTCGCTGAACAGCGCGACATCGTAGCGTTGCGCGTGGTGATCGACGGGGAAGTCTTCGAAACGGCATTCGAATAACTGGCTTTGATTGCCGGACCGCTTCTCGAGGCGCTGGCGCACCAGCTTGGCGAGGCTGGGCGAAGGAATCACGCCGTCGGCGTGATAGCCGCGATCCAGCAGTTGGCCGAGGATATGGCCGGTACCGCAGCCAATGTCAAGCACGTGCACCGGGCCGGGTTGTGCGGGCGGCAGCGTGGCGAGCAAAAAATCGGTGTAACGCTGCTGCGCGATGCCGATGTTGGTGAGTTTGAGTTCGAGATCGGCGTCCCACAGGCCGTAGTGCAAATCGTCGACGCCTAAAATCTGTTGCGCGAGTACCAAACCCAGCTCACGGCTATGCATTTTTTCTTTAGTCAAAGGAGTGTCTCGAATCGTGTTGCGAGGTTTTTTGTTCAATGTGGATTTTGCGGCTCGCAACGTAGCGTGGAAGGTATGTATTGAACACCCCCATCCGGCAACTGCTCCTGCGTTGCTCTAACTTCCGCCATCCATGGCGGTCGCCAACCTTCTCCCTTGCAGGGGGAAGGGGAGGGTTATGCTGCACAGTGTGGGTCTTTGCAGTTTCCGGTGCCATGCTCTTCGAAGTGCCGTACGAAATCAGGATGAGGATTATCCCGCATGACAGCTATTTCGAAAAGAACTCCCGGGCGTGATTTAACTTGGTCACGTGTTCTCACATTTTCACACCCTACTTAGCCCGGTATGTGTGCGTATGAGCGGATTTTGAACGGCCTGGGTGTCCTTGATGAACAGGTAGGCATGTGTCTCAGTGACGGGTCTATGTAAATTAATGATGGCCCAATCTCTGCCGTTGTTCTACGCATCACTTCCTTACGTTTACGTCAGGAACTTGTTAGTGGTTACCTCTGTAACCTCGACTATCATCAACGTTAATGTCGAAGAACCTACTCACGGGAGGCGTTATGCAACGAAACCTGGCCATCCTCTTGATATTAATGTCGGCCATGACGGTATCGGCTTGGGCGGCCACGCCGATTTTACCTGCGCCCACGCGCGTGTCCGAACATCTGTACGCATGGATCGGTCCGCACGGTCCGGCGAGTGCCGAGAATCGCGGGTTTCGCATGAATCTCGCTTTCGTGGTCGGCAAAAACGCGGTGGCGGTGATCGAGACCGGCTACAACGAAGCGATGGCGACCGAGATGCTGGCGCACATTGCGCGCATCACTTCTGCGCCGGTCAAATATGCGATCAACAGCAATTCGCAACCCGACCGCTTTCTGGGCAATGAGTCTTTTCGCCGCCGCGGCGCGGCGATCGTGACCACACCGGCGGAAGCGGCGCGCATGGCCGAGATGGGCGGGATGTTTGCACAGGGCACAGAAAGTGCGCTCAAACTTCCCGCCGGCAGTCTGCACGCACCGGGCGCACCGGACCGGCTTATCGACGCGGAAACGGTACTCGATCTGGGCGGCGTGAGCTTGCGCCTGATTCCGGTCGCGGTCGCGCATACGCCGGGTCCACTCGTTGTGGAGGTGATCGAGGATCACGTGGTCTATGGCGGCGATGTGCTTTACAGCGGCCGCTTGCTGGCGGTCGTCGACGGTGGAAATGTCGCGTCCTGGATCCAGGTATTCGATGGCATGAGCCGGTTCGGCGCGGTGACCTTTGTTCCCGGCCACGGCAATCCGGCGAAGCTGGACGCATTCCGTTTCCCCACGCGGGAATATTTGGTTGCATTGCGCGATCACATGAAAAAAATGATCGACAGCGGTGTCGACATGCAGGATGCCATCGATCAACTGGACCAGTCACGTTTCGCCAAGCTTGACAATTTCGAAGAGCTGGCGCGGCGCAACGCCAGTTTCGCCTACCGCGAGGCGGAGGCCGCATCCTTCAAGTGATCTCTAAAATCTGAGCGAATTGAATTAACGCACGCGGTACATGGCGTGACACATTACGCACACCTGCGTCACGTTGGCTAATCCGTCCTGAATTTTCGCCATATCTTTTGTTTGCAAGGTTTGCGCAAGCAGGCTGCTGGCTTCGTGAAATTTCATGCCGATGTTGCGCATGCCGTCGGGCATATCGACGGCCAAAGCGTTATGAGTTTTTATGCCGCCCATGCCGAGATTGAATTCCGCGATCTGCGCCGCGCGCTCGAAGTTGCCATCCGCCAGCGCGCGCTGAATATCATGAATGTCCGACAGATTTTGCCGCATGGTGTGCAGGAAATAGCGCTTGGTCGCGTCCGGAAATTCGACCAGCACGCGTTGCTCCGGCGGCGGTATTTGAGCCGGGCCGGACTCGGCATGATGTTTGTGTTCAGCGGCGTAGACCGGCATTAACCCCGTCAAAACCAACAGCGTAAGCATGTGACGTTTCATTTCATGACCCTCAGTGAATTACCGATTCGAACACTGCACTGGAACCCGCGGCGCGAACTTGCATTACTTGAAGAGTATGAAAGGGCCTGGCGTGGACTCAACTGAAGTTTGTCTGACGATTTGGACAGAGTTTCTCCGCAATCTGTCGTGCGCATGGCGCACGCTATATTGCGAAGACGGCATGCCCTTCTTCATCCCAGCAGTTTTTCCAGCATCCGTTCGTAAATCGCCGACAGTTTGTCCAGTTCGTCGACGCTCACGCATTCGTCGATTTTGTGGATGGTGGCATTGCGGGGCCCAAGCTCGACAACCTGGGAACCGGTGGGAGCGATGAAACGGCCGTCGGAGGTGCCGCCCGAGGTGGACAATTCCGGCGTGCGGCCGCTGATCTCTTGCGTCGCGGCGCTGACGGCATCCACCAGCGCCCCTCGTGTGGTGAGAAACGGCTGGCCCGACAGCGCCCACTGGATTTCGTAGCGGATGCCGAAACGCTGCAACACCGATTCGACCCGCACGCGCAATTGTTCGGGCGTGAGCTGGGTGGAGAAGCGGAAATTAAACACCACGTCCAGCTCGCCGGGGATGACATTGTTGGCGCCGGTGCCGGAATGGATGTTCGAGACCTGGAACGTGGTGGGTGGGAAAAACGCATTGCCCTTGTCCCACTCGATGCCGGTGAGTTCGTGCAGCGCGGGGGCAAAGCGGTGAATGGGATTGTCCGCGCGCTGCGGATAGGCGACATGCCCTTGTACGCCTTTGACTTTGAGCACGCCGTTGAGCGAGCCGCGACGCCCCACCTTGACACAATCGCCGAGGTGATCGACGCAGGAGGGTTCGCCCACCAGGCAGTAGTCGATTTTTTCTTGGCGTTTTTCCAGATGCTCGACCACTTTCACGGTGCCGTGGGTGGCCACGCCTTCTTCGTCCGAGGTGATCAGAAACGCAATCGAGCCCGCATGCTTCGGATGGGCTGGCACGAATCGCTCGCAGGCGGTGACCATCGCGGCCAGCGAACCTTTCATGTCGGCCGCGCCGCGTCCGTACAGCATGCCGTCGCGAATTTGCGGCTCGAAGGGCGGCGAAGTCCACTGCGCGAGCGGGCCGGTGGGCACCACATCGGTATGGCCGGCAAAGCACAGCAGCGGACTGTGCGTGCCGCGCCGCGCCCAAAAATTGCTGACCTCGCCGAACGGCAGGCGCTCGATGTTGAAACCCAGCGCCTGCAGGCGCCCAATCATGACATCCTGGCAACCGGCATCGGCCGGAGTGACCGAAGGACGGCGCATCAGGTCGATGGCGAGATCCAGAGTGTGCGACATGCGATTCCCAGACATTTTAATTGCGCGCATTGTACGCCGGACAGCTGCGCCGGTTCACATTAATGTTGATTTAACCTTGCAGCTTCTACTCTGATTTGCCGTATTTTTAAATGGTCCGTGAATCAAGTTGGTGCCCCTCAGCGGCTTGGTTCGTCGGCCGGACAAGTGCGGCAGTAGTGAAACCGTTAAGAGCTCACGGCGTTCGACACAACCTGGATGTGTTGTAAACCCGACTAACCGGCCGTGAGCATTCGTGGGATATCTTGAGCCTTGAACAAGATATCCCATCTTTTTTTTCATCGGGCAGTTTCATGCCTGTTTGTAAAGCGGTGTGTTCTGGGACAGCGATACGACGGCTTCAATAATGACAGTGAAGAAAAACGTCGAGCCTTTATTTTCCTGGCTGCTTGCCCAAATCCGCCCACCCATCAGCTCGCTCAATTGTTTGCTGAGTGCTAAACCCAAACCCGCTCCGCCGAGGCGGCGATTGGTTATCGATTCGACCCGGTTGAAGGGCTTAAATAGGGTGTCGAGCTGATTTGCAGGAATACCCAAGCCCGTGTCGCTTACTGCGAACTGGATTTCGTAATATTCACTGTCTGCATGCGCCGCCGCAAAGCCAGGAAGTTTAGAAGCGTTTATGGATAATTCCACCCCCCCGTGTTCCGTGTATTTCACGGCGTTGTTCAATAGATTCAGCAGAATTTGCCGCAATAATCCAGCATCGCCGATGAAGTCATCGGGTATTTCGCCCGCTAGGTTGAATGACAACGTCAGATTTTTCTCGTGAACTCTCAATCTAATTACATCGCGTACCACATTCAGCACGTGGCGTAGATTGAACGGTGCATAATTCAGCTCCAGCTTACCCGCTTCGATTTTCGCCAAATCAAGCACGTCGCTCACGATGTTCCGCAGATGATGTCCCGCATCGATGATGCATTTCAGGTCCTTGCACTGATCAGTTGTGCCGCGCGCGATCGCCTCGTCGGCCAGCAATTCGCTGTAACCAATAATTGCATTCAGCGGCGTGCGCAACTCGTGGCTCATATTGGCGAGAAATAATGACTTGGCGCGCGTGGCATCCTGCGCGGCGGCCAATGCCTGTTCCAGCTGGTGCTGGGAATGCAATGCCGTGAGGAGTTCATTGATGCGGCGCGCAAGTCCGGTCAGCTCGTCGTTGCCGAAAAGGTCGACGCGCACATTGAACTCGCGGTTCTGGGCGATGTTGTTGACATCACCGCTCAACAAGGTCATGCGCGTCAAAACCAGGCGGTCGACAATGACGACATTGACCGCCGCGAGCACCAGCCCAGCGGCTAGCAAGGCCCATAACAGGTAACGCGTACTGGCGATCCCAAGTTCATGGCTGGTGCGTGCCGTCTCCATGCGTAGCATGGCTACCGGGAGATTGGTGATTCCTGTGATCATCGCGTATGACGTGGAGATCGCGTCGCTGATATTCACTGTGACCAGATTTTCTTTCGCATCATTCAATGCCTGTCGCGCATCGCTGAAATCCTGCGGCAGGGATGGGCCGATCAAGCTCGCGCCGGTTTTTTGCGTGGCGGGCAGAAGGTGTATTCGAAGGTTCAGTTGGGTCGTTTGGTTTAAGCGCAGCAAGGCTTCGTCATCCATTTCCCTGCCAAAAATCAGTATGGCGCCCATGGCCTCGGTGCCTTTTAGGGATAGCACCGGTTGGGCGGCGAACATGAGCAAATGTTCCGCCAACGGGAAGTAACCGGAAAAATCGGCGCTGGCACTCTGGTGCGTGAATACGGTGTGGGCGAGTTCGTCGAGCGATGCGCGGGATGCGGTTCCCGTTGTCCGCGACAGGCGCTGTTTGGCAAATGCGATTTCGCCTCCTGCGGTCAACAGCAGAACCAGATCGACACGCAGGTTGCGTAATACGTCATCGCTAAAGGAGTCATTCAGATATTGGCGGTTGATATTAATGGCAAGCTCGAGCGGATCCGCGGTTCCGGTGTAATTGCGCATGATCGATTGCAAATCATCGGCTTCGCGTGCGAATGCTTGCCACACGCGCGCGACGCCGCCGCGAATTTGGCTGCGCTCGATTTGCGCATTGCCTTGCGATTGAATCAGTGCCGCCACCGCGTAAAATCCGCCGGCCAGAATCAGCATCGCCAGTGTGCTAACGAGCAAGATTTTACCGCGCAGAGTCATAAGTAAAATTCCCGCTGCAACTTTGCAGTACAAAAATGCCGTCGTTACGGTGCGACCACCGCACCGCACTACTGAAATTAAACCGTTCAGGTGCCGGGTGGTGGAGGAATTACCAGCAACGTTCGCAAATAAACCACGATGTCCTTGATTTCCTGGGGCGTCAGTTGTTGACCCCATACCGGCATGTTCGGCGAGCGTCCCATGGCCTCGCCGCCCAGCGTGATGATCATTTCCTTATATTGGTCGTTTTTGTTGCTGCGCGTTAAGTCGGCCGGCGGCGGGTTATACAGATGAGACGCGCGCCCTTTGCCATCGCCCTGAGTGCCATGACACAAAATGCAGCGGGTCTTGAATACCGCCTGGCCGCGAAAAATCGGATTATTGATCACGGACAGGTAGGTCACCACGTCTTCAATCTGCTCTCTGGACAATTCATCGCGCCATGGCGGCATGTAGGGCGATTTGCCCAGTGCCTCGCCGCCTACAAGCACAATTTCCTCATAATCGGCACGGCTCATCGGACCAATCTTAAGACGTGCCACCCCGTACAGCTTGGTTGCGCGCGCCGTACCGTCACCGGTTTCACCGTGACAACCTGAACAGTAAGCGCGATAAACGAGCGCTCCGCGCACCGTGGGTTTGGACAGTTCCGCATTGACTTTTTCCCGCGACTCGGCGGCGGCGGCGGGCTGTGCGATCAACAGCGCCGCCACCAGCAGAGCCTTCCATACGCAAGCGCGATACATGGCTATCGCACCTCAAGTTTCAATTGCATTTCCGGATGGATCGCGCATTCCAGATCGACAACGCCCACCTTATCGAAAACCACGGTTCGGGAATCACCCTTGGGAAAGGAGCCAAGATCAAACATTTTAGTTTCCGACAGCGAAAAAATGTTGTGGAAAAACGGATCTTCGTTACGGAAACGCACGGCATCGCCCGCCTTGATCGTCAATGTTTCTATTTTGTTTCCACTCATCATAAAGCGTTTACCGTTCTGGCCGATTTCCAATTCACTGGCAGCGCCTACTGCGGTAATCAGCCCGCCCACGGCAAGCGCCGCGAGGACCCACTTCAATGGTTTCTTGTTCATGGTCGTGTTCCTTAGTTCATGTTAGTTGGGGAGTTGTGGAACGGAAAACGCCACCTGTGCGCTGGTGAGACTTTTCAGAAACTCCACCAGATCGATTTTTTCCTGAGCGCTCAAATTAAGGGGTTGCATGTTGGGGTCAAGGCTTTCCTTTTCATCCCCGCCGCGGTTGTAATGCTCTATGACTTCTTGCAGCGTGGCATAGGCGCCGTTGTGCATGTACGGGCGGGTCAGCGCTACATCGCGCAACGTAGGCGTTTTAAACGCGCCTTTGAGAACGCGAACCGGCACCTTGGCGCCGCGCCCCAGATCGGTATTGCCTTTCAAGCCGATATTGTGAAAGCCGTTGTCGGAAAAGTTGAAACCTTGATGACACAGCGCGCAGCGCGCTTTGTCTTCGAACAGCGCGAAACCTCGTTTGGCGGATTCATTCACCGCTTGTTGGTCGCCGTGAATCCAGCGGTCGAAGGGCGCATTCCCGGCGACCACCGTGCGCTGGAAACTCGAGAGCGCCTTGGCGAGCGTTTCTCTGGTGATGCCTTCGCCGGGATACGCTTGATTGAACATCTCGACATAGCCTGGAACGCCCGCAAGTTTCTTCAACGTGTCGTCGATTTTCGCACCCATTTCATCGTCGGCTTCGATGGGTCCGAGGGCTTGCTCTTCCAGCGTTTTGGCGCGTCCGTCCCAAAATTGAAATTTCTGGTATCCGGTATTCAGGATGGTGGGCGTCGCGCGGCCGAGCACTTTCATGCGATTCCCGATCGCAGTGGGCAAACCGTCGGACCAGCCCATGGCGGGGTTATGGCAGGTGGTGCAACTAATCCAGTTTGAGCCGGAGAGGCGCGGATCGAAAAACAACGCTTTGCCTAAATCCACGCGCGCCGGCGTCAAAAGATTGCTCGGCGGTACTGGAACCGAGTTGGGTTGGAGATAGGCATCAATACTTGGTGTCGTTGATAAATAGGATTCGGCCGACTTGGCTGCCTTATTAGCATTAGCGCTCGTGGCGCGGGGTGAGGGCGTATCGCCTTGCTTCAACCCTGGCGCGCACGCGGCGATGATTATTCCGAGCGCACACGCGCCCAGTGCATATGAAAACGATTGCTTCTTCATGTCATTGTCCTCCATCGGACGGGTTGGCCTGACTGATACAACTGCACTACAACTTGAAACGTTCAACGGCTTGATTTAAATCCTTCGCTTCGGTTTTCAGCCGATGCGAAAAATCATGCAATGTGTCGGTCTCGCGACTGGCTTCATTGCTGAGTTCGTAAAGTGCGGTCGCTGCGGAATTGATACCGTGCATCGCAACATCTTGAGAGCGAATCACATCGGCCATGCTTTCGATCGCCGCGCGCATCTGCTCGGTTTGATCGCGGCTGGTATGGGTGTCGGTGGCGACGTGTTGCAGCCCCGCAGCGTTGCTTTTCACTTCGGAGACCGACTGTTCGAGCATCTGGACGGTGCGGGTGACGCTGGACGAGATACGGTCAATCAGGGTCGAGATGTCATTTGTGGCGGAGTTGGTGCGTGTCGCCAGATGGCGCACTTCATCTGCAACCACAGCGAACCCACGTCCTTGTTCACCCGCGCGCGCGGCTTCGATGGCCGCATTGAGCGCCAGCAGGTTGGTTTGAGAGGAGATGTCACGGATGGCCTTAGTGATGCCGGTAATTTCTCCCGCGATTTGTGCCAGTTCGCGTGTGGCGGTGGCCGTGTGCTCCATCCTGGATTGAAACTGATTGAAGCTATGTACCGTAATCATGATTTGTTCCGCACTACGCAGCGCGGTCTGCGAAGTGAGTTGGGCATTGGCAGCGATCTCGTTGAGATCGGCCAGGGTTTTGGCGTTCGCCGTGACCACCACTTCCGCTTCGCCTTTAATGTTTTTTGCCGCATCGTGCAAGCGGCCGGAAACGCCACGAATGTTGCCCGCGCTATTGGAAATCGCTTCGGTTTCGTTATTCAATTTAACTGCGCCGCCATGCACTTTGCCGATCAGCAGGTGTAAATCTCGAACGGTTTTGGATAAGGCATTGATGGTGCGTCCGGTTTCGTCCGCCCCGCCGGGCGGCAAGCAAACACGTAAATCGCCGGTGGCTAAAGCTCCCATTCCGCGTTCCAGTAACACAAGTGGCCCCGTCACCAGGTGGGTCAATAAAAAACTGACAATCACCGCCACCATGATGCCCGCCACAGAGAATCCGGCCAGAAGAATCATGGTGCGTTTGCCATGCTCGTCCCATGCATTGATGGCATTGCTCATGGCTTGCTGCTGCTGGTGCACGATGTCGTAGGACAGATCGTAGATGCGCGACAGGGTCTGGCGCATGTCGCCATTAACAGCGAGTGCTTCGTCATCTTTGTTCGCCTTGGCGAACTGGATGAGCCGCATTTTTTGCGGTTTGATTTGCTCCAGTAAATTTAGTAATTCCACGACGTTGGAATCGTTGCTCAAGGTTGCGCTCAAATTTTGCAGGCTCTCGTCGAGCAGCGACGACGCACGAATGGCAGCGATGGCGTTTGTACGGATATCTTGTGAATCATGCGCCGCGATCAATTCGGCCTGCGTGCGCCCCATTTCCAGAATCGCCGTGCGCGCCTGCACTGCGGAATCAACGTTGCCCTGTGATTTCGACTGAACCGCAACGATCACATGACTGAGGTTGTGGATGTTGTAGGCGCCCATCGCGCC
>CAZHHW010000058.1:0-4321 GCA_964532385.1 uncultured Gammaproteobacteria bacterium | reverse complement strand
ATGTCTTGACCTGTTACCTAACGTCGAGTACCAGCAACATGTCCGTGTGAATCGCGCACTGAACTTCGACATCGCCACGGTGATCGAACGTCATTTTGCGGATTTCACCTTTGCGCATGGTGCCCAGATCGAATGTTTTTGTTTCCGAGAGTGAATACAGGTTGTGCGAGACTTTATCTTCGTTGTGAAATTGAACCGTATCGCCCGCCTGGATCTTCATCGTGACGATTTGCTTGCCTTTGTAAAAAAACAATTTGTCGTTCTGCAGGATTTCGTACTTCGCGATGGCGTTATTACCCGATTCCGGGTTGCTGGTCAGAAAGCTATCGGGTTTTTTCATTGGCGCGGGCGCGGGTGCGGATTCCGCAGCGGGTTTATTGAGCGCGACGGCCGTGGCGCGCATCGAGCCCTTAACCCGGTTCGGAAGTTGTGGCAGCACCACTTGCATGGGTGGGCTGGTCAAGGAGTGCATGAAGGCCAGCAGGTCGGTTTTTTCCTGCGCGCTCAAACCGAGTTTCTGGAGTTGCGCGTCGACGTTCTCAACCTTGTCCCCGCCGCGATCGTAATGGTTGATGACGTCTTCCAATGTGTCGTAGCGGCCATCATGCATGTAAGGGCCGGTAAGCGCGATATCACGCAGTGTCGGGGTTTTGAATGCCCCGCGCATGGCTTCGATTGCGACCTTCGCGTAACGGCCCGGGTCGGTGCTGCCCTTCAGTCCGATGTTGTGAAAACCGTCGTCGGTAAAGTTGAATCCGCCGTGGCATATGTCGCAGCGGCCTTTGCCTTTGAACACTTCGAAACCGCGCTTGACCGATGCGTCCACGGCCTTCTCGTTTCCCTTTTGCCAGTGATCGAAGGGTGAGTCGTTGGAAACGATGGTACGTTCAAAGGAGGCGATGGCCTTGCCGAGCGTGGTCTTGGTGATTCCTTCTCCTGGATAGGCTGCCGCGAACATCGCAACATAGCCGGGAATGGCGTTCAATTTATCCAGCACTTCGTCAAGATTCTGGTTCATTTCCCCTTCAGCGGTAATCGGGCCCAGCGCCTGCTCCTCGAGCGTGCGAAACCGGCCGTCCCACATTTGAATTTTGTTGTAGGCGGTATTGACTAAGGTCGGCGTGGCACGTCCGAGGATCTTCATGTTATTGCCGATTGCCGTGGGTAATCCGTCCGACCAGCCCAGCACCGGGTTATGGCAGTTTGCGCAACTGATCCAGTTCGAACCCGACAGCCGCGGATCGAAAAACAGATTGCGTCCCAGTTCCACGCGCACCGGAGTCGCCGGATTGTTGGCCGGCGCCGGAATGGTCTCGGGACGCAGCCACGGATTTTTTGCTGGTGCAGCAATGGCCTGGGTGGCAAGGAGCATGGAAAGTAGAGCGAACTGTACAAATATGTTCTTCATTAATGATGGCCTCATCAATTTATTCCAGCGCTGCTGTATCGGTAGGAAATCAGGCGGACTTTAAGATTGTTAAAAATTGTCTTTTCATTTTTTTAACAGCGTCACTTAATGACTTTACCTAGGGCCAACCAGAACCCCGGACGAAATGGCAACAGGGGGCATCCTTCCCTTGACTGGATGGTATTTTGAAGCGGCTGGGGTAAGAGGTAGATCGGTTGCGCGCACCGACAGACCGACGTTATGGATATCTCATCTTTTTTTTTCACGCCAACCAGTTGAGAATAGCCCGTGGAATTACCGGGGGAGGATTACCATGCGCGTATTACTAGCAGAAGATGATGTGGTTTTGGGCAACGGGGTGTTTACCTGGCTGGGGTTGAAAGGCTATGCGGTGGATTGGTTTCGCGACGGCCGTGAAGCGCAGCACGCGGTATCTTCCGCGGATTATGACTTGATCTTGCTGGATTTAGGCTTGCCGCTGGTCAACGGCATCTCGTTGCTGCGCATGCTGCGCACCGACAACAATGCCACTCCGGTGATTGTCATTACCGCGCGCGATGGGTTGCATGACCGGGTCGGTGGTCTCGATGCGGGCGCGGACGATTATCTGGTTAAGCCTTTCGAGATGGAAGAACTCGCGGCGCGCATGCGGGCGCTGGAGCGGCGCAGCCACCAGCGTACCAGCCCGATGTTGAGTCATGGCGAGCTCACCCTCGACCCGGCCAGCATGGCGGTAACATTTCATGGCGAGGGCGTGAGCCTGTCGCCGCGCGAATTCGTGGTATTGCGCACGTTGCTGGAAAACAAGGGTAAACCGATTTCGCGCAGCAAGCTGGAAAACAGCATGTACGCGTGGAACAGTGAAGTGGACAGCAACACCGTCACTGTGCACATCCACAACTTGCGCAAAAAATTGGGCGAAGAATTTATTTTAACCCGGCGTGGTTTCGGCTATCTGATCGAGTAAGACTTATGCATCCCTCACTGCGGCGCCGTTTGTTGTCGGCCATTCTCGGCGTGTTTATTGCCGCCTGGATCATCACCACCCTCGGGGCCTATATCGACAGCCGCAGCGAAGTTGAAAAATTGCTCGATGCCGAACTTGAGCAAGTGGCGCGCGCCTTGATGACCTTGAGCCAGCACGAGCTGGCCGAGCAGTTACAATCGGACAACATCGGCGAACGGAATACGTTGGATATTTTCGGCTACGACAAACCGCAGACCGGTGCCGTCACCAAACTGGCCTTCCAGGTTTGGTTTGGCGACAAGATCGCGCTGCGTTCCAGCAACTCGCCGTCGCAGCGGCTGGCGCACATCACCAGCGGCTTTACGGTGCTGGATACCGAGGACGAACGCTGGCGGGTGTTTTCGCTGACCGATGAACGCCAGAACATTACCGCCTACGTCGGCCAGCACTTCAGCGCGCGCGATGATCTGGTCGCCGCGACGGTGTTGCGCACGATTATTCCGGTGTTTCTTGCCGTGCCGATCATCGCCTTACTGACCTGGGTGTGTATCGGCCACGCGTTGCGGCCGCTGCATATTGTGGCCGAGCGGGTGGCGGGGCGCAGTTCATTCGATCTGAGTCCCATCGAAGACCCGCACTTTCCGGTCGAGACCAAACCCTTGATTGATTCGCTCAACCGGCTCTTCGGACGTCTGGCGCATGCATTTGACACGACCCGGCGCTTCACGGCGGATGCCGCGCATGAACTACGGACGCCGCTCGCGGGCATTGCGGCGCAAACCGATGTGGCTTTGCTGGCGACCGACCCCACGGTGCGTTCCGCCGCGCTGGTGAATATGAAAATAGCCATCAAAAGCATGGCGCATCTGGTCCAGCAATTGTTGACGCTGGCACGCTGCGATTCTGCAACCAGCACGACCGTATTTAGCCAGGTGGATTTTTCCGAGACGGTCGCAAGTACCATGCAACAACTTGAAATAACTGCAAAGACCCAGCAGGTTCAGGTGCGCTTTGCGCGCCGCGATCCGGTCACGGTCGATGCCTGTGCAACCAGCATGGCGCTGATCTTGCGCAACATCATGGATAATGCGATTCGTTACACGCCGCCCGGCGGCGTGATCGATGTGGACGTGGGTGCAAGCGAAGACAAGGCCTGGATAAGCGTTACCGATACGGGGCCAGGTATTGACCCTGAGCAACGCGAATTATTATTCCAGCGATTTTATCGCGGTGCGCAGCAACATGTTCCCGGCAGCGGGCTGGGCTTGTCCATCGTGCAGCGTTGTGTGGAACTGCATGGCGGGGAAATCGAATTGCAGTCGCCCGAGCGGGGCGGCCTGTGCGTGGTCGTGCGCTTGCCAAAATATCAGGCGGGAGCCGCGGTGCGCGGTGCGGATATCGCCGCTGCGGCCGCAACTTAGGCTACACCTTCCATCGAAGCTTGCCGTCCGCCCGCGTATGCGGACGGGCCTGACGGCAACACCCCCTTTCTTTTAAATATCGCGCAGCAGTTCGTTGATGCCCACCTTGCTGCGGGTTTTCTCATCGACCTGTTTCACGATCACGGCGCAATAAAGGCTGTATTTACCGTCTGACGACGGCAGGTTACCGGACACCACCACCGAGCCGGGCGGAATTTTTCCGTAGCTGATTTCGCCCGTGGCGCGGTTGTAGATGCGCGTGCTCATGCCGATGTACACGCCCATCGAAATCACCGAGCCTTCGCCGACGATCACGCCTTCGACCACTTCGGAACGCGCGCCGATGAAGCAGTTATCTTCGATGATGGTCGGCGCCGCTTGCAGCGGCTCCAGCACGCCGCCGATTCCGACACCGCCGGACAGGTGCACGTTCTTGCCAATTTGCGCGCACGAACCGACCGTGGCCCAGGTGTCGACCATGGTGCCGCTGTCCACATAGGCACCGATGTTGACATACGACGGCAT
>CAZHHW010000057.1:0-20617 GCA_964532385.1 uncultured Gammaproteobacteria bacterium | reverse complement strand
GCGACCAGATCGCCGGTTACGTTCAGCGTGGTGCGGCACATATCGAGAAAGCGGTCGACGCCCAAGATTAATGCCAGCCCTTCAACTGGAATGCCGAAAGTGACCAGGATCATGGCGATCACCGGCAGCGAACCGGCCGGCACGCCGGCGGTGCCGATACCGGCCATTACGCAAATCAACATGATCAGAAATTGCTGACCCAGCGCGAGTTCCACGCCAAATAACTGCGCCAAAAATAATACCGTGACGCCTTCAAACAAGGCGGTGCCGTTTTGATTCATGGCGGAACCGGCGGTCAGCACGAAGCGGCTGACGTGCCGCGGCAGTTGCAAATTTTCTTCGGCAACAGTGAGCGAGGTAGGCAAGGTCGCGCTCGACGACGCAGTGGCGAACGCGGTGATCATGGCGACGCGCACGCTGCGGAAAAAAGCCAAGGGCGAGCGTCCGCCCAGAAAACGCACCGACAGCGAATACACCACGAACATTTGCAGTCCCAGTCCCAGCAAGACCACGCCCACGTACTTCAACAGATACGGCAACAGCTCGGTGCCCAGGCGCGCCGTCATGGTGAAAATCAATGCGGCCACACCGTAGGGGGCAAGTTTCAACACGCCATGAATCAGCGTCATGCTCACGTCGTAAATTCCTTCGATCACTTCGCGCAAACGCAAGGCGCCAGGCGTTGTCGTAAAGGACAAACCGACGCCGAAAATCAGCGAGAACAAAATCACGCCGATCATCTCGCCGTTGGCCGCGGCCTTCACCGGATTGTCGGGGAACATGGTGACCAGCAATGCAACGCCGGTGGTGTCCGGCAATTTCGGGATCGCGGTGGTCGCGCTGTTGGCCTTTGCCACCAGACGCGCTTCTTCAGGTAAACCCGCGCCCGGTTGAATCAGCAAGGTGAGCGTCATACCGATCAGCACCGAGATCAATGATGCCGCCACGGTGTATCCCAGCGTGCGTGCGCCCATGCGTCCCAGGTGTCGCACGTCCAGCCCGCAGATACCGATGACCAGCGCCGAGAACAGCATCGGGATCACGAGCATGAACAACAGGCGCAAGAAAATCTGCCCGGCCGGTTGCGTGATATTGTCGACAACCCAGGGCAGCCAGCTTGTGTCATGACCCAGCGCTTTGGCGGCCACGCCCGCTATCCCGCCCAGCAGCAGGCCGATGAGAATTTTCACGCTCAAATGTGTTTTGGTCATGGGGCCTTGCCCGGCGTCGATTGACCCGCACAAGGTACACGCATTACCGCGTTGGTTGCAGCTATTTTTCGAGTCGTTTTTTGATGGTGGCGAGCGCGTCGCCGATGCCAAGCTGCAAGCGTTGATCCGCCGCTTCGAACAGGGGCAGCATGCGCCGCATCAAACCGATGAAGTGGGGCGGCAGGCGTTCGATATTGCGCGCGGCGACCATTTGCAATGCCGCTTCGATGCTGGGCGTGACTTCGGTGGGAGCAGGTATTTTCTTTTCCGGGACATTGCTGGCGATGGTACGGTTGCCGCCCTCGCTATGCGCACGCGCCGCGCGCTGATCGGCGAGGGCGAGCAATGCTTCGATCGTGTCGAGCTTGTCGAAACTCAAACACACCAGCCCGATGCTGGCGGTGATTGTGATGTTGCTGCCGTCTTCGCCGGTAAACGGCGCACTGTTGAGTCCCTTGCGCGCGCGGTCGCACAAGACGGCGCCTTCGAGCCGCCCGGCACCGGTGGCGATGATGGCAAACATGGCGCCATCGATACGTGCCAGCGTGTCTTCGGTGCGCAGCGTGTCCTTTAATTTTTTTGCGACCCAGAGCAACAATTGCTCAGCCTGGGGCTGCCCCTGTCGAGTTTGGAAATCCGTAAACCCGTCCACATGCAGCGCAATGACCGACAGGTCCTGGTTGCGGCGTGTGCTGAACGCCAGTTCTTGCGCGCCGCGTTCCACAAAAAAACGCCGGCTGCTGACATTGGTGACGGGATCGATGGCGCCTTGTTCGGCGAGCGCTTCGGAAGTTTGCACCAGCTTGCGCGTGGTTTGATCGGATTTCGCGAGCGCGCGGGTGCGCGCCAGTAATTGGGTTTTGTCGAAAGGTTTGGTAATGAAGTCGGTTGCACCCGCCTGTAATGCGCGTTCGCGCGCCGACTGATCATCGGCGCCTGTGATCATGACAATCGGGATAGCGCGGAGCGCGGGATTTTCACTGGCGCGGATGCGCGCAATCAGTTCATAGCCATCGATACCGGGCATTTGCGCATCGGTGATGACCACCTGTAACGACGGGTCGCTGCCCAGCAAGGCCCAGCCTTGTTCGCCGTCGACGGCTTCCGTCAAATGGAACTCATCTTTCAGCACATTTCTTATTGAAACGCGCATTAATTTCGAATCATCAATGACGATGATGCGCGGTTTTTCGGAAGGAATGGACATGGCGGAAATATGCCTGCGAGTGATGTGCGTATGTCTATATCGGTAGGTGATACTTGAATTTGAGTGCGCCCTACATCAGTGCTGTAGAGCAATCCAGCCTGCCTGCATCCGTCGTTAAACGCCGCCGCAGGAGCAAGGTAGAAAAAAACCGCAAAAACGTGTAGCCTGACCCCCTTTTTTCGCAGGCGAAATATGGGCGGCAAGCTTTTCATTCAGACGCACGGTTGCCAGATGAACGAGTACGATTCGGGCAAAATGGCCGATATTCTCGCCCAGTCGCATGGATTGGAAATCGTCAGCGACGCGCTGCAGGCCGACGTGCTGCTGCTCAACACCTGTTCGGTGCGCGAAAAGCCGCAGGAAAAAGTGTTTTCGCAACTCGGCCGCTGGCATGAATTAAAACAGCAGCGCCCCGGGTTGGTCATCGGCGTGGGCGGTTGCGTGGCCAGCCAGGAGGGCGATGCGATCCTGAAGCGGGCGCCTTATGTTGACCTTATTTTCGGACCGCAGACCATTCATCGCCTGCCCGCGATGCTCGATGCCACGCGCGCCACGCAACGGCCGAAGGTCGATGTGTCGTTTCCCGAGATTGAAAAATTCGACTGCCTGCCGCAACCGCGTGCGGAGGGACCTAAAGCTTACGTGTCGATCATGGAAGGATGCAGCAAGTACTGCACCTTCTGCGTGGTTCCTTACACGCGCGGCGAGGAAATCAGCCGGCCGTTCGACGATGTGATCGCCGAAATCGTACAACTGGCCGAACAGGGTGTGCGCGAAATCCATCTGCTGGGTCAGAACGTCAATGCCTATCGCGGTGCGATGCACGACGGCGACGTCGCCGATCTGGCACTGCTGATCCGTTACATCGCCGCCGTCGACGGCGTCGGGCGGATTCGTTACACCACGTCGCATCCGCTGGAGTTTTCCGACGCGCTCATCGAGGTCTATGCTGAGGTTCCGCAATTGGTGAGCAACGTGCATTTGCCGGTGCAGCATGGCTCGGACCGTATTTTAAGCTTGATGAAGCGCGGTCACACCGTGCTGGAATATAAAGCCAAGATCAGGCGCCTGCGTGCCCTGCGTCCCGATCTTAGTGTCTCGACGGATTTTATCGTCGGTTTCCCGGGCGAAACTGAAACCGATTTCGCGGCGCTGCTGGCATTGGTGGAAGACATTAAATTCGATACCTCGTACAGCTTTATTTACAGCGCGCGTCCCGGTACGCCCGCGGCCGGCTTGCCGGATAATGTGAGTATGGATACGAAAAAAGTCCGCCTCGCCATTTTGCAGGAGCGCTTGCTGAAGCATTCGCAGGCGATCAGCGCGGCGATGGTTGGATCGTTGCAACGGATTCTGGTGGAAGGTCCGTCGCGTAAAAATCCGCGGCAGATGGCTGGGCGCACCGAAAATAATCGTGTGGTTAATTTCGACGGCGATGCGTGTCTGACGGGCGAGTTTGTCACGGTGCGTATCACCGAAGCCCTTACCAATTCCATGCGCGGGGAACTGGCTGCCGATTTTAGCGGCGGGCAGGCTGCCGGCGGAGCGTGTTGACTCCATTGCCGCACGCCCCGTTTTCAAACGACCTGGTCTTGACTCCATTCGACAATCGCCGCTTGGCGAATCTGTGCGGAAAATTCGACGAGCATCTGCGGCAGATCGAGCAGCGTCTGGGTGTGAGAATACAATTGCGTGACGACAGGTTGCGAGTCAGTGGCGAAAGCGAAGCGGTGCGGGTTGCGTCGCATATTCTCGGCGCGCTTTATGATCAATCCGCCACCCAGGCGCTTACGCCCAACATGGTGCATCTGTATTTGCAGGAGGCGGGGATGAACACTACGGGGAGTGCGGCGTCCACCGAGCCGGTGGTCATACAAACCAAACACGGGCTGGTGGCCGGACGCGGTGCGGCGCAAAGCCGCTATCTGAACAATATCCGTTCGCACGATATCAATTTTGGTATTGGCCCGGCGGGCACCGGTAAAACGTATCTGGCTGTGGCGTGTGCCGTCGATGCCTTGCAGCGTGATCAAGTGCAGCGGCTGGTGCTGGTGCGCCCGGCGGTTGAAGCCGGCGAACGACTGGGATTTTTACCGGGCGATCTGACGCAAAAGATCGATCCCTATTTGCGCCCGCTTTACGACGCGCTGTATGAATTGCTCGGCTTCGAACACGTGGCCAAGCTGATCGAGCGCAATGTGATCGAGGTGGCGCCGTTGGCCTACATGCGCGGCCGCACTTTGAATGACGCATTTATTATTTTGGACGAAGCGCAGAACACCACGGTCGAGCAGATGAAAATGTTTCTGACCCGCATCGGTTTTAATTCCACGGCGGTGGTGACCGGCGACGTAACCCAAGTTGATTTACCGCGCGCAACACCCTCGGGGTTGTTGCAGGTCACAAAAGTGCTGCGGCAGGTCGAGGGTATCAGCTTTACATTTTTTGATTCGCGCGACGTGGTGCGCCATCCGTTGATTCAGCGCATCGTCGATGCTTATGATCACTACGAGCAGGGCGCACCTTCCGGCACGGCTCCAGGCGCATGAGCATCCGCGTGGATGTCCAGCGCGCCGCCGATATTGCGGCGTTGGATGTGCCGCAAGCGCGTGAATTCAGGGCATGGGCGCGCGCGGCGCTTGCCCCCCGCCGCGAGGATGCCGAGCTGTCGTTGCGTATCGTCGGCGAAGCCGAAAGCGCCGAGTTGAACAAGACTTACCGGGGTAAACGCGGGCCGACCAACGTGCTATCGTTTGCCGCGCAGCTCGCCCCGGATGTGCCGGTACCGCTGCTGGGGGATGTGGTTATTTGTGTGCCGGTGGTGCTGCGTGAAGCGCAGGAGCAGCACAAGTCGGCGCAGGCGCATTGGGCGCACATGACGGTGCACGGGTGTTTGCATTTATTGGGCTATGATCATAAAACCGTGCGCGAAGCGCACGTCATGGAAACGCTTGAGATCGAGATTCTTGAACGGTTAGGTTTTGCCAATCCCTACGCTTAAAATTAAAAAGTGCAACGTAAAGAAAAAATGAGCGGCGACGAATCAGAGCACAGCGCAAATTACGGCGAGAAAACCCGGCGTTCGTGGCTGGAGCGCATCAGCGACAGGCTCTTGCGCGAGCCCCGTGATCGCGAGCAACTCATGGAGTTGCTGCGCGATGCCGAGCAGCGTCAGTTATTGGACCCGTACGCCCTGGTGATGATCGAAGGCGTAATGGATGTTTCGGAAATGCAGGTGCGCGATGTCATGATTCCGCGCGCGCAGATGGTCGTCATCGAACATGACAAAACGCCGGAGGAAATTGTTCCGATCGTGGTGGACTCGGCGCATTCGCGTTTTCCGGTGATTGGGGATAATAAAGACGAAGTGATCGGAATTTTACTGGCCAAAGATTTGCTCACCTATTTTGCCGCGCCCGGTGAAACCGACTTCAACCTGCGCGACGTATTGCGCCCGGTCGTGTTTATTCCCGAAAGCAAACGCCTCAACATGTTGCTGCGTGAGTTTCGCACCAGCCGCAATCACATGGCGATCGTGGTTGACGAGTACGGCGGTGTGGCGGGATTGGTCACGATCGAAGATGTGCTGGAGGAAATCGTCGGCGAGATCGAAGACGAGCACGACATCGAGGATGAAGCGAACATCGTAAGAGTCAGCGATGCGCGTTTTACCGTCAAAGGTATTACGCCGATCGAAGACTTCAATCTGGAAGTGGGCGCCGGCTTTGGCGATAACGAATTCGATACCGTCGGCGGCCTGGTGACCAATGAGTTTGGCCGGGTGCCCAAACGCGGCGAGTCGGTGACGTTTGGAGCATTCCAGTTCAAGGTATTGCGTGCGGACAGCCGCCGCATTCAGTTGCTGCAAGTCACGCGGGCAAGTTCCGCCGATGGCGCATCGTAACTCATCGCGTGAATCTTCAAAGCCTGCTCACAACCTCACAACGGCGTTATGTGCTTTCAGCCGCCGCCGGATCATTAGCCCCGCTGGCCTTCGCGCCGTTTAATTTCATCCCGTTAATTTTCGCAAGTTTGGCCGCGTTGTTTTTCGTGTGGCGGCATGCCTCGCCGCGCGAAGCGTTTCGTAGCGGATTCCTGTTTGGCGTGGGCATGTTCGGTGTGGGAGTCAGCTGGGTCTTTATCAGCATGCACGATTTCGGCGGCGTATCCGCGCCGTTGGGAGTATTGCTGACGGTATTGTTCGTATTGTTTCTGGCGCTGTTTCCCGCCGGCGCAGGCTGGTTGCAGGTGCGGTATTTTCAGCAACCTGGCGCCTTGTGGCTGAATACGCTGACGCTTTCCGCATTATGGGTGCTGTTCGAATGGTGCCGGGGCTGGATATTTACCGGATTTCCGTGGCTGGCGGTGGGGTACAGTCAGGTGGATTCGCCGCTGGCCGGTCTTGCCCCGATCTTGGGTGTCTATGGCGTGTCGTGGGCGGTGAGTTTATTGGCGGCACTGCTGGCGTTCGCGCAGCCCGTTAACATGTGGAGAATTGCGTTACCTGCCATTGTGCTGTTGATTCTTGGCATGTTCGGATTGACACGGATCGAATGGGTAACATCCGCGGGCGAGCCGATCAAAGTCGCATTGTTGCAGGGCAATGTATCGCAGGAGGTTAAATGGAATCCCGAACAACGCCAGCCCACCATTGATTGGTATGTTGAAAATACGCGCTTGAGTTGGGGTAGCGATTTAATTATTTGGCCGGAAACCGCATTGCCGGTGTTTTACCATCAGGCGCATGATTTTCTGCTCGAGTTGGGTCAGGAAGCGCGCGCCGCGGGAAGCGATTTGTTTATCGGCATGCCGGTGATGAATACCCGCACGCAACAGTATTACAACAGTATGGTGAGTGTGGGTGGTCCGGAGCAGATTTATTCCAAGCAGCATCTCGTGCCGTTTGGTGAATACATTCCACTGGCCGCATTGCTGGGTGGCTTGATGGAATTCATGCAAGTGCCATTGCCTGATTTCAGTATCGAAGCGAGCGCGCCGGTGGTGAAGCTCGCGGGTTACCCGATGGGCGTGTCGATTTGTTATGAAGATGCCTTCGGAGAAGAAGTCATCCGCGCGCTGCCCGAGGCGCAGGTGCTGATCAATACCAGCAACGATGCCTGGTTCGGCGATTCCATGGCACCGCATCAACACCTGCAGATCGCGCGCATGCGTTCACTTGAAACGCAACGGCCCATGTTGCGCACGACGAATACCGGAGTCACGGCGGTGATCGATCATCATGGCAAAGTGATGGCTCAGGCGCCGCAATTCGAAGCTGTGGTGTTGCGTGCCGAAATTCAACCCATGACAGGCGTGACACCGTATGCGTATACCGGTAACAGGGTGTTGATTGCTGTACTCATGTTGTGGATGGCCGTGAGTTTGTTTGCTGCTCGCAAGCGTTCGCGGTCTGCCGCTTGAATGCGCAACGGTTTACACCACGAACAGCGGTGGCTTACACTCATTAAAAATCGCCGTTCATCACAAGTGAATTAATTTAGTAATTGGGGTGGTGGGAGGAGTCAGCAAATCAACGCTGTTTTCCATTAGTCATTCGCGCTGTCATAGAGTAACCCGTACGTCGCTTTGGTTATCCGTGAGCGCGCAGCGTTCCGAATAACTAGGTTTCAGGGGTCGGGGGTCCATGTTGTTCCCACATCAATTGCGCCACTACAACGCAAATATTTTCCATGTGCAGTCCAATGTTGCGGCTGCGCTGGTAGTCGCGTTAATCGCCGCAATTTCCTCCGGTGGCGTCCATGCTGAGTATTTTATTCCGACGAGTCTGGGTGGCAGCCTGAGTTATGGCTACGGCTATACGCGCGTTGCGGAGTCGGAGTCGGAGCAGTCGAATGTCGTTTTGAGTGTGAATGGCAGCGGCTATTTCTGGCAGCCATGGTTTTTGACCATGGGAGCAGGTGTTGGCTTGGGTCTGAGCAAGGCGGATGGGACTTCCAGTTCGGGCAGCACGGGAAAATCAATAAGCGGTGGTGCTGATTTCACGCTATTTCCGGAAAGCCGATTCCCGACCAGCTTCGGGTTTGGCGTTAGCGACAGCCGGCAGGAAATTAACGACAATATTTTTCTAAACGGACAGCATGCCCAGACGCGCCGGTTTTATATCCGCCAAACCTATAACACGCTCGATGGGACTAATATAAATGCATGGTTCAATCACAATGCCGGATCAACAAGCTTTCAGCCGGGCGAATCCATCGACCGCTCCGTCGGATTTCAAATCCGGAAGCGCGTGCCATATCATGACTTTGAATTAGGCGGTGGATTTTTTGAAACCTTACCGGCGGATTCGGATTTCGTAAGTTCTAATTACAATCTTCTGCTGGCTCATAATTACACTCCGTCGGCGGAGGTAGGGGTCAGTTCTTCAGCAAGCTATTCCGGCGCGGACTCCACTGGCGGAGGGCTGGACAAATTCAGCTCAGCCTACGAGCAATTATCAAGCTCATTTTATTGGCGGCCCGAGCACCGGCCCTACTTTATAAGCGGTGGGGCACTGATATATAACGTATTAAACGGCGTACCTTCGCGAGGCGTGTCGACCAATGCCAATGCCTCATATCAATTTTCGCATAACATAAGCGTGAGTGCCGGCCTGGGCGTGAGTGTGTCGGATGCGGGCGGCAACCAGTCTCTCAACGCCACGCAATCCATATCAACGAATATTCCTTCAGAGCAATACACAATTTTTAGTTTCGACTATGGCTGGAATATCGGCATGGGTTTTAGCAATAGCATGAATCGCAACGAGACCAGTACAGTGACGGAGGGTGGTTCAAACACCACCGAAACCAAGAATCATCAATCCTTGAATGTCAGTGCATCGCATCACCTGTCGCGTTCGATAAATCTGGGGCGCAATAGTTCTGTTAATACGTCATTAGGCCAAAGCGTATCGGCATCCAAGTCCAGCGACAGCGATTACGTCTCCCGTTCCTTGTCAAGCTCGGCATCGCTCGGGTGGAATCACAATGGATTTGGCGGAAACACTTCGGCTGGGGCGTCGATATCCGATTCGCACAGCTTTGGACAAGATACCAATTCATTTCAGGTGGCCAGTGCGCAGCTCGCGCGAAACCAGGAATTGTCTAGACTGAGCGCTTTGTCCGGCAGTATCAATTTCCAGGCAAGCCGCAGTCAAGTGGATGAAAGCAATAGTTTGGACGGTGGTGAACATACGACTAAGTCCGCCTCGGCCTCGTTCAATTATGGGCACGGGCGTTTTTTGGGCGTGCACGGCCTGATATTTAATTCGACTCTATCCGTGCCGGCCTTATTGAAAGATGACCGTACGCATTCAACGGCAGGCAAGACGTGGGACAATACTCTTGCGTACCGTATTGGACTGCTCAGTTTGAATATGACGGGACGTATTGCCGAGTCGGGCCCCGGGCAACGTGCGTATTCGATGACTTTCCAGGCTGTACGAAGTTTTTGAGCTGTTGTACTATCGTGGCCTTACATACTGAGGGTGTTTTCCGGGGAGACAGAGGGTGATCATGAATATCAAAAATACAATGAAGTTATTGAACCGGTGGTTAGTGCTTGCAAGTTTCGCCGGCGTTGCCGCATTGTTTGTGTCCGCGCCGGCGCAGGCCGAGTACGCGGATGTTGTCATTAATAATTACGCAGATGCGGCGGGGATGCGGCCGGTGGTGTTCCCGCATTGGTATCACCGCATTCGTTTTCGTTGCAAAGTGTGCCATGCCGATTTAGGTTTCCAATTCAAAGCCGGCGGTAACAAGATCACGATGGCCAAAATCATCGATGGTCAGTTCTGCGGCGCGTGTCATAACGGTGAGATTTCCTGGTCGGTAGAAAACTGCGGCATGTGCCACTCGGGTATTCCAGGCACGCCAACGCAGATTCATGGCAGCACGGTGCAGCGATTGATCGCACCCGCCTATAAATCGCTACAAGACGGCAAGCCGGCGGATGCGCCGCAAGAAAAGCCGGCCGAGAAGAGCGACGCCAAGCCTGCCAAGTAACCGTTCGGTACAAAATAGAATTCGGGGAAGGAAATGTCATGAACAGCACTATAAAAGTTATAGCGATGATGGTCGTCGTGATGGTTCCCGCTGCGAGCTTAGTGGCGGCTGAAACTCAAGCGACCAAGAAATCCATGGAACTTAAAGAAGTAGACTCGGATGCAAACAAGGTAAGCACCGCAAATGTATTCAATCGGTTGCTGAAAAAGCCCAAGCAGAAAAATGCACCGCCCCCCGAAGACGGTATCCATGATCCGGATAACGAGGGTAGTCATGTATTGCAGCCCCCGCTGATTTCTTATGAGGGCTTGCCGGGATCCGATTTCGGCAACTATGTCGATTGGGTACAGTCTTTACAAAAAGGCCTTTTGAATCCGCGTTACGATCGTGTTGATCCAGGTGTGGAAGCCTTGGTGATGGATTTGGATATCGTTCGTGAAGTCAAAGCATCGATGCCCGACGTGGTTTTCCCGCATAAACCTCATACCCAATGGTTGCATTGCTCCAATTGCCATCCAAAGATTTTCATTCCGCAGAAGGGAGCCAACCAGATTAATATGTCGGCAATCCTGTTGGGTCAGAAATGCGGTGTATGTCATGGCAAGGTTTCATTTCCGATTACCACGCTGTCATGTAAAAAATGCCATTCCAAGCCAAAGCCGGATGACTGGAAGCCACCGCTTAGTGCTGCCAGTGTGAAGAATCCATGGCGTTAAGCTTTCGGGGTTAGCAAAATAAGTACGGGTGCGGTTTCGCACCCGTACTGCGTTAGGGATGTGGAATTTATTGGTTCATGGAAGTGCCTCCTCATTCAGGTATGGCAGGCTCACGATCCATTGCTAGGTCGAAGGTAGGAATCCATGCGTTTAACCAATCGCCATTTGATTCTGGTTGTATTCGCTCTCTTTGCATTCACCGGCTGCGGATTGTCCAGTACCGCAAAGAAAGACTCGACCGCCACGCAATCGGTTGAGCCGCCTGTCACACAGCCAAAGCCGCAGCAACTTCCCGCGCCGGGAGCACCCGATAAACCTTCAGCAGCTTCCGAAAAAGCGGCCGCACCACAAACGCCGGAGTCTGCAAAAACTGAGGTTGCGCCAACGGAAACACAATCGCCGCCTGCGTCGCCTTTGCCGGCTACCAAGGCACCTGCCGCGCCGATAACAACTCCCCTGCCAACTCCTGCCCCCATAACCAAGAAAGGCCCAAATCATTTCGTGATTACGGTGGCGGAGAAAACACCCGCGCATCCAAATTTTGGTAAAGGGCATCATTTGGGTTTGGTGCTCGATAACGTGCCGGGTAAATCTTTGGTTTTGAAGCGTGGAGAAACTTATGAGTTCGATGTGCAAACCGATCCGCTGCATGACGTTTATTTTTCTACCAGCCCGATGGGGTGGGGAGGCGGGACTGTAGCTGACGGAATCAAGGGGCAATTCACCTATCGGGGTTTGATTGTGGTATCGCCTACCGAGAACACGCCTGAAATCATGTACTACCAATGCCGCAACCATAGCTCGATGGGAGGGAAGGTTGTTGTTGTGAACAAGACCGCATCGGCGGTGGAGATTGATCGGTTGTTGGCGGCAAATACAAATGCAATCCCGGCGGCGGGGACAGGCATTGTAAATTCAGGCGTCCAAAAAAATAACACCACGGATCCAGCTAAACAGAAAATCATGCTGGCGGAATTAATGTTGCAGTCTAAGTCTTCCAAAACGGCTGCCGATGCTGGCGGCGAGGCTGCGAAAAGTGCGCTTGCGAATGCGAATAATAAATTGCAAGCGGCTCGCCAGGAATTAGCCAATGGACACACCAGCCAGGCACAGGCATTGGCAGAGGAAGCGCTGCAGCTCATTCGCGGTGTAACCCGGGCAGGATCTAATGAAGAGGCGACCAAACTGCAACGCGGCCGTTACAATGAAGCCCTGGAGACATTGAAAAATTTCCAGGAGTCGCATAAACAGACATTCGAGCGTACGGTGAAGAAGCGCGGGGCAGCGGCGGCGGTGGACTACGAGCATGGCAAGGTCAATGGGATGGTGAACGACGCCCATGCGCTGAGCGAAAAGGGGCAATATGAGAAAGCGACTCAATTGCTTGTCAAGTCCGAATACCTGGTAACGCAAGCTATTCAGGCCATGCTGAATGCACAAACCATTGTCTATGACTTGAACTTCGAATCGCCGGCAGACGAATACGAATATGAACGCAAACGTTTCGCAAGTTATGAAGAATTGATTCCTATCGCCATTGAGGAAAAGAAGCCAGCCGAGGCCGTGGTGAAATTGATGGAGACGTATGTAACAAAAGGACGCGCGCGCAAATCCGAGGCTGACGCTAAAGCCAAGGCTGGAAACTATCCCGATGCGATCAGTCTAATGTTAGTGGCAACGGAGGAAATCCAGCGTGCGTTGCGGTTGGCCGGAGTAAGTCAGTAGCCAAGCTTAGGGAAGGAGTTGAATGTATATGCGTAGTTCTATATCGAAAGAAATGCGGGCTGCATTGTTGCTGGGTTTGTTTTCAGTGTCCGCGCTTGCCGATGAAGGTGCCGGACATTTTCAATTGAATGGACATGTGGTTCCGATCGCCGAAGATGGGATTCACGATGCGACCAACGATGCGGTAAGGATTTTGCAGCCGCCGTCCGAGGCCATGGCGAATTTCCCTCGCGATCAGCGTGGTGTTATTAATTGGGTAGACACACTGGACAAGGGTATGGTCAATCCGCGTACCGGACTTACGGGCACCGAGAAAATGCACTCGGTCGACTTCGATGTGATCTTTAAAAATACCGCTTCGATGCCCTACGTGCGGTTTCCGCACTTACCTCATACCAAGTGGTTGACATGTAAAAACTGTCATCCGGAAATTTTCTTGCCGCAACGCGGCGGGAATTTTGTAACCATGGCGGCCATCATTGAAGGTGAGTTTTGTGGGGTTTGCCATGGGAAAGTCGCGTTCCCACCTTTGGAGTGCAACCGTTGCCACAGTGTGCCGCGCGAAAGCATGGGGTTGCGTTAATCGAAAAAAAATTATATCTGGATACGATCACGCCGGGACAGGCCGCTGCTTAATGCGCTTTGCGAACACCGTAATTTCATATTCCATTTATCGCCTGACTCGGCAAGTTATCGCGTCGGTATGTGCCGTCCTTGCGCTTGCAAGCTGTAGCATGGAGGAATTGAAATCCTCGGTGACTTCTCCCGAAAAAAATGCTTCAGCAATTCGGGGCGTCAGCCCTCCTGCCAGTTACACCCGCCCCGGGGATCCGGAAGTTCTGGTAGTGATGGAGCCCATTCTGGGCGGGCGGCAAGACATGGCCAGTGGCGCGGTCGGTGAAATCGCACGTATGGTGGTGGGTGCCGGCGACACGATCAGATTTCAGAATCCGGTGGCCATTGGCGGGATGAAAGACCAGATGCTGGTGGTCGATGCAACCGCGCATGCAATTTACCGCTACAACCTCACTACGCGTGCCATTCAAAGTCTTGCCCAGGCAGGCGGACAATTTATCGGCGAGCCGATGGGTATTGCCGTTGAATCCGATCTCAGTTTTTACGTCGCCGATCCGGTGGGTAAGCAGGTGTTGTATTTCGACGCCAATGGCAATTTGATTCGACGTTTGGCCGACGCAGCTAATTTATCGCGCCCCATTGATGTCGCCGTAGATGAAATGCGTGGACAGGTGTATGTCGCCGACGGCAGTTACAGTCATATTGTCATCTTCAGCAAAGCAGGTCAGGCCATTTCAGCCATTGGCGGACGTGGCCAGGGACCAGGAAAGTTTCGTGCAATCACTGCGATCGCTAAAGGTAAAGACAGCCTTTTTGTGGCGGACCGGCTGGAATTACCGTTGCAGGAAATTGATATCAATACCGGGGCGCCCCGATTTTCCATCGCACGCGGGCAAGTCATATGGCCGACGGCGATTGTTGTCGATAAATACAAGCGTATCTTCGTAAGTGATCGCTCCGACAACACCATTAAAGTATTTGACGACATCCGCCTCATCGCCACCATCGGCGGCAACGGTTACGCTCCGGGACGTTTCCGGATGGTGACGAGTATGTGGTTATCGGAGCAGAACATATTATATGTCGCGGACAGTTTGAATCACCGTATTCAAGCCTTTGGGCTGGTTACGGACAATAACAACCCAGCCCCTATTATCGTGCAGTAAGAGCGAGCATCCACTATTCATGCGCGGTGTCGTTACCCTTTGCTTGCTGCTAATGCTCGTCGCCTGCGCAGAGACTAAATCGTTTTTACGTTACGAAGCGACTGGCGAACGCATGGTCTGGCCGCAGTTGCCCGAGCCTGCTCGCTACCGCTACGTGGGTCAATTCACGGGTGAAGATAATATCTTCAAGGAAGAAGGTGGAAGATTTGAGAAAATTTTGCGCTGGCTGGTAGGCCTGGCAAGTTCGGATCCTGATCGTTTGATGTTGCAACGACCCCAGTCGGGGGTGGTGGACGATGCGCGCGGGCGGGTATATGTCACCGATGTTGCGCGCGGGGGGGTATTTGTATTCGACGAACCAAAGGGTCAGATATTATTTTGGGACGACGCGGGACGCTCGCGAAGATTTACCACGCCATCCGGCATTGTTCTTGGAAACAATGGTCAGTTACTGATTGCCGATGCCGATTTGGCTGAAGTGATTCGGCTCGGGCCGAATGGCGAGCCCTTGGGATCGTTCGGGGAGGGGGTACTCAAGCGGCCGACGGGAATTGCGCGCGATCCACAGACCGGTCGAATCTACGTATCCGACACCCACGCGCATAACATTAAAGTGTTCGATGACAATGGCAAGTTGCGGGAAGTCATTGGCCAGCGTGGGGAGGGCATTGGAGAATTCAACTTCCCAACTTTTCTTGCGTTTGCCAATAATAAGCTTTACGTCACGGACACGCTTAACTCTCGCATTCAGGTACTAAATAGCGCGGGACAATACGTCCTCAAATTCGGCCGCCGGGGCTTGTATGTGGGCGACTTGCCACGTCCCAAAGGTATTTCAGTTGATCGCGCCGGGCGGATCTACGTGGTGGAATCGTATTACGATCATTTGTTAGTATATTCAGCAGATGGTCAGTTACTATTGCCCATTGGCGGCACGGGGTCTGAAATTGGTGAATTTTATTTACCTTCAGGGGTTTGGACTGATGCCCGCAGCCGCATTTACGTCGCCGACATGTTTAACAGCCGAGTCATGATTTTCGAATATGTGGGTGGCACGCTGAAGTGAGTTTGGACTGAGCGGCGCATTCATAATGGGTATAGATCTCTAGTCTATTTGCGCGGGGATAGAGATGCACAAGCTCTTAGTTCTATTCGTTAAATGTTGCGTGCGACGGGGATTCTATGCGGGCCAGATGGATTAAAGTCGTTGTCCTCGTACTCTATGCCGGATTCACGGCACTGCCGTCGAGTCAGACGTATGCCGCGCGCATCGCCGATATTCGCAATACCAAACACAATTTTTCCGCCGCCATTACCCCAAACCTCGCCGGAGGGGCAAGCCGGGTTGTTTCCGCAACCACTGAAAAACAAATTTGCGTGTTTTGCCATACGCCACACGCGGCTGAAGCGATTCAAGCCCCGATATGGAATCGTAAATTATCCTCGGCCACCTACGACACTTATCGTTCAGGCTCAATCGATGCCACCACCGGCCCTGATGTTCCCTTAGGGCAACCCAGCGGTATTTCAAAGTTATGCTTGTCATGCCACGACGGAACGATGGCTATCGGCGCGGTAAACGTCCTCAACGGCGCCTTTACTGATCGCAATCCAACAACCGCGGACATTGCCATGCAAGGCACCGGCCCGGGTGGCGTCATGGCGCCCGGTGAAGGGGTCGATACTGGGTTTACCCGCTTTATCGGTACCGATCTAAAAAATGATCACCCGATCTCGCTCACTTTTAATTCCGCGTTATCGTTGAAAGACGGTGACATGCGCGATCCTGCCATCTCACAATACGTTGGCGTCCGCAAGAAAGGTGTTAAACCACTGCTGCCTTTGGAGCCTACTCCTACGAATGCCGCTGAAGGCATGGTGCAATGCAATACTTGTCACGATCCTCACATTCGCGACAACAGCGCACTAAACAATGAGAACATCAAATTTCTGCGCGCTTCGCGCTTCCAGATTAGTCCGCCGACAGCAACCGCATTCGACCCGGCGCGGGATATTATTTGTCTGGCTTGCCATGACAAGCAGGGATGGGTAGGTTCAGCGCATGCCAATAGCCAAGTGGCCAATGGAACTTATACCACTGCGGCAGCGGCGGTGCGTGATTTCCCGCCGGGCAAACAAGTATGGGAAACCGCTTGCTTGGCTTGCCATGATATTCATACGGTGCAAGGCTCTCGCCGCCTGCTGCGTGAGGGCACGGATGGCCCTACCAAAGTTAGTTCCAGCGGGTATTTGATCAAACAGGGCGGTGCTCCCGCCATCGAACAAACGTGTTTTGCATGTCATTCTTCCGATGGCGGTACACTCAACGCACAAGGATTGAACACGCCGGTTCCTGATATCAAGACAGACTTTGTAACTCCCGGCAACACGCATATGCCGATCGCTACAATCGATCAAGCAAACGGAGCTAATTACCCCACCGAAGTACACAACATTGGTACCGCGTCCGTGCCACAGGCGGGTAAAGATTTCATCGAGGCTCAAGCGAATCTGGGGCTGGGAAACCCAGGCAACCGGCACGTGGAATGTACTGACTGCCACAACCCGCACCGCGTGATTAGGAATCGTATCTTTAACGCAAACCCGAATACCCCTGATGCGGGGCCGACGCATCTCCATGTCGGTGCAACGGCAGCTACTCCACATAATAATTTGGCATCCGGTGTATTAAAGGGGATGTGGGGAGTCGAGCCGATTTATGGAACTACAGATTTTAATGTTCCGCCGACTAGCAATATTACATTTACGCTCAAACGCGGCGATCCCGGGATGAATAGTCCAACAGATGTCGGTCAACCATATGTGACGCGCGAATACCAAATTTGTCTGAAGTGCCATTCTAACTATGCATATGGTGCGACGCCGCCGCTGTTGGGCTCATTCCGGGGCGGTACCGCTTCCGGCACTAATCAAATGACCCAGTACACTAACCAAGCAAACGAATACAATTCACCTGTATCTCATCAAGGCGAAGTCACGGGGGTTAATACCGGTGCCGTAGTGGTGAACCCTGTTAATAATCATCGTAGTTGGCACCCGGTACGTGAGCCTACAGGCCGTACGCCGGCGGTGCGTATTGCCGATGCAAATAATTGGCTTACGCCATTCAACCTAGCGGTTGGTACTCAAACCATGTACTGCACTGACTGCCATGGTTCTAATACCCAAGCAGGTACTGCGGTGCCGGACGGTAATGTGGGGAATGATAACGGGAATGTTTGGGGCCCTCATGGTTCGTCGAATAATTTTCTATTGAAGGGGAAGTGGGCAGGTGATTTGAATGGAGGAACCGGCGAGATTGGCTGCGATGCAAATAATCGAGGCTGTACCGCCGATGCGCCGACGCACATTTGTTTCAAATGTCATGACTTTAATCAATATGCAAATCCTGGCACGACCAATATCCAAAACAGCGGGTTTGCATTAGACCCGGCGGGCGGTGGTATGTGCATGATGGGTGGTGGTGGTGGTGGTGCGGGTGGTGGCATGGGCGGTGGTGGCATGGGCGGTGGTGGCATGGGTGGCGCCGGAGGCGGCGGAATGGGGGCAGGCGGTGGCATGATGTGCATGGCTGGCCCCGCAGGAATGGGTGATGGAATGGGTATGGCCATGAATAATTTGCATATATTTCATGCGAATGCGGTCGATACATTTCGATGTAATTTATGCCATATCGCGGTGCCGCATGGATGGAAAAACAAGGTGTTATTAGTAAATCTGAATGACGTGGGACCTGAAGGAGGGTTTGCGTCAGGTGGAAATCAGGTTCGAAACAACGTGACCACCGGCTACCTTAATGGACCCTATTACAATCGAGCTGCATTAAAAGTATTTCAATTTGGTCGAAGCGGCCTTTGGCAAGATGGGTTTTGCGGATCGGCAGGCGCTCCGGGTAACGGTGTGCAAGGCGTGATGTGGATGGCGGGAAGCAGTGAAGCCTGCGTGCAGGTCCCATAATAATTGAATGGCATGATTTGGAATAAACGAGCCAACGCGGACTTCTTTGGTTCAGGCGCCGGTTATTGTCAGCAATGAGCCGATTTTATTTTCCTCAACGGACATTGATGGCGCTTACGCGTCAACTCGTGCAGTTGAGCGTCATGCTGGTGGTGACGTATGGGATAACGGTAATGGCTTCTGCCGAAGTCCCGCGTTTCGCCTACGTTGCAAATTCATACGACAGCACACTTTCTGAATTTATTATTGATAGTCGTTCGGGTCAGCTGCGCCCGAATGGTCATGTCTCCACCGGCAAATTTCCTTCTTCCGTGTTAGCGCATCCATCGGGCAAATATGTTTACGTTGCCCAGCAGACAGGGATGAAAATTATTGGGTTTTCGGTTGATCAAGTGACAGGACGGTTAACGCCATTACCTGATTCACCCTTTGATCCCAAAGTGACCTCCCCTTTCTGGATGGCTTCCGATTCAGAGGGTAAATTTCTATATTTGGCGGGACGTAATTCAAAAAATATCGGCGCAATGACAATCAATGCGCGCACAGGCGCATTAACACTAATAAAAGGCTCTCCGTATCCTGGCGGGCAATTACCTCGCTCCGTCACGGTCATGCCATCAGGTCAGTTTGTATACATGACCAACATTAATGATGACACCGTGTCAGGGTATCGTATTGATGCTGCCACAGGTGCTTTGAACAATCTTCCGGGTTCACCTTTCGCCGCAGGCGATGCACCGCAATTCATGGCGATTCATCCCAACAATAAATTCGCTTTTCTCACCAATTGGAACAGCAGAAGCATACTTACTTACAGTATTGATCAGGCAAACGGTTTTTTAAAACGACAAGCCGATTTGCCCTTGGGGGCAAAGGTATATCCCTTTGGCATCGGGATGGATGCAACGGGCCGCCACCTCTATGCCACGAATTGGTTCGGCGGAGTTATGGGATTTTCGGTAAATGCCGAAGATGGCGCACTGGCTGCCATTAACGGTTCACCATTCAATACCAAAGGCAAGTTGCCGACCCAAGTCGTGCTGGAATCTTCGGGACAATTCGCCTACACGCCGAACTACGAATCGCATGATATTACAACTTACTCAATAGATGGTGCGAGCGGGGCACTGACCGCACTGGATACTACTTGGTCAAGACCCGGCCCCCGTTCCATTGCGATCATAAGCGGCCAACGGCCGGTCGAATTCGAACCCCAATCGGTATACGTGATCAATGCCGCCGACAACACTTTCTCGGTATATCGAGCTGATTCTGCCGGTGGTTTAAAGCCCATTACCACTATGTCGACCGGAAATGGTCCAAGCGCATTGACGACCAATTCCACAGGCCGTTTTTTATACATCGCCAATGCAGGCGCCAACACGATTGCAAGTTATCAGATTGATCCTGTCAGCGGCATGCCCAAGGAAATCCCCGGCTCACCCTTAAAGGCCCGTGGTCAACCGCATTCGATCACGATTGATTACAACGATCGATATGCTTATGTAGCAAACGGTGCGGCAAAGACCATGTCCGTTTATGCTGTTGATGGGCAGTCAGGTGCATTAAAAGAGTTATCCAAAGCCGACGTGCCCTATCTTGAATTCCCGCGTCCCGCCGGTTCCGAGCCGCATGCGGTGGTCCTGCATCCCGAGGAACGTTTTGCTTACGTGCTGGATGCGATATCGAGCAAAATCATCGTTTTCAGCTATTACACCAATGGTCCCTTGGCGGTAGAGCCCAGCGCACAATACATATCCTTCGATGTGGCAAAAAACCCCGTTGCGCTTGCGGCCGATCCGCGTGGCAAATTCCTTTACATTGCCCATGGCAGTATCAATGCATTGGGTATTTATTCCATAGACGTACTGACGGGCGAAATCAAAGCTGTACCGGGTTCGCCTTTTTCAGCGGGTACATCGCCCGCAGCCATCGCAGTGCATCCAGGGGGGCAGTTCGTATATGTCGCTAATAAAGGCTCCGGCGACATCACCATTTACCACACCGAAACCGGACAGAGCCGCTTCACCCG
>CAZHHW010000056.1:0-20740 GCA_964532385.1 uncultured Gammaproteobacteria bacterium | reverse complement strand
GTGAGAATCTCGCCGTTGTCGGTGGTGATGCTCAAATCGGCGGCGATTTCCAGCAGGTTCAATGCGCGGCGCGCATCACCGTCGGCGGCGTGGGCGATGAGATCACGCGCCGCATCGTCAACCTGCAAATGACGCGCACCTAACCCGCGCTGCGTATCGCTCAGGGCGCGATCAATGACGCTGCGGATATCCGCGAGCTGCAATGGCTTGAGCACGTAAACGCGTGCGCGCGACAACAGCGCATTATTCAATTCGAAGGAAGGATTCTCGGTGGTTGCGCCGACGAAGATCACCGTGCCGTTTTCAACATAGGGCAAGAAGGCGTCTTGTTGTGACTTATTAAAGCGATGCACCTCGTCGACAAATAACACGGTGCGCTGCCGTTGTGCGCGCGCCGCGGTCGCCTGCTCCATCGACGCGCGGATGTCTTTCACCCCGGCCAGCACCGCCGACAGGCTGATGAACTGCGCATCGGCGTAATGCGCCAACACGCGCGCCAGCGTGGTTTTGCCGGTGCCCGGCGGCCCCCAGAAAATCATCGAATGCGGGGTGTGACTTTCGATTGCCGCGCGCAACGGTTTGCCCGCTGCCAGCAAATGCGTCTGCCCGGCAAACTCATCGAGTGTGCGCGGCCGCATGCGATCCGCCAGAGGACGGGTGTCGGGTTCAAAAGTGGTGGGTTCGAAAAGATCCATGAGCGCGAATATAACGCGAAATCCGCGTGCGCCGCAGCCGCAGCCTTACTGCCGTAGCACCACGCCGCGCTTCCCGTCATAGCACCAGACCGGTCGGTTACGGACATCGATGTGCACACCTCCAACCCAGCGTTGCACCGGATTGAGTTCCAGCCAATGTGCGTTGTCATTTAACAAGTCGCGGCCCAGTGGTGTTAACTCCACATCCCAATCCTTGGGTTTTTCGCCGTGCTTGTTAAGAATAATCGCCGGTTGCGGTGCGCCCGCCAAGTCGTCCAAATAGCACCAATACATACTGTCGCCCAGAAAGGTCAGCGGTTCGTAGCGATTCGTGTAGCTGCCAAACAAGCGTGCGGCATTCAGCGGACCTTCGTTGGATAACACCTGCAACGTCAGTTGTTCAGTGAGACTCAGGCCATTGTGCAGCGACGGCAGCTCTTGCAGATGGCGGTGCAGCGCGTTGGCCATGACCGGCAATGCAGGCGAGGGTGCAGCGATGAGCTGCGCCAGCAATTCCGGCGTCGGCGCGGTGAGCGCATGCCAGGCTTGCTTGGCGAATTCAAATTGGGCCGCGCTGACCTCGGCAAACTGTGCCCACAACACACGCAACGCATCGGGAGGAAGTTGGCCAATGCCGTTGAAGCGCTGCACGCCAGGAAAATGCGTGACGCTGATAAAGCGCAGCCGCGCCGGACATTTATTTGGAGCGCTGAAGAAGTGCAGCAACTTGGCGAGGATCAATTGATCGTAGGAGTCGTGCTCCAACCACAGTGTCACAAGCGGGTAGTCGCGCGCTTGTTCCAGAGCAGCATAGTCTTCGGTAAGTCCCTTGAGTGCGTGCGGCGCGGCATGCGCTTGCGCGAGATAGTCGGCGCGGATGCGAATGAATTCGGTCAAGGTGTCGGTTCTTGGCACTGGCCCCTGCACATACGGATCGGCAAAGGCAAGGAAGTCACCAACAAAGCCCGCCGCCACCAGCTTATGCATGATGTCGTTGCCGCAACGGATATGCAGTGTGCGGCAGTTGTTATCCAAGGCCGTGGGCGTGCTTTGTGAAACGGCGTTGCGTTCGATATGTGTTTTAAAGTCTGCAAGGCTGACGATCATACGGCTTCCTTGGTGATCCGGTGTCCACAGATCAGGATGCAAGGATATCGTTGTGATAAACAACGTTTGTTTGGCGCCGCCCTTACCGCAGGCGGAATGCCAGCAAACCGGTGTAGGGCCAAGCGTAGAAGTAAGGGATCAGGGCGTCAACGAGAACGAGAGTGTAATCCGGCGGCGGGGTTTCAGTGTGCTTAAAACTACTCAGAACCGATGAGGTTGGATTAGCGACGATTGACCGGCGCGGAAATTTTAATCTCCCCTGCGGACCCATATTCCGCTCACTCGCTATTTTTTTTGCGCCGGTTTGGGAGCCGATGTGTAAATCTCGAATTCGCAGCCCAGCGATTTCTCCAGGCTCAGGATTTTTGCCACCAACGCTTCGTCAAGCAGGTAACCATGCGACAACAACAGCACACCTTCCTTGGTCATGAGGTCATTGGTCAAGGTCATGCCGGGGCGCAAATCCTTCGTAGAGGTTTTGGTGCCCTGCACGCGCGGGGCTTCCGCCATCACTTCCGCCGCGGTGCCGCTGGTAAATGCATCGACCACTTTAGGGTCATAACGTTTGCCGCGCTGCTTGACAATAAAATCCAGCGCTTCCTTGGGCGTTACGCGCCGCGTGGTCAGGGTGCCGATCTGTAACGCATCGAAATCGTTGGCGACAGCGAGAATGCGCGCCCCCAGCGGAATCTTGTCGGCGCTCAATCCATCGGGAAATCCGTGTCCGTCAAACTGCTCATGATGCGAGCGGATATAACGTGCGGCTTCCTGTAACGGCACCAAGGCCATGAGCACCGCTTGGCCCAGCACCGGGTGTTTTACCACGCTCAGGCGCTCCGTAGGCGACAGCTCCTGAAATGGTTTGGCAAGCAGCTTGTCCGGCAAACCGATTTTGCCGATGTCGTGCAACAAGGCTGCGAACATGACATTTTGTACTTCCGCCGCATTCATACCCAGGTTAATTGCCATGCGGTGCGCGGTTTCCGCGACACGGCGTGCATGCCCGCGACCCATTTGTTCGCGCATCTCGATCAGATTGGCGAACACCTTGACCGATTGGGAGTATGACTTTTTCAGCTCCTCGTGCGTGAGGTCCAGTTGCGACATCATCTGTTGGAGTTCACCGGTACGCGCCGCAACCTTGGCTTCCAGCCCGCTATTGAGTTCACGCAGTTCGTCGTTTTGTTTTTGCGTGAGCTGTTCCAGCCGGCGTTTTTCCTCGAGTAAAAATTTTCGTTCCAGCGCGTTATGCACGTTTTGTTTCAGATCGTCGTCGTTCCATGGCTTGCTGACGTATTTCCAGATGCCGCCCTGGTTGAGTGCCGCGACCGTCGAGTTGATGTCGGCATAGCCGGTGAGCAGAATACGAACGGTGTTCGGCCAGCGTGAAGCCACCTGTTGCAGAAATTGCGCACCGTCCATTTCCGGCATGCGCATGTCGGACACCACCACATCCACGGGTTCTTTTTCCAATATGCTTAAAGCTTCCGCGCCGCCGTTTGCGATGTGGATGGTATAGCCCAGCGGGCGGAACAGCCGCTTGAGCGATGCCAGAATGCTCTGTTCGTCATCGACGAACAGCAGGCTGGGCGCGGGCGTGGATGATGCGGTTGTTTCGGGTTCCATAATCTTATGCAGCGGCTTTCTTGTCAGGTTGCCCAACCGGCAGATGAATTCGGAAGCAGGTGCCTTTCCCGGCTTCGCTTTCTACCTCGATATGCCCGTGGTGTTTTTGCACAATGCCATAGGACAGCGACAAGCCAAGCCCCGTCCCCTTGCCGACGGGTTTAGTGGTGAAGAACGGTTCGAAAATGCGTTTCTGCACGTCCGGCGGCATGCCTTTGCCGGTGTCGCTGATTTCAATTAAGACCTCGTCATTTTTCAGCGAGGTGCGCAGCTTGACCGTGCCGCGTGTTTCGATGGCATGTGCCGCATTCACCAGGATGTTCATGAACACCTGGTTAATTTGCGAGGCAATGCATTCGACCGGCGGGATCTCGCCATATTCCTTGACGACCGTAACTTTGTATTTAAGCTCGTTGTGCGCGATGTTAAGCGTGCTGTCAAGACCCGCATGCAGATCGGCGATCTGCCATTCGCTGCTGTCCACATGTGAAAATTCCTTGAGATCCTGCACGATTTTTTTTACGCGGCCCAGGCCTTCGATCGATTCCTTGACCAGATTTCCGGTATCTTCGCGCAAATAGTCAAGATCGAGTTTTTTCTTTAAGGCGCGCAGTTGTTGCAACGCGTCATCGGCGGGAAGTTTGGTTTCGAGCTGCTCATAGGCGGCCACCAGTTTGAACAGGTCGGCAACATAATTTTGCAAGGTGCCGAGATTTGAATTAACAAACCCGATGGGATTATTGATCTCGTGCGCAACGCCCGCGGCGAGCTGTCCGACCGAAGCCATTTTTTCCGATTGCAGCAATTGCGATTGCGCTTGTTCAAGATCCTTGTAGGCGGCTTCGAGATCGCGCTGGCGCTTGCGCAGCTCGTCTTCGTTTTTTTTGCGTTCGGAAATATCCTCGACGATGACCACATACACCGGCGCGGCTTCATTGGCCGAATACTGCAGCCGGACTTCCACGGGATACTCCGAGCCGTCTTTACGGCGGTAGGAGGTCTCGTAGACCGTGCGGTGATCAGTGCTCTCGCCCAGCTTGGCGAGCAATTTGTAAAACGCTTCACTGGTGAGTTGAGGTTGAAGATCGAGCGGCGTCATACCGCGCAATTCTTCCATGCTGTAGCCAAGATTACGCTGCGCGCCCTGGTTGACCATGATGAACTTCAGTGTCTGTGCATCGAAGACATAGATTTCATTGACGGTGCTATCCAGAATACGCCCCAGTCTTTGCAGCATGTCCTCGGCCTGTAAACGCTCGGTGATATCGCGCAGCGTGACGGTGAACATGATTTTGTCACCGTCAGGAACCTTGGCGATACTTGCTTCCGCCGGAAATTCGTTGCCGTTTTTGCGTCGTCCCCAAATATTGCTGGGGCCCTGTATGCTGTGATTCGGTTCCGCGAAACTTTGCAAGAAATCGACATCGTCAGCGAAGCGCTTCGGCAATAAACGATTCACTGTTTCGCCCAGCATTTCGCTGGCCGAATAACCGAAAACATTCTCCGCGCCTTTGCTGAACAAGGTGATTTTGCCCTGTTGGTCGACGCTCAGAATGGCTTCGCTGCTGTCGAGAATGGCCTTCAACCGACTTTCGGCGGCGGCTCGCTGTTCCTTTTCAGTGTGGAGTTCCGCGATGCGCCGGTGGTAGGCCTCGTGCGTGCGCATGTTGTCAACGACCAGACCGATCAGGCCGACCATCACGGCGCCGTCGAGGAGATGTTGTTCGGTGAAGGGCGCCTGTTCGGGTGTGCGATTGATGCTGATCGCGCCGATTGCCTGCTTCGCCACCAGCAAGGGCCAGCATAATGCCGACAACGGGCGCCCCGGATTACTGACCAGGCGCATTTCCTTGAAGCGCGGGTCGGCGGCGACATCGCCATTCAGGCACACCGCCTGGTTATATTTCGTCACCCAGCCGAGAATGCGTTCGCCCAGCGGAATTTTCGATCCGACATAATTCGCCGCTTGGCCGGTGCCCGCGATCAAGGTGAGTTGCTGCCCGTCGTCATCGAGCAATGCGATGCTGCCGCTCTGTCCTTCAAAGCCGTCCACGATGTGGGCCAGCAATTTTTTACGCAAAGCGTCGCTATTTTCGAGCGAGAGTTCCTGCCCCAGTTGAAACAGCGTATGCACCCAATCAAGCTTGCGGTTCGGCATGACAAAACTCTTTGTGATACGAGTGTTGCCTCCGAAGGCAATACGCTCGTGACAGTTATAACGGACAAAATGAGACCTTTCTTAAAAGCCTCGGGTGTTTACAGGCGGCACTAGGGTCCGGTGAACATTTCGGCCGCCGCCGCGGCGAGGGTGCGACCCTGTGCATACAAGGCTTCGCGGCCCGCGGTGTCGAGGTTCAGGCGGGCAAGGACCTCGGCGTTCACCTGCGGCCAGGCCTGTGCACTGTCCGCACCGTCTTCCAGGGCGTGGGCCAAAATATCGGCGGTGTAAGTGATGTCGGTCAGTGTGGCGCGTGACGCGGAAGGCGGCTGATGGTGGGTGGATATCGCGTCGCGGATGGCGAGCGGCAAGTGCCACAGCTCGGCAATGCGCGCGCCGATATCGGCGTGGGTTGTGCCCAGCACCGCCAGTTCGGCTTCCAGAGTTGCGCCGTGTTCGCGGATTTGCTTGCATTCCACGGCGAATAACGTCGCGAGCGCGAGTTTGCCGATGTCGTGGAGCAACCCGGCGGTGAAAGCCGCATCGCGCGGCTGCCGCACCGCGTGCGCAAGCTCCGAGGCAAATGCCGCGCATTGGGCGCTATGGCGCCAGATCGCGGTATATTCCGCCGGTGCGATTTGATCCGTGGAGAATTGCCGCATGGCCACGGAGGCAATGATGAGATTGCGCAGTGTGGGAGCGCCCGTCAGCATGCAAGCGTCTTTAACGGCGGCGATCTTGCGGGCCAGGCCGTAGAACGGTGAATTGGCAATGCGCAGAATGCGCGCGGTCAATACCGGATCGCTGCCGATCGCCTGTTCCAGCCGTGCGAAGTCGACATTGTCGCGACCCAGCTCTTGCAGTGCGCGTGTTGCAGCTTCGGGAAAGGGTGGTAACCGTTCCAAACGTTGATTCAGATCATGGATCATGAGCGTAGCCCGGGTGCATTAGTTGTGAAGACCGGCCGCAACACCACGATGCGCCCGCGCGCGTGCGTGCTTTCATCCAGGTAGTGGCACCACATTTCGGTGCGTTGACCGGAGGCGAGTTCGACCGTGATGGTTGCGTTTTCGGATTGGGGTAAAGCATTGATCGCTGCGCGCAGCGTGACCGGTAATGCCGCATCAATCATCCCTCCGAGTAACGCTCCGACCGGCGCCCCCGCGAGGTGATGCGCCCTACGGTTGGCGATCGCAATCATGCCGGCATCGTCGATGCCCAAGACCGCCAGCGGTAGTTGTTCTAGCACATCGTGCGCGACCGAGAGGGCGTGCAAGTTCAGACGCAATGCATGAGTTTTCTCCTCGACGCGTTGTTCCAGATCGCGATTCAGTTCCGCGAGATCGGAGTTGGAGCGTTGCAGCTCCACCGTCAGGCGGCGGTTTTCGCTGCGTAATTCGTAATAGATGAAAGCCTCTTCGACCTGCTTGCGTAGCAGATCGTCTTCCCACGGCTTGGTGAGAAATTTATACACGGCACCCTGATTTACGGCGTCGATGACCGATTTGAGTTCGGTATACCCCGACAACACGATGCGCAACGTGTCGGGATATTGAATTTTTACGCGGTTTAAAAATTCCACGCCGGTCATTTCCGGCATGCGCTGGTCTGAAATCACGACGCCGACCTCGTGCTGTGCAAGCAGATCGAGGCCGGTCGCACCGCTGGTGGTGGTCAGCAAGGTGTAGCCGTCACGGCGAAATACGCGCGCAAGCGCGCGCAGGATGTTCTCTTCGTCATCGACCAGCAGTAACGTGCGTGTCATGGGTACCTGTGACTTCGTTTAGCGAGTGTCGCGTTCCAGTTCGAGACGCTTGGTAAGTTTTAGGGTTTGTTAAAGGTTGTAACGGCTTCAGCCGCGCAGGCTTTAAATGAGGCAAGGTCCTTCAACGGCAAAGGACATAGGGATACAGAATTGGAACGAGCGGTTTGCGCATGCAACACGTGCAGCGTCCCTGTACGGTAGACAGTGGAAACAATATTTTGCTTAAACTATGGAGATGCGGGCGAGGGAGCAGGGCTTGGAGTGGGGGTGATCGTGTTGCCGGAAGGCGCCGTAGCTTTACTTGTGGACAGCGACGTGGCCGGACCTTTGCTATGGGTGTTTAACGGCAGATTTTTTGCGAGCCGGTCGCTTTCTTCCTCGGTTAAACGGCGCAGCACTTCCACTTTGGCATAAAGCTGGTCCACGACATAGACGTGATTGGATTCATCCACGGCGATGCCCGCCGGCAACGCGTATTGCCCCGGTTTATTTTCCTGCCCGGTATTGCCGATCCACATCAATAACTGACCCTGTGGATCGAAGATCTGGAAATTGCCGAACTTTCCATCGGTCACGTAGATATTTCCTTCCCTATCCAGGGCCAGACCGCGCGGGCGGGCAAGGTCTCCGATGTTGACACCGACCTTGCCCCAACTGCGCAAATACTTGCCGTCGCGGTCGAACACCTGCACGCGAAAATTTCCCGCATCGAGCACGTACACGTTGTCGTCCGGACCGATTTCAATATGCGATGCCAGATGCAAGTCGCCGTGAGCGTTGCCGTGCTTTCCAAACGTGAACAGCACCTTGCCTTCGGGGTCGAACACCGTGACCCGATGCTTGTCGCTGTCGATGCCGCCCAGATCGACGACGTAGATGCGGTCGCCTGATTTGCTGACGGCGATATCGGCGGGTTTGGAGAACAGCTCCTTGCTGCCGAAGGTGCGTACAAAATGCCCCACCGGGTTATACATGTTCACATATTTTTCTTTGACGTCGGCAACATACAGATTGCCTTTGCTATCGATCGTCACGCCGGAAGGCTGTTGCAGTTTGCCTTTATCGCCCCGGCCGATGCGAAATAATTGCCCTTGCGGGACATCGAATAAATGCACGATTTCCCCGCCGCTGTCAGATACCAGAATGCGGCCATTGCTGGCGGCGACGTCATAAGGTTTTTTAAAAGCCAGAGCTGCGCGGGGGTTCACTCCGGCCATGGTATTGCGGAATGTTTCGCTCTTGCTTTCACGCGCAATGTCCAGCTCGGTGCGGATGACGGATTCATAAATGAAGCGCGCCGGGTCGGGTGGTTTGGGCCAGACAGGATGCGTTGCCTGCCCTTTGTGCATTCCCGCACAGCCCGCCAGCAATGCAAATACGGTCAAGAAGCAAAAAGCAGCAAGCGGTATCCGGTTAAGCACGCGTGGGCTCCAGGAATTACGATAGTGGCGAAGGCGCCGGTGAGCTTAGCTGATTTACCGGTTCACGCGCCAGCGCGGGTAAATCGCCGCGGCGGCCGATGGCATGCTGAATGATAAGATTTTTCAGCGCGCCGCTGTCGCCGGTTGCCCGCAAACCGGTATTGCGCGCCCACAGGAGGGCAGGGTTGGGGCTGGCAAATAATTTTTGCAGCGCATCGATGGCGATCTGCATCGCGTAGTTGTGGCCCTTGCGCCAACGCTCATAGCGCCGCAACACCGGTAGATCGCCCGGCGCATGGCCGGCGCGGCGTGCTTCGCTCAGAACTTCCGCCAATGCCGCGGCATCAAGGAGCCCGAGATTGACACCTTGCCCGGCCATAGGGTGCACCGTGTGTGCGGCATCGCCCGCCAATGCGACGCGTGCGCTCACGTAGGCGTGGGCATGCGCCCGTTGTAACGGGTGCGCGGCACGCGCGCCGAGCGCGCGCAGCGCACCCAGGCTGTCGCCGAACGCCAGATTCAATTCGTGCAGAAAGCAGACGTCGTCGAGTTGCAGCAGGTGTGCGGCACGCGCGTGCGGCACGCTCCACACCAGCGAGCTCTGGCCGTTGGCAAGCGGCAATAATGCCACCGGCCCCTCCGCGGTAAAGCATTGCCGCGCCGTGTCGCGATGCGGGAGCGTGGTCTCGACATTGGCGACGATTGCGCTTTGCCCGTAAGGCACCACGCGCGCTGCGATACCGCACTGTTCCCGTACCCAGGAGGCGTGGCCATCGCTGCCGACGATCAGCGCGGCGCGCAGCGTGCGGCCATCGTCCAGGGTGAGCTGCACCGCCGTGTCGTCGATGCGTAATCGCACCGGCGCGGCGGGACTATAAATTTCGACCTGTGGGAAATTGCGCAGGGTGTCGAACAGCGCGCTCTGCATGACGCTGTTCTCGACAATATATCCCAATGTATCCTCGCCCACATCGGCGCAGTCGAAATGAATCGACCCGCGACCTGCGCTGTCCCACACTTGCATTTCACGGAACGGCGCCATGCGCCGCGCGCGCATCGCATCCCAAGCTCCCAGGGCGCGGAAAATCTGTTCCGATGCGCGCGTGATGGCGCTGACGCGGTTGCTGTAGCTGCCGGAAACGAAATCCTGCGGCGGATGAGGTTCAATCACACCGACGCGAAAACCACTCTTACCTAATGCGCACGCGGTGGTCGCGCCAACAATGCCGCCGCCGGCGACCAGTACGTCGAAATCGTAGTGCCTGGTGTTCACAGCGACAGTCCGCGCGCCAGGCGCGGCAAATGCCCGGCTAGGCCCAGAGCGCTTTTGGCGATAGCGTGTTGCAGCGGCGGGCACAGAGTGGCGGCAAGAAATCCCAGCGGCCGCACTGCCGCGACCGGTGCGGCGGTGGATTCGAATACACGCACCAGTGAATCGGTAAAACGGACCACGCGTTGTTGATCCGCGGCGCGCCATTGGGTGTATTGATCGAGCAGCGTTGAACTGCCAAGATCCGACCCCGTCCGGTGCGCATCCGCCAGCAATTGCGCGAGCGTCGCGATATCGCGCAAACCGAGATTAAAACCCTGACCACCGATGGGATGCAGCGCATGCGCGGCATTCCCGATGAGCACGCTGCGTGTGTGCGTTTGCGTCTGCGCGCAGCTCAGTTGCAGCGGATACGCGCGCCGCGCCGCGAGGCTATGGAATGAGCCCAGGCGATCGCCGAACTGCTGTTGCAGCTGGGCAAGAAATTCCGCATCCGGCAGCGCAAGAGCCGTGCGTGCCGCATCGCTGGGTTGCATCCATACCAACCCCAGGCGTCCGGCGGCAATCGGCAGTAACGCAATCGCGCCGCTGCCGGTAAAGCGCTCGTAGGCGGTATGCCGATGCGGACGTGTGCTCGCAAGTTGCGTGACGATGGCGGTTTGACGGTAATCGTGTTGTGTAACACCAATGCCCAGTAATTTGCGCACTGTGGAATCGGCGCCGTCCGCCCCCGCCACGAGCTGCGCGCTGATGTACTGGGTTGTGCCGTTGCAGTCGATGCTTGCACGCACCCGTTGCGTGTTGGATTCAATCGCAGTCAGCCGCGCCGGGCGCAGCCAGACGACATTGGGCAAGGCATCAAGCGCGCTATGCAAAACGCCGCTCAACAGGTGTGCGTTGATCACATATCCGAGCGCCGCGACATTTTCCGTGCTGCTGTCAAGACGTGATACGCCGAAACGGCCGCGCTCGGAAATATGAATGCGTTGAATAGGCGTTGCCGCCCGCGTGAGGGAATCCTCCAAACCCAGACCGGCAAAAATGCGTGCCGAGCCGTACGCCAATGTGATGGAGCGCTCGTCATGACCGCTGTGCACGACTGGATGCGCAGCAGCTTCCACCAGCGCTACGCGCAAGCCTTGTTGGCCCGCCGCCAATGCCAGACTGGCACCTGCAAACCCGGCGCCAGCGATAATCAAATCGTAATCCGCATTCATTTTTAATTAGCCATCAGCGCTTCGATTTCAGCCACGCTTTTGGGTACCGCCGCACTGAGCACCTCGTGGCCATGGGAAGTGACCAGCACATCGTCTTCGATGCGCACACCGATGTTCCACCATTTTTTTGCGATGCCCTTGCTGCCGGCTGAAATGTAAAGTCCAGGCTCTACGGTGAGGGCCATGCCGGGTTCCAGCGTGCGCCAAGTGTCGCCGAATTTGTATTCACCCACATCATGCACATCCATGCCCAGCCAATGTCCGGTGCGGTGCATATAAAAACGCCGATAACTTTGATCTTTGATGAGTTGGGTGGGTTTGCCCTTCAACAGGCCGAGTTTCACCAATCCATGGGTAAGAATCTTTACGGCTGCCTCGTGCGGTGCCGACCAAAGGTTGCCCGGCTTTACTTTTTCAAGCGCCGCGTACTGTGCGGCCAGGACCAGCTCGTAAATGGCTTTCTGTTCCGGTGAAAAACGCCCGTTAACGGGAAAGGTGCGTGTAATGTCCGATGCGTAGCATTGGTATTCCGCGGCCGCGTCGATCAGTAATAATTCGCCGTCGTTCAGCCGCATGTTGTTTTCGGTGTAATGCAGGATGCAACTGTTGGCGCCGCCGCCGACGATAGAGTTGTAAGCGGGTACGCAGCCATGCCGGCGAAAAGCGTGCAACAGCTCCGCTTCAACCTGGTATTCATATAAACCCGGGCGACAGGCCTGCATGGCGCGCACGTGCGCGATGGCTGAAATGTTCGCCGCCTTGCGCATGACGTTCGCTTCCGCCTTGCTCTTGAACAAACGCATGTTGTGCAACACGTGATCGAGTGCGACAAATTCCCCGGGGGTGCGCACACCAGCGCGTCCTTGTTGACGCAAGCGGTTGACCCAGCTCACCACATGCTGATCGAATTCTTCATGGTGGCCCAAGGTATAAAACACGCGCCCGCAATGTTCCATCAGTCCAGGCAGTATTTTGTCGAGCTCGCTGATTGGAAAAGCTTCGTCTGCACCATAAGTTGCGCGTGCGCCCGGTATGCCCGCGCGCCGGCCGTGCCAGATCTCGGCATGGGCATCACGCTCGCGGCAGAACAACACGTACGCGCCTTCCTTGCGCCCCGGAATAAGCACCGCCACGGCTTCGGGCTCGGGGAAGCCAGTGAGATAATGGAAGTCGCTGTCGGGGCGATAGGGATAGTCCGAGTCGCGATTGCGTATCCGCACCGGCGCGGTGGGAATGATCGCAATGGTGCCACGTCCCATCGTTTGCATCAGGCGTTTACGGCGGACAGCAAATTCTTTTTGATCCATGACGGAAATGACCTTCGAAGGCATTAGTGCAACTGCGCCCGATCGACTTTGGATGGTGTGGCGGGCGCATGTAATTCTTCGTAGACCAAGCGGATGCCGGCACGCAGAAATTCCACCAGTTCGGCAAAGTCAGCTTCGTTCTCGTTGCTCTCCGCCACCTGAAAGCGTACCGCTTTGGAAATTTCCTGGATGTCGCCCATCGCCTCACCCGCATCGCCGGGCAATGTTTCCGGGTGCATGACACCGGCAAGGCGCAATCCTTCCAGAAAACCCTGGCACCACAAACTGACCGCCAGCGTACGGGTTTGCAACGAGTGCTCGTCGTCGGGCAACAGCAACTTAAAGTCGTAGTCGGTGTCGTTTAACTGCTGTACCGCGGTCAGCGCCAGGCGTGCAAGTAATGCACGAGTTTCGGCAATTACGGTGTCTTCCACATCGGTGGAGACCAGCGTGTGCAGCAACCATGTGTGCGGATCGAAGTTCGGTTGCGCGCACAAAAGGCCGCATAAGGTGCCATGGCCTTCGCTTGCACTGATACCCGCCTCGGCACGGCGCAAGGCTTGATCGACAGTTTCAAAATCCAATTCAGTGTTCATTCGGTGGGCCTAGGAAAATGCGGCTCGGCTAGTGTAGCAAACGCCGCTTCGGTGCATAGAGGCTCAGATACTCAGCGACAATAGTCAGGATGACAACTGACAAAATGGGACACGCGTCGGGCAATCTTGCCAAATTAGCCATAGATTTTAAGTCCAGCGTGAATAAGTTTCAGTTGTAGATGCGCGTTAATGCCTATTCAACAATTGACCGTATGAACGCTGCGGCACTATAGTTCCCGTCCATGGAAGCCCGCCCGTCAGTAGACCAAGTCACCACTGATTTTGCATGCCTGGAAAGCCAGGTGGAAAAGCTGCTTAAGGTCTGCCTGCAACTTAAATCCGAAAACAATTTGTTGCGTGGACGGCAAGCGGCATTGATCTCCGAGCGCGCACGTCTGATTGAAAAGAATGATGTCGCGCGGGTGCGCGTCGAGGCGATGATTACGCGGTTAAAGTCGCTGGAGGTTGAAACATGAGTGCCGACAATGTGCCGGTGACGGTGCGTATTCTGGAAAAAGAATTTTGTGTGGCTTGCCCCGCGGAAGAGCGTGACAGTTTGCTGGCTTCGGCGCGCTATCTTGACGGCAAAATGCGCCAGATCCGCGACAGCCGCAAGGTGGTTGGCATGGACCGCATTGCAGTGATTTGCGCGTTGAATCTAGCGCATGAGTTATTGCAAAACAAAACCGCTGCACCTACGGAAAATTCTTTCACCGCACGTATGAAACATTTGCACGATAAAATCGATAGCGTGTTACAGCCTGACAATCAAAAAGACAAGCAGTTAGAGTTATAGATAGATTCCTCTTGCCGTCAGGCAGGGTTTTCCCGACAATGGTTTTGCACTTCAAATTCATCGCGAATTCGCGACGAATGGCTGATTTATAAAGTTTGGCGTCACCTGCGGTGTTCGTGATCGCTCCAAGTTCTCTTGAGCCGTAACTTGATACCCTTGGGGGCCTAACGTTGATGTTGTGTGCATGTCCGCTTCGCGGCGGAAAGCCTAATGCATCGCAGCGGTCTCCAAACTGAACCGTTTGGTTCAGAGATATCGGGGCAAGCGGCACAGGTGGGGACGCCTCCTAATTTTTTACATGTATGCCCTCACGCTCTGAACTGCGCTCCCGTCTGCGTGCACAACGCCGTGCGCTCGATCCCGTGTTGCGCGCTGAGTTCAACGCGCGGATTGGCCAACACCTGATTCAATCCAGTCTGTTTCGTAATAGCCGGCGCATTGCAACGTATTGGGCAAGCCAAGGGGAAGCCGACCCGCAAGCCGCTTTGCAGTGCGCCTGGGCATTGCACAAGCGTGTATTCCTGCCCGTATTGCTCGGACCATTTCACAACCATTTGCGCTTCGCGCGTTTTACTGCCACGTCCGTCTTGCAAAAAAACCGTTTTGCTATTCCGGAGCCGCGTGTGTCACGGGCGCAATTGCTCCCTGGCATCAGCATGGATCTGGTATTAGTCCCATTGGTGGGTTTCGATGCTCGAGGTACACGGCTGGGAATGGGTGGAGGCTACTATGATCGCAGTTTCGCCCAGCGACTGTTTCGCCAATGCTGGCACAAGCCGCGTTTGATTGGGGTAGCCTATGAGCTACAACACATACCGCCTCTGGTGCCGCAGCTTTGGGATGTGGCATTGGACGGCGTGGTCACCGAGAAACAGCTGTATATATTTAATCGTTAATCGATAGCATGTCGTTCGATAATGGCTTCTTGCGCATCCCTGAACAGTTGGTCACGGCTTGCGATTGTACCGCGATCGATATTGAGCCATGCCAGCGATAATGCGGTTGCGACCAGACCTAAGCCCACTACCAGTGCGAGCACAATGAGCAAGTCCGGACGCTTTTTTCGACTCATGTAATAATGCCTTACAGCGATGACAAAGGAGATCCGTACTGGCAAGTTAGATAACAAAAAACGATAACGGGAGGGGCTTAATTTGCACTTAATCATTTCCTGCACATTTCGAGATATAGGTAGTGAACAAAAATGCTCAACGAATAATCCGCCAAGCTGGCATAGCCACCAATTCATTGTATTCTTACGCGATCACGCACCCCGAGGAATTAGCCGCCATGTTCACCAATATCCCTCTATTTGCGGGTCTTCAGGCTGAAGATCTGAAGGCCATCTCCAGTCACGCCATCACCAAGACCTACGCTAGGAACACCGTCATCATCAATGAAGGTGATGAGTCCGATTCGCTGTATGTCATTATCAGCGGGCGAGTTAAAGTTTTTCTGAGCGACGAGGAGGGCAAGGAAGTCATTCTCAACACGCAAGAAGCCGGCGATTATTTCGGCGAACTCGCGCTCATCGACGAAGCGCCGCGCTCGGCATCGGTCATGACATTGGATGATTCAAAAATGTCCATCGTGTCCAAGCGTGACTTTGAAGACTGTCTGACCCGCCATCCGCAAATTGCATTGCGCGTGATCAAGGGTCTCACCAAGCGCTTGCGTAATCTCACCGACAATGTAAAAAGTCTGGCGCTCATGGACGTATACGGACGGGTCGCGCGCACCTTGTTAAGCCTGGCCACGGAAGAAGAGGGCAAACTGGTCGTGAATCAGCGCCTGACGCAGCGCGACATCGCCAGCATGGTGGGTGCCTCGCGTGAAATGGTCAGCCGCATACTCAAAGACCTAAGCGTCGGCGGTTACATCACCGTGGATAAAAAATCGATTACCATTAATGAGAAATTGCCGTCGGCGTGGTAACGAGGTGCGGCCACAGAGATCCCTGAGCTTGACATAAAAATCTCGCCCGGCGCATCTTACGTATGTGTTCTATGCGTTTTCCAATGCACATTCCAATGAGCGGAGACTAAAAAAGTGAAGAATCCCATGGCCTGGAGATTGACCTTAGCGGTCCTCGCCACCGTACCCTTGTGTGCATCAGCAGCAACTCCTTCCGTCGCCAAAACCGACGCTAACGCACTGTGTGAAAAAACGTGGAAAAACTCCACGCATGCGGATGACAAAGGCATAAAAGATTTCTTAGCCAAGTCCTGCAACAAGAATGCAAAGTCAAAGCAGTACTGGGAATGTGTCGCGAAACTCGTAGCGCAAGGGAACTCAGTTTCTTTTTCAGCAGCGGATACTCAGTGTCCAATGAAGTAAGAAACGGCTGAGCAAGAAAAAAATAAGTTCCTACCAAGATAGGGCGGTGCTATTGAATGGTGCCGAGAAGAGGAATCGAACCTCCGACCTACTGATTACGAATCAGTTGCTCTACCGACTGAGCTATCTCGGCGTATGCTCTGGTGTGCTCGCGGAGGTTAGGCAATACCACGCTTGAGCTTGCAGGTAGCGAGGCAAGCGATGGTAAAGAGTCGGTTTTGATGCGTCAAGCGCGGTGATTCAAGCGGCAGTTTCAACTTGCTGGAGTTTCAATGGGGCGCACTCGAAGAATCACGTCAATGCCTTCGCAGGCGGTGCCCTGCGGAGCTTGAGGAAATTTTGTGATGTCCAGATGAGTAACATCGACATCGGTCAGCTCGCCCGTGACGACATTGTAAAAATGATGATGATGGCTGATGTTGGAATCGTAGAAAACTTTGTTGGGATCGACGATGACCTCGCGCACCAAGCCTTTGCGCGCGAACAATCCCAAGGTGTTATAGACCGTCGCCTTCGACACTAGGTTGCTTGTTTGATTCACGATCTGTAACACTTGTTCTGCCGATAAATGTTGTGGTTTGGACAACAGCATCGCGGCAATTTCCACACGTTGCGGTGTGGGTGAAATGCTTAGATTGGTCAACACGCGCACGACATCTTTCATAGCTTACTACCTCGCGACAAACGGCTGCTTGCGATCCGTATTATACCCACTGTCGATCAATCAGTATCAATCGGTTCTAAACAGTTATCGGACGCAGCGCGCATCCTATGCATCATGCAGTGTGTGACCGGATTCTCACGTCTAAAGTTCTGTAAGGCAGGCAATCAGTTATGGACTGACATTGCCGGAATCCGGCGAGTTTAATTTCGGCTTCATTCGCACCAGCGGCAGGCTAAGAGCGAAGAGTTCCAGCAGCACCCAACCGCCGAGCATAACCCCCAAATATAAAACACTCTTTTCATACACTGTAAGATAGCCGAACAACACAACGTCCCAGGTGTAAAAAAAATACAGTACCACCAGCAAGGCGGGATAGATGCAACTGCGACCGCTGCATTTTTCGCAAATTACATCGGACCACTTGCCGGCGAGTAGCTTTTGTTTAAAAGTCACGGTGGGTTGATTGCAATGCGGGCATTCGAACTTTGGCATGATGCGGTGTCTTGAATTAGATGGGCAGGATCAATTGTAGAACAATGGCACAGTCATTATGATGGTGCGGTTACCGGGAGGGATAGCGGCAGTATGAAAAAGATGTGCGTGTGGATTTTTTTCACCGCGATGTTGCTTGCGGGCTGTGACGGTAACACTCCACTCATGAAGCTGGCGCAAGACGGCGATGCAGCTCAGATAAAAGCTGTACTTTCCGCAGGCGCGTCTCCGGAAGAACGGAATAAATATGGCTGGACGGCGTTGATGCATGCCGCGCGTGCGGGTCATGTGGAAGCAGCGCGCGCGCTGCTGGACGCAGGTGCAAAAGTCGATGCACGTGACACCAGTGGGAACACATCGTTGATTCGCGCCGCGACGAAAGGACACTTGGATCTCGTGAATCTGTTAATCGAACGCGGAGCAGAAATCAACGCCGTCGATGAAAATAACTGGACTGCATTATTTTGGGCGGTGCAACGCGGCCATATTGCGGTGGTGAAGTCATTGATGACACATGGAGCCTCGATCAATATTCGCGATCCGGGCGGGCGTTCTCCTATGCAAGTGGCCAAGATGGAAGGACACAACGAAATTCTGCAACTGCTGGAAGCCGCGGGCGGAAAGTACTAATGCGCCGTGCTTCAAGATTGTTGTCATCATCCGAAGTATTCATGCTGACCGCCTGCTGTATCGCTGCGGTGATGCTGGGGTCATGTGCAGATAATTCCAATTCCACAGCGCCGGTCAAGCCCAATTCGCGCGCGGCTCAATACATTGTGGATAGCGGTGTGGGTCAGGGCGGCAAGCATTTTAACGACAACCGCTACTTCGCCGATCAAGTGCAGGTCGAACCGCTGCGCTCCGACGGAATCCATGACCCGCAAAACCCGGCTATCAAATCACTGCAAGAACCCGGCGATGCCCTGAGTAAATTCCCGCAAGACCGGCGCGGAGGCGTGAACTGGGTTACAGCCCTCAACGAGGGATTGATTCAACCGCGCGAAACGCTAACGGGTGCGGAAGGCATGTTGTTCATGGACATGGACATCATGTTTACCAATACCGGTTCCATGCCCTGGGTGCGATTTCCGCACATTGCGCACACCCGGTGGCTGGATTGCAGTAATTGCCACCCGAAGATATTCAAGCCGCAACGCGGTGCCAATAAAATTGGCATGGATGCGATTTTGGCGGGCGAGTTTTGTGGGCGTTGCCATGACAAGGTGGCTTTTTCATTATGGATCTGCGAGCGCTGCCACAGCGTGCCGCACGAAAAATCGCCGAAAAAGTGGTGGTAATCCAGATGCCGGACGCGCGTTTTTGGCAGACGCTACTCAGCATGTCTGTCGCAGTAATATTGTCGAGCTGCCTGACGCAAAATCCCCGCGCAGCGGCGGCAGACCCTGTGCCCCCCAAGGTCATGGAAAATGCTGGCGCTGCGAGTGAACCGCCAGCACCGCCCAAATTAATTCCTGATCCACCACGCAAAGCGCTGAGCGTCGTTGTGATAAAACCCGTTGAAACGCTGCACGACGATGGCGAACACGATGCAACCAACGACGCCATCGCCGCTTTGCAAGATCCAACGGTGGCACTCAAGGATTTTCCCCTCGACCGCCGTCAGCAAGTCAATTGGGTCAAGGCGCTCGATCAGGGTTTAATCGAACCGCGCCCGAGCTTGACAGGCAAAGGTGAGATGCTGGTGATGGATATGGATATTCTGTTCACCAATACCAAGGACATGCCGCATGTGCGCTTTCCGCATTTACAACATACGCGTTGGCTGGATTGCAGCAACTGCCATCCAAAAATATTTATTCCGCGCCGTGGCGCCAATCCGGTGTCGATGAATAAAGTTCTGCGCGGTGAGTACTGCGGGGTATGCCATGACAAAGTGGCATTTTCGCTGTTCATCTGCGAGCGTTGCCACAGTGTGCCGCACGCGGGTTCGGGTAAATGGTGGTGATTATTACTGCGCAGCGGGTATCGGGGCGGAAGTATTCGAGACGCGGGACGCCAGCGTCTTTTCCAGAAGGCCAATGATTTCTTTGTCGCCCTGATTTTGCGCAAGTATTAGCGCGGTATTGCCATCGATATCCTGAGGTGCCGGGTCGCTGCCATTTTCTAAAAGCAAACGCACGACTTCAGCGCGACCGAATTTGATCGCCGCCATTAAAGGCGTCCGATTATTCAATCCCGTCACATTGATATTAATCTGGTTTTTTATCATGTCTTTTACTATCTCAAGATGACCCATGCCCGCGGCAATCAACATGGCTTCGTTCAAATCGGCAGGGTCAATGCTTTGCTTGTATTTAAGCAACTCCGCAGCAGCATCACGATAACCAAAAAATACCGCGTTTAAGAGCGCGGTGCCGCCATCATGATCTTTCGTCGCGATATTGGCTTTATGGTTTAAGAGCACACGCACCGCGTCGGCATGACCGCCAGTGGCGGCAAGAATCAAGGCGGTTGCGCCATTATGATCTTGCGCCTGCACATCCGCGCCTAAGTCGATCAAGGCCTCAATTACCTGGGTATGTCCGGCACTCGCGGCAAGAAGTAGAGCGGTTTTACCCTGCTTGTTTTTTTCATTGACCTCGAAACCTTCGGCAGCATATTTGCCAACGCCCTTGACGTCGCCAAAGCGTGCCGCTTGCATCAGTAATGAATACGAATCGCCGCCGCACCCGGCGAGCGTGAGCCATACAAGCAGGTAAGGAAGTATACGAAAGCGCAGTGATCGCATGGCGCGGTCGATCTACAAGGAGTTGTACTGTGGTTACCGTTTCATCGAATCGAAGAAGTCGGAATTATTTTTAGTCGCGCGGAGCTTGTCGATGATGAACTCCATCGCGGCCGATTCATCCATGGGGTTCAGCAGTTTGCGCAAGATCCACATTTTTTGCAGATCTTCGGGGCTGACCATCAACTCCTCGCGGCGCGTACCGCTGCGGTTGATGCTGATGGATGGATAGATACGTTTCTCGGACATCTTGCGGTCCAAGTGGATTTCCATGTTGCCGGTGCCTTTGAATTCTTCGTAAATCACTTCGTCCATACGGGAACCAGTATCGACCAATGCGGTGGCGATGATGGTGAGGCTGCCGCCTTCTTCGATATTGCGCGCGGCGCCGAAGAAGCGTTTCGGGCGTTGCAAGGCATTGGCATCCACGCCGCCGGTCAGCACCTTGCCCGAGCTGGGCACTACGGTGTTGTAGGCGCGTGCGAGGCGCGTGATCGAGTCAAGCAAAATTACGACATCGCGCTTGTGTTCCACCAGACGCTT
>CAZHHW010000055.1:9619-21089 GCA_964532385.1 uncultured Gammaproteobacteria bacterium | reverse complement strand
CCTATCGTTCCGACATTCACGTGCGGCTTCGTACGTTCGAATTTACCCTTGGACATGCACTGGCCCCTTCAATAATGTGTTGAACGAAACAGCAAAAATAAATTACCTGCCGATCTACTCTTTAACGCAACTCTGGTGCCCACAACTGGAATCGAACCAGCGACCTCTTCCTTACCAAGGAAGTGCTCTACCGACTGAGCTATATGGGCAATTTCTTAAATCCTGAATGCTGAATACTCTAATGTCGAGACTGGCTACATTGAGCACTTAGCATTCATGATTCGCATTTGGAGCGGGTGATGGGAATCGAACCCACGCTATCAGCTTGGAAGGCTGAAGTTCTACCATTGAACTACACCCGCCTGACATTGCGACTAACCGCTCGCACTCGCCCGGACCGGCGCACCCATATAATCTGCAACTCAGCCTGCTGGTGGAGGGGGGTGGATTCGAACCACCGAAGTCTGAGACGTCAGATTTACAGTCTGATCCCTTTGGCCGCTCGGGAACCCCTCCGCAAATGTAAGCCGCGTATTCTCCGAAATCGCCACCCCCGTGTCAACAAATCAACGCATCATTAAAACAACTTCGTAAATTCCGGTCCGCGCGTATGATTCGCGCGACGAGTTATTTACACTTGCGTATCACCTGCTTTGACGCTCCTAAAAGAACCTCCACCATGACCACCATTCAGCAAGACGACTTCATCACCAGCGTGGCGGACGCGCTGCAATACATCTCGTTTTATCACCCGCCTGATTTTCTCAAAGCGCTGAACGACGCCTATGAGCGGGAACAATCCCCCGCCGCGCGCGATGCATTCGCGCAAATTCTAGTTAATTCGCGTCTCTGCGCCACCGGCCACCGGCCCCTCTGCCAGGATACGGGTATCGTCGTTGCCTTTATAAAAGCAGGCATGGAGGTACGCTGGAATACCCCGCTGGGTATCGCGGACATGGTTAATGAAGGCGTGCGCCGTGCGTACAAGAACGCGGACAATCCGCTCCGCGCATCCATCGTGTCTGACCCGGCCGGGCGCCGCAAAAACACCGGCGACAATACTCCGGCGATCGTGCATATCGATCTGGTGCCGGGCGATAAAGTGGATATCACCATCGCCGCCAAAGGCGGCGGCTCGGAAAATAAAGCGCAGTTTGTAATTTTGAATCCCAACGAAAGTATCGTCGACTGGGTACTGGAGGTTGTCCCCACCATGGGTGCGGGTTGGTGTCCGCCTGGCATTCTGGGCATAGGGATCGGCGGCACGGCGGAGAAAGCCATGCTGCTCGCCAAAGAAGCGCTCATGGAGCCGGTGGATATACATGAGTTGCGTGCCCGCGGTGCGCAAACGCGTATTGAAGAGCTGCGCCTGGAGTTATTCGACAAGGTCAATGCGTTGGGTATTGGCGCGCAAGGCTTGGGCGGCCTGACCACCGTGGTCGACATAAAAATTCGCGACTATCCGACCCACGCCACCTCATTGCCGGTCGCGCTGATCCCCAATTGCGCCGCGACTCGCCATGTGCACTTTACTTTGGATGGCAATGGCCCGGCCCGCTTACCGGTGCCAAAACTGGATGACTGGCCCAGCGTCACGTGGGAAGCCGGCGCCAATGCGCGGCGCGTGAATATCGATGTTCTCACGCGCGCCGATGTCGCCACGTGGCAGCCCGGAGAAACGTTGTTATTCACCGGCAAATTGCTTACCGGCCGCGATGCCGCACACAAACGCATCGCCGAATTGTTAACCGCCCGCGCACCTTTACCTGCGGGCGTGGATTTCACCAATCGCTTTATTTATTTCGTCGGCCCGGTCGACGCGGTACGCGATGAAGCCGTCGGCCCGGCTGGACCCACCACGGCCACCCGCATGGACAAATACGCGGACCTCATGCTGTCAAGCACCGGCCTCATTGGCATGATCGGCAAGGCTGAACGCGGACCGGAAGGCATCGCGGCGATCAAGAAACACCGCTCGGTTTATCTCACGGCCACAGGCGGCGCGGCGTACTTGATCTCGCAAGCGATTCGCAACGCGCGCGTGGTGGCTTTCCCGGAACTGGGCATGGAAGCGATTTATGAATTCGAAGTCGAAGACATGCCGGTCACAGTGGCGGTGGATGCCAATGGCAATTCCATTCACACCCTGGGACCGGCATTGTGGCGCAGCAAGATCGGCAGCATCCCGGTAAAGGTCGAGTCGCAATCGGCCAAGCATTAAATAACAGCCCGCACGGAAGGCGCAGGTATTTACTATGGAGAGGTCTGCACCTGGGGTTGAGCATCATTGCGCGCTTTCATGGCCTGATCGCGTGCGGCCGCTGCGTTATTGCGAGCCTTGGTGTATTCACCCACAGACAAATCTTCCTCGGCTCTTTTTAATAAGACTTCAGCTTTTTGTAACGCTTCTGGTGCGCGCTGATCTGCGCCGGCAGAACGCGCCGCACTGATCGCTTGACGCGCATTACTCATTTCCTGCACGGGTGCCGCTGCGCAGGCTGCGATCAAGCTCGTAAGCAAAATCACCAGTGCGCGGGGAGTGCGGAATTCTGTCATGGTTACCTCAGATGGAAGGTTCTTGCGGTGCGGTGAAAACGCTGTGCATTCCTCGTTCCTGGGCGGAACGCTCGAAACGCTAACACCCACCCCCCACCCTGTCAAGAAAGCAGGGCGACACTATAATGGCGCGCAATTTATGCTCCACTCACTTTCGCTTTCGATGGTCCGGGAGATTCAACGATGACCGACATTCTGGTGCTGTATTACAGCCGTAGTGGTGCAACCGCCGAGATGGCTAAACTCATTGCGCGCGGCATCGAAGAAGTGTCGGGGATGCAGGCGCGCCTGCGCACGGTGCCTGCGGTGTCCACGGTATGCGAGTCCACTCAGGACAGTATTCCCGCGCAGGGCCCGCCTTACGCGACACTCGATGATTTGCACGACTGCGCCGGTCTTGCGCTGGGCAGTCCCACACGCTTTGGCAACATGGCGGCGGCGCTCAAATATTTTCTCGATAACACCGGCGCCCTGTGGTTGTCGGGCGGCTTGGCCGGCAAACCGGCCGCGGTGTTCACATCCACATCCACCTTGCATGGCGGACAGGAAAGCACGCTGCTCACGATGATGACGCCGCTGCTGCATCACGGCATGTTACTGGTAGGGCTGCCTTACACTGAAGTAACGCTCACCACCACCACCACCGGCGGCTCACCCTACGGTGCGACGCATTATGCCGGTCCTGACAGCGCCTTACCGTTAAGCGAAGACGAGAAAAAACTCTGCCGCGTGTTAGGCAAACGCCTGGCCGAAACGGCGCAACGTTTGGCGCTCAAATAAACTCTCGCACGAACGGGATGGTAAGTTTTCTGTGCGCCGCCAGCGAAGCCTGATCCAGTCGATCCAGTAACGCGAACAAACTGGGCAGATCGCGCGGACAGCGGCGCAGCAAAAATTGCGCGACGTCCGCGGGCAACTCGAGGCCGCGCTGCTGCGCGCGCAGTTGCAGGGCGCCAAGCTTGTCATTTTCGTCGAGCGCTTCGAGATGCAATACCAGCCCCCACGCCAGGCGCGAAGCAAGATCGGGTAACTTCAGTTTCAGTTCGCCCGGCGGTGCAGCGGCGGACAGCAGCAGACCATGGCGCTGTTCGCTCATGCGATTATAAAGATGAAACAAGGCCTCTTCCCACGCCGGCAATCCGGCAACCGCATCGACGTCGTCGATACACACCAGCGCGGCTTGCTCCAGCCCTTCCAGCACCTCCGGCGACCACAACGCCGCATCGCGCATCGGCAAATACACCGGATGTTCCGCGCGCGCGCTTGCCGCATGACAGGCTGCATGCAACAGATGGGTTTTGCCGCAGCCCGGCCCGCTCCATACCAGCACCGGAAGATGACTGTCGCCGCGCGCGCAGGCACGCAGGTGATTTAATACTTCGGCATTGCGTCCGGTAAAATAATTAGCGAACGACGCGCGGTCGTTGAGGCGGATGCCAAGCGTAAGTTGCGGGGAAGACACGGCGCGCGGTTCAGCCGGACGGAGTATACAGAGAGCTGTTCAAATAGCGGCTGTGCGCTTCGCGCACCAGCACCATGATGACCGCTGCGGCCGGCAAAGCCAGCAGCACGCCGACGAAACCGAACAGCTGTCCGCCCGCCATCACCGCGAACATCACCGCCACCGGATGCAGGCCGATCTTGTCCCCCACCAGCATCGGCGTAAGCACCATGCCTTCGAGTATCTGACCGATACCGAACACCAACGCCACCCATGCGACCGGCACCCATTCCTGGAATTGAAGGTAAGCCGCAATGCTGGCCAGCGTGATTCCGGTAATAAAGCCAAGATAGGGCACGAAGCTCACCAAACCTGCGATCAGTCCGATCAGAAACGCAACATCCAGGCCGATAATCCACAAACCCAACGTGTACACCCCGGCCAGCGTCGCCATCACCAGCAGCTGGCCGCGCAAAAATGCACCCAACACGCTGTCGACTTCACCGGCCATGCGCACCACGGTAGCCTCGATGTGACGCGGCAGTAATTCGCGCACGCGCGCCACCAGGCGATCCCAGTCGCGTAATAAATAAAATGTCACCACCGGGATCAACACGATATTGGCGACCCAACCCAACAGCGCCAGCCCGGAGCTGGATGCCGAAGAAAACAGCATCGCAGCAAAGCCGCCCGCCGCTTGCCAATGCGCCATCAAAGCTTGCTTGAACTGATCGAGATTCAAGGTACGGACATCGATCCCGACGGTGCGGGCCAACCAGGGCACCAGCGTGAACTGCACCCAGTCCACATAAGCAGGCCACTTCGCAATGACGGTACTGATCTGCTCTTCCAGCACCGGTACGAGCAACAGTCCGCCCGCCAGCAGCAGCACGAATATCGCCGCGAAAACCACCATCACCCCGGCGGTGCGCGGCCAACGCCAGGCTTCAAAGCGGTCGACCAAGGGATCGCCTAAGTAGGCCAGCGTCATGGCGATCAAAAACGGCGTCAGAATCGGCGCCAATAAATACAGCAACATGCCGATGAACAGCGCGCCGGCGAGCAGTAACCATTTCTGCGAATCGCTCATGTTTTTCCCGACACGCGCCATGCATTCCGGCCCCAAGTCCACACGTAGTCCATACCGCTCAACAGCGTGGTGACCAACACAATCCACCAGCCGACCTCAATCATCCACATGCGCGGGAAATCGAAAACCTGCGCAAGCACGATCCCGAATACCAGCACCAACTGCATCAGTGTATTCAACTTGCTGATCAGCGTAGGTGCCATGTCGAAATGTCCGATGGAAATATAGTAGGCAACTCCGCCTGTGACAATAATGATGTCGCGCGCCAGCACGGCGACCACCAGCCACGCCGGGACCAAAGCAAGGTAACCCAGGGAAAGAAATGTCACGACCAGCAGCAGTTTGTCGGCCAATGGGTCAAGCACCGAACCCAGCGCGCTGGTCCAGCCATAATGTTTGGCGAGAAACCCGTCGAGTGCATCCGAAGCCCCGGCGACGAAGACCAGCAGCAGGGCGAAATCGAAATTGTGCTGCAATAACGACCACGCCAGGGGTACCACCAGAACAATACGCAGCGCGGTAATGAGGTTCGGTAAGTGGTGCAGTTTCATCGCACTAAACGAAACCGCACCGGGGCGTCGCCCACGGCGGCGGTCTCGCCAGGCAGGGGCGTCAGAGTCGTGCCCAGGCGGATATCGCTGGTCAGCCGTTGCGCACCGCCCTGCACTTCCACGCGGAATACCAGATTCAGCCCTTCCACACGCAACAATTGCAGGCGCGCAACCGGCGCCAGCGAGCCCAGATATTTCGTCACCCGCGCATATTCTTCCAGCGTCTGTACATCGTTAACCTGCAACACCAACCCGGTCTCGGCCGCCGCCGTGGTACTGGCCGCATTATAGTGACCGACCAGTTCATCAACCGCGCTCTGCAAGCCTTCGAGCACAACCGCGTCGCGCGCCTCGCCTGGAGCCGTCCAGGTCTGGCGATTTTCTTGATCATATAGCGACCAGGTGCTCAACCATGCGCCGTTGCGCGCTTCGATTTTACCGACCAGCACGGCTTCGGCGCGGTAACGCGCGGAGATGCGCAGCACCTCGGCAGGCGGTGCATTCCAGGGGTCGACCGTTTGCATATTGGCTTGGTCGCCCGCATCGAGCGCCGGCAATAACAGCGGAATTCCGCGCGCTTTTGCAACCGAATCGATGAGCTGCTTCCACTCCGGTTTATTGTCAATACCCAGCACTGCGCGCTCGTTTTGTTCACGCACGTCCAGCCACAACAGCAACGACGGGCGGGCATTGCCCCAGATTGCAATGCCGCTGGTCCGCAGCACCCGGATGAGCGCATCGCGATCAAAACGAACCCACAAAACGCGCGCCGGGACGGGTGTAGTGCGCACGCCCGGCGGCGGTGCCGCATTACGGTATACAAACTGCTGCACATATTGCGGCGCGGTATTTATCAGCTCGCCCACACCCGGCAAACCACCCACGGCACGGTTGCCCGACACTTTAACCAGCACCTCGGCCAACGCCGCGCGCATGGCCTCCTGGCGCACGGTAAGATCTTGCCCGGCCACGGGCACTTCCGCCTCGTACAGACCGGTGACTTCAATCGCGAACGCATTCGCACTTGCGCCCAGCGCGCACCACAACAGCAACCATCGGAATTTTATTTTGTTCATGAAGTGGGTCGTCATCGGTTATGTCGCCGTACGGCAGCGCCGAGTCTACACGTCCGCTGCGGGAGCTGGCGAGTCGCCCATCGCACCACGTTATATCCTACACAGGCTGTAACGCAGTCCATATTACTGTAAAAAAAACCGCCGGTGACATCAGCCACCGGCGGTTGGAATAGTACGACAAGCAACTGGTTTAGTTTAAGAGCATCACGGGCAATTCAACGTTGTTGCGGCCGTCTTGCCGACCGTACCACACAACGGCTGCATGACCGGGAAACCCAGCGTACCGGTGAAATCCGGCAGTGTGATGGGACCGCTGCCGTCATTGTTCACCAACCCGATGCGATTCAACGGCAAATTCGCCGCCGTGACGGTGCCCAGCGAGGCGAGATATTTCTCGATGACCGTGGTCAGATCGATCGGCGCGCCTTCGAGCTTCGGCTTGCCGTTTTCCATGATGACCGCGTTGGTGGTTGCGTCGCGCACGTACTTCGGATTGCCGTTCGCATCCAGCGCGGCATTCCCGTCCACATCCACATTGACCGGCAACACATAGGCAGCCTCTGCATCACCGACAATTTTGGATAAACCGGTCGGATAGCAATTGCTACAGTTGTTAATTGTGTTGGGACTCTGCGCATAAAAAAATCCCGCCGCCGTAAACAATCCGGCCTGAAACGGACGCGCCACGGCGTTTACCGTGGTCGGCTGGTTCGGCGTGCCTTGCATATAGACCCAGCCGTCCGGGTTCAACAGATACGCATTCTTCGCCGTTTCGCCTTGCGCAACATAAGTATTGGACCAGTTGGGTGTCCAAACGCCGTTGGTTGCGTTGGTGAGTGTCGTGGAATAACGGCTGACGGTGTCCGCCATATTGCAGGCCGCGCCGTTGTTCGCCGTGGCACGCTCCACTGGGGGCAGATATTTACAAGGCATTTTCATGGTGAGCGACCGGGCCCGCGAGGTGTCGGAGAGCGGTACCGCGACAACACTGTTAGTGGCGGCATCATACTCGGGCGCTGCTTGCGAAGTGGGGATGTAGTACGGAGCGAGGTTCATGTGTAAACCGTCCGCACTGTACGCAAACAACCAACCACCGCCCCAACCCAAGGTATTACCGGCCAGGCCTTTGACTGGCAGCCCGGAGTTCACCAGCGGACTGAGCACCGTAATACCGGCAATCGCAGGCCCGGAGTACATGCCCGGCACCGTATTCGCCAAGGTGTTATTGGTGCCATACGCATTGTTGTAGTTCGGACGTGGCGTGACCGGGCTGTTGGGATCGCTGCTGAACACCGCCGACGACGAGTTGTCGAGCTGATTGCGCAACTGGTTCGCCGAGATACGCGAGGCCTTGCCGATGCGCGGGCCGATGGGCGCGAAATGAAATAGATCGTTACGCGTGATCGGACCAGGCGCGACATGCGTGCCGAAACGGAAACCACGTACCGTCGCCAGATCTGACTTTGTCCACCAACGCATCGCATCGGCGATGAAGTCATGCGAGCTGCCTTCGACCACCGCCGCCATGTTCTCATGCGAATAATTGCTGCGATGCAAGGCCACTTCGGTATTACCAACCACATCACTCAGCGGACCGCTCAAACACGTCGCCTCGGTGAACGAGTTCCAGTACGGGCTGCTGGAATTGCACGTAATCGACGCATTGAAGCCTTCGTTGTAAAGCGCGCGCACTTGCGCCACTTTGTTGGCGACCGCGACATCTTCCACAATGCGGTCGTCAATGCGGTGCGGCACATGATTCATGCCGATCACCTGACCTTCATGCACCGACAACGTGATCTCGCCGACCAAGGTGCCGTCCTGACCGGCTTCGATGATCCAGGTCTTGTTGCCGGCCGCGTCGATGACTTCAATCGGTTGTAGCACTTCTTCGTGCATGTCCGAATTCAAGATCACGTCGATATGCTGTTCCGGCTTGGTGATCTTGTTTTTGATCAACTGGATATTGCGGCCGATTTCGATTTCGGACAGCAGAACAATAATCTGCACGCCGTGCGTGGTACGCAACTCTTCCGCGAACATCGGCGCTTCGATCGCGCAATCCGTGAAGTCAAGACCGGCGGTGACCCACTTGCCGACGACTTGTGGACCGCGGCTGGTGGTGCAACCCAAGATGCCGATTTTTACGCCATTAACATAACGAATCAAATACGGCGGCAGCACACGCTGACCGTGATCGGCATACCACTGGGCGTAGGTGTCATATTCCGCTTGCGATACATTGGAATCCTGAGCCGTGCCTACCGAGGCAGGATCTTTCGGCGCACTCGGATTGGGGCTGGTGATATATAAATTCGATACCACGCCGCCCCAACGCGTGCCGAACGGTGGCGCAATAACGCGGCCTTGAGCCTGTTCCGGCAGAGTGGGTAGATTCGGATCCAGACTCACCGCGAATAACTCTTTGAACCGCTCAGGCCCATAAACAAAATCCCAATTGCCGGGCGCATAGGCATCAATTCCCAGCATGTCGACAACGTCGACAACTGCCTGGCCACGCGTGTACAACGCTTCACCGGAACCTTGAATGGTGTCGCCGGTATGCAGAACGAGTGTATTACCCGCCCCGCCCTTGCCTTCTTGAATCGTTTTAATTGCCGTTGCGACGCGTGCCAGACCACCGACCATTTGGCCAGGATAGTCCGCGTTACTGCGCAGGTTAGGACGCGGGGTTAAATGACCGTGAAAATCGCCGGTCTGAATGATGGTGACTTGACTATCCGCAACGGCTACGGTGGCCGCCGCGGCGCTTAGCACTGCTCCGAGCAAAAGCTGTTTTCGAAACTGCATAATTCGACTCCCTCATTATGTTGATATCAATCCAAGCTTCGATTTTTCAATCGACAACTTGCCTACGTGACGAACAGCAAAACTTCCCTGCAACTGAGCAAACGCCCCCCTTCCTTGCATAGAGAGGATTTTTTCAACGAACACGAAATGGAATCTGCTAGGAATGCAATAATTAGCGCATACACAAAAATACGCCGCCCCCAATCTAATGATTATTTTTTGACTATGGAGTTATGGTCAGTCGGCGTGACATCGCGACGACGCATTAAAATCTCCCTTAACTCATGATTAAAAGCGCCATGACAAAACAATGAGCGGGCATATAAACAGATTATTTTTCTGGAAGCAATCGGCGCACATGGGAATTGCAAATTGTTTGGCGAACCCACGGCATGAATTGCGCGTCACTATCCCTATCGATACCATAGCGCCTTCCCAATCGAGTGCCTGCCGTGAAAGTAAAAAACGATCCGCCTGCGAACACTTCACTTACTTATAAAGATGCCGGCGTGGATATGGACGCGGGCGACCGGCTGGTCGACAACATTGCGCCGTTTGCCGCCAAGACCAAACGTCCGGGCGTGCTGGGCGGCTTGGGCGGTTTCGGTGCCTTGTTCGAGGTGCCGGTGCATCGCTACAAACAACCGGTGCTGGTCTCGGGCACCGACGGCGTGGGCACCAAGCTGTTGCTGGCGCTGGCCATGAAAAAACATGACACCATCGGTATCGATCTGGTCGCCATGTGCGTGAACGACGTGCTGGTGCAAGGCGCCGAACCGCTGTTCTTTCTCGATTATTACGCCACCGGCAAACTCGATGTCGACGTGGCCACCGAAGTAATTAAAGGCATCGCCCACGGTTGCGAACTGGCGGGCTGCGCCCTGGTCGGCGGCGAAACCGCCGAGATGCCCGGCATGTATGCCGCGCATCATTACGACTTGGCCGGATTTTCCGTGGGCATCGTGGAGAAAGACAAAATTCTCGACGGCAGCCGCGTGCACGTGGGCGACCGCCTCATCGGCATTGCATCGTCCGGCCCGCATTCCAACGGGTTCTCGCTGATCCGTAAAATTCTCGAACGCAGCAAGGCGGATTTACATGCGCCGCTGGGCGACACCACGCTGGGCGAGGCCCTGCTCGCGCCGACACGCATTTATGTCAAGTCCCTGCTCCGCTTGCTCGGGCAGGTCGACGTTCATGCCTTGTGTCACATCACCGGCGGCGGCCTGCTGGAAAATCTGCCGCGCGTGTTGCCCAGCGGGACGTGTGCGCATCTGCACCGCAATGCCTGGCAACAGCCCGCCGTATTCGCATGGCTGCAAAAACACGGCGGCATCGACGCTACGGAAATGTATCGCGTGTTCAACTCCGGCATCGGCATGGTGGTAATCGTCGATGCCAAGGACCTCGATATCACGCTGGATTCCCTGAGCGCGCAGGGCGAAACCTGCCATGTCATCGGCTCGGTGGAGCGCATCGGCGCGGACGGCCAGCCGGTGGTCATCAGCTAGATGGTGGAGCGACACTCGCCGTTGCCGGTCGTGGTCCTGATCTCCGGCAACGGCACCAATCTGCAAGCCATCATCGACGCGCAACAGCGCGGCGAACTGCCCATCGAAATTCGCGCGGTGATCAGCAATCGCGCCGATGCGTATGGTCTGGAACGCGCGCGCCGCGCCGGTCTCACCACGGCGGTGGTGGATCACACCCGCTTCGCAAGCCGTGCGCAATTCGATGCCGCCCTGCAAAGCGCCATTGACGCCAGCGGTGCGCAGTTGATCGTGCTGGCCGGCTTCATGCGCATTCTCACCGCCGAATTCGTGCAGCACTACAGCGGCCGCCTGTTGAACATTCATCCGTCGTTGTTGCCCAAACACCGTGGCTTACATACACACGAAGCGGCGCTTGCCGGGGGCGACGCGGTGCATGGCGCGAGCGTGCACTT
>CAZHHW010000055.1:0-9519 GCA_964532385.1 uncultured Gammaproteobacteria bacterium | reverse complement strand
GCCCTTGCCGCCGACGCGGACGTCACGCGCAAGATGCGTGCGCTGGACGAGCAAACCCAAGTCCTGAAACGCGAAGTCCTGGAACTGGGCCGCAACATCGCCAATCTCGCCTGGGTCGGCGGCGTAAAACCGGCGAGCGATCCGGGAGAAAAAAATCCGCGTTTCAACCTCAAAGCGCTCAGCGACGAAACCGTACGCATGGGTCAATCCTTGACACGTCTGGAAGACGGCGTGCTCGCGCCACCCGGCATTCAACTGGTGGTATTCGCATCGCTGGATGCCGGCGAGGGTTTCGAGCTGCGGGAAATCTCGTTGAGTATTGACAATAAAACGGTGGCGCGGCGCAATTATTCGCCCGAAGAACTCGCCGCCTTGCGCGCGGGCGGCGCGCATCGCCTGTATATCGGCGGTCTGCCGGACGGCGTTCATCAAATCAGCGGCAACGTGGTTTCGGGCGGAAAAACTCAGAAAACCAATTCGTTCTCGACCCAGTTCACCAAAATTGCGGATCGCAAAACCATCGAGCTGCGCATTTCGAGCTTCTTCGGCGGGACCAGCGTGAACACCAAGGAGTGGGACTAACGGATGCGGCGCCACCTTGCTGCCATGCTGCTGTTACTGCTGTATGCCGCGACGGCTCATGCCGTCGATACCCCGGTAAAATGGGGCGAATTAAAAAGTCCCTACCTGCGCGAGGCCTTGTTCGATTTTGAACAGAACAAATATTTTTCCGCCATCGGCCATTTGCTGGCCGAGCGCTGGCGCCCCGCCCTCAAATCCGAAAAATCCAAAACCGAGCTGATGCTCGCCTATTCGTATCTCGCTTACGGCATGTATACCGATGCCGCCGTGCTGCTGCAGCAACTGCCGCAAAATGTCCTGACCGACGAACTGCGCAATCAATTCCTGCTCGAAGTCGCCAATGCGCGTTACCAGCGCGGCGATCTGCTGGGCGCAATCAAGGCCGCGCAAAAAATTTCCGGCGACATGAGCATGCCGCTGCGCCACCGCAAAACCGGCTTCGACGCGCTGGTGCTGCTACAGCAAAAGCAAAATGATCAAGCCGTGACGCTTTTACGCACGCTCAAAGGCGAATCGGAATGGGCCACCTTCGGCTATTACAATTTAGGCGTCATCCTGCTGCGCGACGGGCACCGTGCGGAAGCGGAGGAATGGCTAAAAAAAGTGGGCGGCGGCAATTATCCCGACGCCGAATCGCGCGCGCTGCGCGACCGTGCCAATTACATTCTGGGCTTCAGCGCGCTGAAGGCGCAGGCCTCCTTACAGGCAAAAAAATATTTCCAGCAGATCCCGCTCGACAGTCCATTTTCTAATCGCGCCCTGTGGGGCATGGGCTTGACTTTTCAAACCCTGCGCGAGCCCAAACAAGCCCTCGCGGCATGGCTGGAACTGTCAAAACGCAACCCCGCGGACCGTTCCGTGCTTGATGGGCTGCTCGCCATTCCCTACGCTTATGCCGAGTTGGGCGCCTATGACCAGTCGGTAAAACAATATCGGATCGCGCTGGAAACCATCCAGACCGAGATCAAGCATGTCGAGGCCGCCATCGAACAGGTGCGCATCGGCGGCATGCTTAATGTCATCGTCGACAACATCACGCGCGCGCGCAGCGAGGCGTATAACGAATACCAGAATTTCCCGGTCGGTCCGGAGTCGCGCTATCTGGCCGGACTCTATGAAAGCCACGCATTTCAATCCGCGCTGCGCAATTACCGCGACTTGCGTTTGATGGAGCAGCAGATGCAGCGCTGGGCGGGCGCGGTTTACAGCATGGAAAACGCGTCGGATACTTTTAAAAAGGTGTACGTCGATCAAATCGCGGCCAAGCAAACCAAGCTGGCCACCGCCGCGGCGGAAATGAAACAGTACATCGGCAAGCTGGCGCTGGCGGAACTGGAAAATCGCCTCGCACGCTTGCGCGGATACACGAGTGACGCGCTCTTCAAACTCGGCCAGATGTATGATCGCGACTCGAATCGCTAAGGCACGCGCCATGAGCCCTTCAGATTCCGGCTTTCCACACTGCTGCTGCGCTTGAAAATCGACCTCAAATTCCTGCTCGGCCTGCTGGTTTTTCTAGCCTGTGTCGGCGCCGTGCAAATCTACTACGGCTGGGGACGCGTGCTCGCGCCATGGCGCGAGGTCGCCCCTGCCGCAGTGTTGGTGACGCTGATCTTGACATTTATCTCCTATGCCCTGCGCAGCCTGCGTATTTACGATTACTTTCGCGCCGCGCTGCGCGGACGCTTCATGCTGTGTTTCAAGCTCACCCTGCAACATAACCTGTTAAATAATTTGCTGCCGATGCGCACCGGTGAAATCAGTTTTCCGGTGCTGATGGCGCGTTATTTCGATGTGCCCGCGACAGCTTCGGTGCCGGTATTGTTCTGGTTTCGCTTGATGGATCTGCACACACTCGCGGCCATTGCATTGCTTGCCGCCGGGAATGTCTGGCTTGCGCAAAGTTATCTGTTACCCGTGACCGTAGTGTGGCTGGCCCTGCCCATAGCCGCCTATCTGGCACATAACCGCCTGGCGTTAAGATTCGCACACGCGTCGCAGGGGTTCAGGAAATACACCGCGAAAATTTTAACCAGCCTGCCGCACACGTCACGCGAATTCTGGCGCGCGTGGCTGTGGACCTGGATCAACTGGGTTGTCAAGCTCAGTGTGTTCGCGTGGGTGTTTCAATTATTCGCACCGGTGTCGTGGCCGGTCGCCGGACTTGCCGCCATCGCCGGCGACATCACCAGCGTGTTGCCGTTCCACGGGGTGGCCGGCGCGGGGACCTATGAGGCCGGTATCGTCGCGGCGCTGTTGCCATTTAATATTGCGCCGGAAATCGCATTGGCTGCGGCGGTGAACTTACATTTGTTTCTCCTCGGCTCGACCTTGCTGGGTGGCTTGGTCGCTGTGCTTTTACCCGGACGTGCGGCATAGATGAATACTTACAAGAGCGGTCAACCAGTGTGATTGATGATCTATGCTAAAAAATGTCAGCGACCCGAAGGACCTGCAACAACTTTTGTTTTCGCTATTGTCCACCAGCGGAACATTAGCGGGCCTAAGCATGGCTCTGGTTGGCATCATCAATCTCAAAATCGCCAACACCAAAACCGAAACCCTGGCGGACGATATGTTTCTTTTTTCCTCCCTGGGTTTTCTTATTGTTTGTTACTTAATATTTTTCACACTCCGGCGTGTTCAATCCAAGAAAATTCATTACTGGACGAACTTGATAGACACTGTGTTTCTGTTCTCCCTCACCTTGTTGGTCATGGCCGGATTTTTAGTTGTCTATGCTTTTATATAACAGCGATCAGCAAGCCTCCTTACGCGCGAGAAGGTCAAAATAAATGGACCAACACCTTCTCCTCTGGCTGAATCACGACGCGTCCTCGCCTGGTCTCGACATTTTATTCGCCTGGCTGTCGCAAACCACGTGGTTTTCCGTGCCGTTGTTCGTGCTGATCCTGGCATTGCTGGCGCGCGCCTATGGCAAAGACGGCGCTAAACTGTGGCTCCTGCTGGTCGCGGTCACCATCCTCGGCGACCAACTCGGCGGCCTGCTCAAATATTTGATCGGGCAACACCGGCCGTGCGCCGAACTGCCCGAGCTGGTACACGTGCCGCAAACCTGGTTCGCGATCAATTGCAGCACCCACCTGAACGGCATGCCGTCGAATCATGCGTGGAATTTTTTTGCGGCGGCGGTGTTTCTGGGCGTGGTGTTGCGTTCCTGGAGTTGGGCGCTGACGCTCGGTGCGATAGCACTGGGCGTGTCGCTGTCGCGTGTCTATCTGGGTGTGCATTACCCGTCGCAAGTGGGTGTGGGCATGCTGCTGGGTGCGCTGTATGGGTTACTCGCCGCGCGCATCGCGCTACACTACGCGCCGTTTATTGCGCGTTTGCGCCCACCGACTCGAACCACCACACCATGACCGTCGCCACCGAACATACTTCCATCGCGCACCGTTTATCCATTGTCATCCCGATGTACAACGAGCAGGACAGCGTCGTGCCGATGGTGGCGCGCGTGCATGAATCGCTCGCGGATTATCGTTACCCGTGGGAACTGGTGCTGGTGGACGACGGCAGTACCGACGACACCGCGTTGCGGTTGCGCGAAGCGATGCAGCAGTACGGCAAACATGTGCGCGCGGTGCTGTTGCAGCGCAACTTCGGACAGACCGCCGCGATGCAAGCCGGCATCGATGTGGCGCGCGGCGACGTGATCGCGACGCTCGACGGCGATCTGCAAAACGATCCGTCGGACATTCCCGGCATGGTCAAGCGCCTGCTCGAAGAAGATCTCGATCTGGTTTCCGGCTGGCGCAAAAACCGTAAAGACAACTGGCTGCGCAAAATTCCGTCGCGCATCGCGAACCGCCTGATCCGCAACATCACGCAAGTGAATCTGCACGACTACGGCTGCTCGCTGAAAATTTTTCGCGCTGACGTCATCAAGCACGTGCGCCTGTACGGCGAAATGCACCGCTTCATTCCGGCATGGATTGCCACACGCACCACGCCGCGCCGCATCAAGGAAGAAGTGGTGCGCCACCATGCGCGTCAATACGGCACGTCCAAGTACGGCATTTCGCGCACGTTTCGCGTGGTGTTGGACTTACTGTCGGTGTATTTCTTCATGCGCTATCGGTCAAAACCCGGCCACTTCTTCGGCAAGATCGGCATCGTCTTCGGTTCGCTGGGCGCCGCTGGTCTGACCTACCTGGGCTTCGTGAAACTGGTGTTGCGCGAAGACATTGGCGGCCGTCCGCTGTTATTGATCAGCGTATTGTTCATCATGCTCGCCGTGCAAATGATCACCACCGGCGTGATGAGCGAACTGATTTCGCGCACCTACTACGAGTCGGGCAATATCAAGTCGTACACCATCCGCAACGCACACGAAATCGATGCGGCGGTGGCGACCGACTGGAAACAACCCGAATAATTTAAACGCTCATGCCGTTGTCGCAGGCAGCGCGCGCGAAAAATTTTTCTCGGCTTGCACGTCCCGGACGATTCCGCTAACGTGACTTGCATAATAAATTTCAGATAGACGCCGCATGAAACTCGCCACTCTGTTGTTAATTACCCTGTGGGCAACAAGCGCCGGCGCGGGTTCACTACCTGAGCGATTTTCCGCTACTTATGTCGTGAAAAAAGGTTTCATGGACATCGGCGAAGTGCATCGCACCCTCACCCCCGGCGCCAATGGCCATTCAGTATTCGAATCGGTGACCACCACCACCGGTGTCGCCTCGTGGGTAGCCAAAGGCAGCATCGTCGAACGCAGCACCTGGGCGCTAAAAAACAATGCCATCCAACCGCTGGAATATCTTTACGAACGCAGTTTCGGCAAAGGCAAACAGGTCAAGCTCGATTTCGATTGGGACAAAAACACCGTCACCAACAGCGTTAACAAAGACCCGTGGGTGATGCCGCTTGAACCTGGCACCTTGGACAAGCTGATTTACCAGCTCGCCTTGATGCGCGACATGACCCCGGGCAAGCGCGACTACAGTTACAAAATCGCCGACGGCGGCAAAACCAAAATCTATCAAGCCGTGGTTCTGGGTGAAGAAGAAACCGTCACCCCGGCCGGAAAATTTCACACCGTGAAAATCACGCGCGTCGGCGACAAGCGCGGCACCACCCTGTGGTGTGCGCCCAAGCTCAACTATTTGCCGGTGCGTATCGAGCAAACCGACGACGACGATTTTGTCGCGGTGCTCAAATCGGTGGATGGTATCGTCGCGAAGTAACTTCTCACTGAAATAAAATCCGGATGAAACGCTGCGCCTGGGCAGGCACCGATCCGCTGTACGCCGGCTACCACGACACGGAATGGGGCGTGCCGGTGCACGACGATCAACGCTTGTTTGAGTTTTTGATTCTGGAAGGTGCGCAGGCGGGCTTGTCGTGGATCACCATTCTGCGCAAGCGTGACAATTACCGCGCGGCCTTCGACCAATTCGACGCCGCGAAAATCGCCCGTTACAGCACGAAGAAAATCGAACATCTGCTGCAAGATCCCGGCATCGTGCGCAACCGCTTGAAGGTCGCGGCTGCGATCACCAATGCGCGGGCTTTTCTCAAGGTACAAAAAGAGTTCGGAAGTTTCGACCGTTATGTGTGGCAGTTCGTCGGCGGCGTGCCGCTGCAGAACTTCCGCAAAACCCATCAACAGGTTCCGGCCAGCACACCGGAATCCGACGCCATGAGCAAGGATATGAAAAAACGCGGCTTCAAGTTCGTGGGCTCGACTATTTGTTACGCATTCATGCAAGCCTGCGGCATGGTGAACGATCACACCGTGGATTGTTTCCGGCATCGCCAACTGTCGTAGTTTTAAATGACATTAGATGTCACGCACAGCCACTTTCATCGTTGGTCACATTCGGCTGCCACAACAGAGTTTTTCTCAAAGTTGATCCCGAAGCGTAGTCGCCCTACCCTACATGCTTAACAAGCCTCTTCCGGTGCTCGTTCATGAAATACTTTGGTTACTCGCTGCTCTTGTCTTTTAGCTTTGCGCTGGACGCGTGCAGCGGCTCTGCTCCACCGCCTGTCGTGGGCGTGCTGGAATGGGAGCGTGTGGAGCTGGCGGCGGATGCGGCGGAGCCGATTGTTTCGATCGCGGTGAAAGAAGGCGAACAGGTCGCGCAAGGGCAAATCGTTTTGCAACTCGATGCGCGCCGCGCGCAGGCGCAGCTGGACGAGGCGCGCGCGAGCCATGCGCAAGCACAAGCACGGCTCAGGGAACTGGCGCGCGGGGCGCGCGCCGAACGTATTTTGGAATCCAGTGCGCGGCTCACCGGCGCGGAGCAAATCTTTGCGGTGCGCAATCAGGAATTCGAACGCGCCGGACAATTGCTGCAACAAAAACTCTTAAGCCCGGACGATGTGGACAAGGCGCGCGCCGCGCGTGACAGCGCCCGCGCGGAACGCGATGCCCTGCGCGCGCAGCTTGATGAATTGCAATCCGGAACCACCAAAGAAGAGCTGGAGCAAGCGCGTCAAGCCGTGGCACGTGCCGATGCCGGCGTGCGTCTGGCGGAATTGAGCATGGAACGTCTGACGCTGCGCGCACCCGTGGCAGCGCGTGTAGACAGTTTGCCGTTGCGTATCGGCGAGCGGCCGCGCGCGGGTGGCGTGGTGGCGGTGTTATTGGAAGGCACGCATCCTTATGCTCGCGTGTATGTGCCCGAACCCGAACGCGCCCGCGTGGTCGCGGGTAGCGCGGCGGAAATCCGCGTGGATGGCGTGAGTGCGGCGCTGCGCGGCCAGGTGCGCGTGGTTTCCGCAGAACCCGCCTTCACACCCTACTTCGCGCTCACCGAACAGGATCGCAGCCGCTTAAGCTATGTGGCGAAAGTCGACTTCATCGGCGACATACCGGCGCTACCCGCGGGCGTGCCGGTGAATGTGTATTTCAGCGCGCCCGGCGCTGATGTCAAGCCATGAGCCCTACCGAGGCGATCCGGTGCGAAAACCTGACGCGCACTTTCGGCCCCCTCACGGCGGTGGATCACATCAATTTAAAAATTCCGCGCGCGCAAATTTATGGTTTCCTGGGCCCGAACGGCTCGGGAAAATCCACCACCATTCGTATGCTGTGCGGGCTGATCCGTCCGTCGGAGGGCAGTGCACGGGTGTTGGATTACAACATACCGGGGCAGGAAGAAGCGCTTAAATTCAAGATCGGCTACATGACGCAGCGTTTTTCGCTGTACGAGGATCTTAGCGTCGGCGAAAACCTGGACTTCATGGCTAAGGTGTATTCGCTGTCCGGCGCGCAACGGCGCGCGCGCATTGCCGAAGCGCTCGCGGTGTTCGATCTTGGCGACCGCCAAAAGCAACGCGCCGGTACGCTCAGCGGCGGACAAAAACAACGCTTGTCGCTGGCGGGTACCACGCTGCATCAACCCGAGCTGCTGTTTCTCGATGAACCGACCAGCGCGGTCGATCCGCAAAGCCGCCGCGACTTCTGGGAATACCTGTTTCAACTGTGCGCGCAAGGCACCACGATCCTGGTCTCCACCCATTACATGGACGAAGCCGAACGCTGTCACGCGCTGGCGATTCTGGATCATGGCGTTGTGGTCGCCGACGGCTCGCCGCGCGATTTGGAAGAACGCATCGGCGTGCATGTGACCGAAGTGGAATCCGCCGATCTCAATCAAACCCGCCAGAGCTTGACACAAACCGACGGCGTGCTCAGCGTTACGCAACTGGGCATGCGTCTGCGTGTGCTGTTGCGCAAAGACATCGCCGATCCCATCGCGCATTTGTCCGCCGCAACTTCCGGCGCAGCCGATGTGAAAATCGCGCGCGCCAGCCTCGAAGACGTGTTTGTCGCCGCCACGCGCGGGCATTACCGCAAAGGCGCCGCATGAACAGCCTGATCCGTTTGCTGGCCATCATTCAAAAAGAAATCCGCCAACTGAGCCGCGACCGGCTGACCTTCGGCATGATCATCGGCATCCCGATGATCCAGATCGTGCTGTTTGGTTTTGCCATCAACACCGACGTGCGCCATTTGCGCGCGGGCGTGGCGGATCAGTCGCACACGCAGCTTGCGCGCGAAATCGTCGATGCGGCGCAAGCCACCCAGATCGTGGATGTGATCGTGCGTGTCGAAACCGCCAAGCAACTCGAAGACCTGCTGGTGCGCGGCGATCTCGATCTGGGCATTTTCATTCCCGCCGATTTTGCGCGGCGCGTGGAACAGGGCGATCGCAGCGCCATACAGTTGCTCGTGGACGGCTCCGATCCGAACATCTTCGGCAGCGCGCGCCAACTCACCGCCTTGCCCATGCCCTTGCATAACGCAGAACCGGACGCCGCGCTGTTTGAAGTACGCAATTATTTCAATCCGGAACGCCGCTCGGCGGTCAACATCGTGCCCGCGCTGCTCGGGGTGATTCTCACCATGACCATGGTGTTGTTCACGGCGGTGGCCATCGTGCGCGAGCGCGAACGCGGCAATCTCGAATTGCTGATCACCACTCCGGTGCGCACCGTGGAACTCATGCTCGGAAAAATTATTCCCTACGTGTTCATCGGACTGTTGCAAGTCACCATCATTCTGGCCTTGGGCGTGTTCCTGTTTCGCGTGCCGCTGGCGGGCGCGTTGCACCAGATTTATTTTGCCGCGCTGATTTTCATTGCCGCCAATCTCGCCCTGGGCCTGATGATTTCCACCGCCGCAAAAAATCAGTTTCAAGCCATGCAGATGACGTTCTTCTTTTTTCTGCCGTCGATTTTATTGTCCGGCTTCATGTTCCCATTCGCAGGCATGCCGCACGCCGCCCAACACTTTGCCGAACTTCTACCGCTCACCCATTTCGTGCGCATCATCCGCGGCCTGATCCTGCGCGGCACGGATTTATTCGATCTGATGCCCGACCTGCGCGCGCTGCTAATCTTCATGGGCGTGATGTTGACTATTGCGGTATTGAGGTTTCATAAGCGCTTGGATTGAGTTTG
>CAZHHW010000054.1:0-21671 GCA_964532385.1 uncultured Gammaproteobacteria bacterium | reverse complement strand
TCGGTCTTGACTTCGACCGTACACCCGGCGCATCCGCCGACGGCGCAGGCCATGAATTCTTCCAGCGACACTTGGCAAGGTAAATTGAATTCGCGCGCGAGTTTGGCGGTGGCTTCCAGCATCGGATGCGGGCCGCAGGCGAAAATTTCTACTTCATTAAGCTGTGTTGGCGTGAGTGTGGCAAGCCAGGCGCGCGCAACATCGGTGACGTAGCCGTCGAAACAGCCGGGATAGTTTTGTTTGCTGGCGAGGCGGCTCGCGATACCCCAGTCTTCCATTAGCGGCATCGCGGCGATGACGCCGGGCGGCATGCCGGGCACCATGATTTGCGATGGGCGGGTGGTGAACGGGAAGGGCACTTCCGAGCCCATGATGACGAAGGGTTTGTAAGTTTTAAGCGCGCGCAGATGTTCGGCGATAAACACCATCGGCGGGATGCCCACGCCTCCGCCGATCAACAAGGCGCGCGGCCGCTCGGCGTGCGGAGCGAACGGCACACCGATGGGGCCAAGGATTGACAATGACTCGCCAACCTTGCGCGCCGCCAGCAGCCGTGTGCCCTCGCCCAGGATTTTATACAGAAAATCCACCCAGCCCTCGGCGCTCACGCGCATGATCGACAGCGGCCGGCGCATCGGCAGTAAATCGTCACAGCGGAGGTGCGCGAAACTGCCAGGCAAGGCACGGGCGGCAATGCGCGGTGCGTGTACACGCAACACATATTGGTCGCCGGGATGTGCGGTGTGCGCGAGAATGCGCGCGTGATCTTCGAGGAAAATGGTATTGCGGTGGGGTTGGTTCATGACTTCTCTCTGACGAGGCGCTGGCAAGCGGCGTTGCTGTGATTAATTTTGAAACACGACCACGCCGCCGACCAGCGTATAGCGCACGCGCCCCTGTAATTCCCAGCCGATAAACGGGGTGTTGCGGCCCCGGCTGAGAAGCTTGGTTTCGCTCACCGTCCAAAATTCATGCGGATCAAAGATGCAAATATCGGCGGGAGCGCCGACCCTCAACGTGCCCATGCCGATACCCAAAATCTGCGCCGGCCCGCAGGTCAGCCGGGCGATCAGGTCGCTGAGGCTCATACCGGCTTCTTCGCCCGCGCGCAGACTGAGCGGCAGCAGTGTTTCGATTGCCGAAATGCCGGGTTCGGTTTCGGCGAACGGAGCAAGCTTGGCATCGGCATCGTGCGGCTGGTGATCGGAGCAGATTGCCGCCAGCGTGCCGCGCAACAAACCGGTGAGCAGGCCGGAACGGTCGCGCGCGCTGCGCAGAGGGGGACGGACGTGACAATTGGCGTTGAAATCGCCGACATCCATGTCGGTGAGTTGAAGATGATGCGCGGTGACGTCGGCGCTGATCGGCACGCCGTCGTATTGCACGCGCGCCACCATTTGCACCGCGCGCGCCGTCGACAAATTACCGAAGTGGGCGCGTACGCCGGTTTGTTGGATGAGCAGTAAATCCCGGCCTACCGCAATGGTCTCGGCGGTTTCGGGAATGCCGGTCAGACCCAGGCGCACACTCATCGGGCTTTCGTGCATCACGCCGCCGCTCAGCCAAGGATCTTCACTATGCAAAAAAACTGTGAGATCGAGGCTCGCCGCGTATTCCATCGCGCGGCGCATGACCTGGGTATCGCTGATGGCCTTGAACGCGTTGCTTACGCCCACGCAACCCGCTTGTTTGAGCGCGTGCATTTCCGAAAGCTGCGCGCCCTTCAAGCCTTGCGTGAGCGCGCCTAAAGTCACGACCCGCGCCTTGCCCGCGAGCCCGGCACGATGGTGAATCAAATCGGCGACCGCCGGGTTGTCGATCACCGGATCGGTGTCGGGCGGACAGCACAGCGTGGTTACGCCGCCCGCCACCGCCGCCGCGCATTCACTGGCGATGGTGCCTTTGTGTTCATGGCCGGGTTCGCGCGGGCGCGCGCGCACGTCCACCAAGCCGGGGCACACCACCAACCCCGCCGCATCAATGACTTGATCGGCGGCGAAACCCTCCGGCGCATGCATCAGTGCGGCGATGCGACCGTCGGCGGTCCACACATCGCCGGGCTGGTCGATGCGATTGGCGGGGTCGATGATGCGCGCACCGCGAATGTGGATGCGCTTCATGCGCGCTCTCCCGTGCGGCGAGCGTCGCCGTCTTCGTTCGCGCCGCGCCCCAGCACCATCGCCATGATCGCCATGCGCACCGCGATGCCATTGGTAACCTGTTCGAGAATCACCGAGCGTGGACCATCGGCGACGCGCGAGTCGATTTCGACACCGCGATTGATGGGGCCAGGATGCATGACGATCGCATCGGAGCGCGCGCAGGAGAGTTTTTCTTCAGTCAGGCCGTAGAGCTGGTAATACTCGTGTTCACTGGGTAAAAACGCACCGTGCATGCGCTCTTTTTGCAGGCGCAACATCATGATGACGTCGACATCGGCGAGGCCCGCGCACAGGTCGTGAAATACATGCACCCCGAAGGTATTAACGTCGCGCGGGATCAAAGTTTTGGGCCCGATCACGCGAATTTCATGAGTGCCCAGCACCGACAAGGCATGAATCTGCGAGCGTGCCACGCGCGAATGCAGAATGTCGCCGACAATGGCAATGCGCAGTTTGTGGAACTCGCCTTTGTGGCGGCGAATGGTAAACATGTCGAGCATCGCCTGAGTGGGATGCGCATGGCAGCCGTCACCGGCATTGATCACGCTGATGTGCGGCGCGACGTGGCGCGCGATGAAATGCGCCGCACCGCTGCTCGCGTGCCGCACCACGAACATATCGCAGTGCATTGATTCCAGATTGCGCAGCATGTCCAGCATGCTTTCGCCTTTGCTGGTCGCCGACGTGGAAATGTTGATATTGAGCACGTCGGCCGACAGGCGTTTGGCCGCGAGTTCGAAGGTGGTGCGCGTGCGGGTGCTGGATTCGAAAAATAAATTGGTGATGGTCTTGCCGCGCAGCAGCGGCACTTTTTTCACCGCCTGCGTGCCGACGCCGGCGAAGGATTCGGCGGTGTCGAGAATCTCGGTGAGAATCGGCCGGCTTAAACCTTCGACCGTGAGGAAGTGGCGCAGCCTGCCTTTGTCGTCGAGTTGAACATTGCGTGCAGTCATTGCCCTAGCACCGTCAATTTAAGCGGATCGGGACCGCTGAGCTTGACATGCTCGTGCGCACTCAGCGGCATGCGTTGCCCGACCACGCAGGCTTCGACCGGCAGCTCGCGGCCGCCGCGATCCACCAGCGCAACCAGTAGTACCGACGCCGGACGGCCCCAGTCGAAAATCTCATTCAGCGCGGCGCGCACGGTGCGGCCGGTATGCAATACATCGTCGACCAGAATGATGTGCTGATCATCGAGCGTGTGCGGCAGGCGCGACGGTTTGACTTGCGGATTCATGCCGATGCGGGTGAAGTCGTCGCGGTAAAAAGAAATGTCAAGTTCACCCAGCGGTTGGGTCAGGCCGAGGCGCTGATGCAGGTGGCGTGCAATCCACACGCCGCCGGTATGAATGCCGACCATCATCGGGTCGCGAATCGCGCGTTGTGCGAGCAAGGTGTTCAGTTCGGCCGCCATGCGGTCCAGAATCGCGTTGATGTCGGGGGCGAGGGTCACTGCTGCTCCAGCCAACTTTGCAGGATTAATTGGGCGGCGAGTTTATCAGAATCCTGCCCGCGCTTGGAGCCCGACTGCGCCAGGAGGTGTTGTGCTTCGATGGTCGAGAGGCGTTCATCCATGGTGTGCACCGGCAGTTTATAGCGTTCGCGCAATTGATTGCAGAAGCGTTTCACAAGCGCGGTGCGCGGATTTTCGCTGTCATCCATGTTCAACGGCAGGCCCACCACCAGCGCGGCCGGTTGCCAGTCGCCGATCAAACGGGTGATACCGGCCCAATCGGGCTTGTTGTTGACAGATTGCAAAGTTTCAACGCCCGTGGCGGTGCGGGTGATCTCTTGCCCGACGGCGATGCCGATGCGCCGGGTGCCGTAGTCAAAGCCGAGGTAGGAATGGGGTTGCGGCATCAATCTGCGTGACGAATGTAGGGGCGCACCCATGTGTGCGCCCGCGGGCTGGGAAGGGCGCGCAGGCCTAAGGCGGACACACGGGTCCGCCCCTACGCGTGCCCCACATCGTTCGACATGCGCGACAGGTCGATGCCCAGAGACGCAGCGGCGACTTCCCAGCGCTTGTCCACCGGCGTGTCGAATATGACTTTTATATCGGCAGGCCCGCTTAACCAGGCATTTTCAGCCATTTCTTTTTCCAGTTGTCCGGCGCCCCACCCGGCATAGCCCAGTGCGATCAGCGCTTGCTTGGGGCCCTTGCCCGCCGCCACCGCCGCGACGATGTCGCGCGAGGTCGTCAGGCCGATGCGGCTGGCAATCTTCAATGTGGATTCCCATTTACCGATGGGCTTATGAATCACAAAGCCGCGATCGGTATGCACCGGCCCGCCCAAAAACACGGCTTGGCTGGAGATGTCGGGATCCGCGCCTTCGATTTTCATCTGCTCCAGTACCTCGCCGAATTTCAGATCCAGCGGACGGTTGATCACAATGCCCATGGCGCCGCTGGGGTTGTGCTCGCAGATATAAGTGACACTGTGGTGAAAGTTGGGATCGGCCAGCGCCGGCATGGCGATGAGGAAGTGATTGGTCAGCGAAGTGAATTCAGTCATGGCGATAGTATCAGCCACGCACTCCGCATGTGACAAGCATGAACGTGCAAAGCGCAGACAGGCGATGACCGCGCAGGACGGCCGGACCGCACGAAATCACAGCGGCGGTAACGATGAAAGTTAGCGGGTATCGAGCGTCCCGCCCGGTAAAAACTGCCAGGTGCGGGTAATGTGCAGCACATTAAAGTCTTTTAGAAAACTGGCCGGAAAGCGCTCGAACGGTGCCGCCTGATGCACGATACGCAGCGCCGCGTCATCGAGGATTTTTTGTCCGGAGGAGCGGCGGATGGTCACATCGATGATGGTGCCGTCGGGATTGATCGCCACGTCCAGCAGCAGGTCGCCTTGTAAATTGCGCCGCCGTGCCTCGTCGGGGAAGTTAATGCTGCCGACTTTTTCGATTTTGCGTTCCCAGTCGGCCATATAAGACGCGTACTTGTATTCCTTGGCGCTGGCCGCCGTGAGGAATTTGGGTTTGGGGCGTTTGGCATTGATTTCCAGTTGTTCGCCCAGCGACGCATTCAAGCGCGCTATTTCCTGGCCACGGCGCACCAGATCCTGCGCGGTCGGGGTTTTCAGGTCGGGTACTTCCGGGCTTTGCGGTTTCTTGCTGGGCGCAACATGGTCGGAGCGTTCGGCGGTGAGAACTTCACGTTGCACGTCTTCCGGCTTGGGCTGCTGTTTTAATTGCGGCATGAATTCCGGTGAGCTGGAATCATCGGCGGTGGTCATCATCGCGGGGTTGGGTGTTTGCGGCCGCCGCTTGTCGGTGGCGTCGCCGCCGCCTTCCTGATTGGATTGCGCCAGGAAGTCGGCCTTTTCGGGCGCGCGGTCGGAGCGGTTGGGCACCAGCATGACTTCCAGCGTGGGCGCCATGGTATCGTTATCTTCGTTGTCGAGCGGATTGAACGTGACGCCCAAGATCACGATCACGTTTATCAGCGCCGACAAAAACAACGTGAAACCAAAACGATCGCCGGCTGAAATATGCGGTGATTTATAGATGACCGGATTTACAGTACTCATATGGATGCGGCTTCCAAATGTTTAATGACAACATTGGCGACGGCGCCGCTTGCAACGCCGAACACCAGGGATATGGTTAATAATATCGGTAGCAAATGGAATAAACCTTCATGCGGCACAAAGAGGGCATACGCCACCCAAAATTGACCGGCCATATGTGCCCAGGCCGCCAACACACCAAACCCGATCGGACCCGGTGCCCAGGCCGGAATCCAACGCGCGATTCCGGCTGCCGGCGCCAGTACCGCCAAGGCGCAAAACGCGCCGGACAAGCTTAAGACAAATGCCGGCGACAAAAATGTGCCTAACAGCAAAGAACCGGCCAGCACTCGCAGACCGCTGACCCAGGCCGCCGCCGCCCAGCCGTAACGGGCCAGCACCACCAGAGTCACCACATTGGCCAGTCCCGGCTTCATACCCGGCAAGGGACTGGGCAACGCGCTTTCCATTATATGAATGGTGATCGCAAGCGCCGCAAGCCAGGCGATGCGGTGATCGGCGCGGGTGGTAATTAATGCGACATGTGTAAAGGGCGCGGAGTTCATATTTTTTGATGCTTAAAAAGTGATCGAATCATAATAGTCTCCACCCGCGCCCTGCCCCAGCACCGTGACGCTCACGCGGTTCGGCACACAGGCGATGAATTCTCCGCCGCGCTTCGCCCAGCCGGAATGCACGCACTGCTGGCCCGGACAGGGCGAGCTGTTAAAACGGATTTGTCCGTCGCGCACTTCGATTTCGCTGATACCCAGCAAGCCCGGCACGCGATACACCTGCGCGCGGCTCAGCGGCACCTGCGCATACAGCGCATTACCGCTTGCGATGCGCGCTTGCGTACCGGTACTGCCGGGCACGCCATAATGAACAAACAACACCAGCAATGCGAGCACACACAAGCTCACCACAATATAATCGCCGCGTTTCATAACGGTGCGCTGAGTATCACAGGGGGCGGCGGTTCCACTTCGAAGTGAATGCGCTGCGCCGTCGCGGGATCCATATAGACGCGTCCCGCAGCGTCGACCAGCATCGCGGCCTTCACGCCCATGGCCTTCGCTACTTCGTGCCAGTGCTTGACACCTGCAACCATCAGCGCGGTGGCCGCGGCATCGGCAAAGGTGGCTTCGGTACTGACCACGGTGGCGGAAGCGGCATCTTGCGCGGGCTGTCCGCTGCGTGGGTCGAGAATGTGGTGATAGCGCTTGCCTTCATAAATATAAAAGCGTTCATAGTCGCCGGAAGTCACGACACTCTCATCGCCGCGCATCGTAAGCGACGCCAGCATTCCCGCGCCGCGCGGATTGCGAATACCGATACGCCAAGGCTGATCGCCATGGGCGCCGAGCACGCGCACGTCGCCGCTGATGTTGACAATCGCATTACGAATGCCCGCAAGTTTAAAACCTTCAATGAGTACGTCGGCGGCATAGCCTTGCGCAATGCCGCCGAAGTCCAGCACCAGCACCGGATTACTACTTTCAATTTCCACGCCCTCGCTATGCAGATCGCTCATGCGTGGCTGTTGCGCGAGAACCGCGGCGATTTGCGCGGCTGTCGGTGGCGGACCGCTGGGAGGCGGATCGTCGTTTTGAAATCCCCACAGGTGAATCAGCTTGCCGATGGCGGGATTGAACAAGCCGCCGCTGCGCTGCGACAGCTCGGTGCTTTTGGCGATCAGCGGCAACACCGAGGCCGCCGCGGTAAAACGTCCGCCCAGCGTAAACAGCGAATTCATGCGCGCGAGCGAACCGGGATGCCAGGGATCAAGATTTCCGTGCAGAAAATTCAAGTCGGTTTGCGCCGCCGCCACAGCGGCTTTGGCGCGCGCCTCGTCGACACCATAGATGGTAAATTCGACCAGCGAACCCATCGCATAGCCGGATTCTTTATAGAGCGTGTCAGTGCTTGACAGGCACCCGCTTAAACCCAGGAGCGCACTCCAAGCACACGCGAGAATCGTGCCCCGCATTATTTGTAAACAGCGATCTCGCGCGCGGCGGCGACCAGAGCGAGGCGCGCCACCACGCCGTAAGCGTAAAAGCGATTAATGCGCGCGTCGGGGGCTTGTGTATTATCCGGCGCATTGCACGGTTCGGCGAAAGCCAGTGGTTCAAAGTGCATGCCCGGCGAGTTCAGGTTTTCAGTCACACCGCGTTCTTTATGCACGCGATAAAATCCGCCCACGACGAAATGGTCGATCATGTACACCACCGGTTCGGTCACCGCGCCGTCCCAGGTTTCGAAGGTGTACACGCCTTCTTGCACAATCACCTTGGATACGGCTTGTCCGCCTTTCGAGGCGGCCATCTTGGTGCGCTGTTTGCGGTTGAGTTCAAAAATTTGATCGGCGCTTTCGACCATCATCACGCTCATCCCGTAAGTGCCCGCGTCGGCCTTCACGACCACAAAGGGTTTGCGATCTAATTTGTATTCGTCGTATTTAAGTTGGATTGCTTTTAGCAAGGTGTCGGTGTTGCGCGCCATGCAATCTTCGCCTTCGCGCTTCATGAAGTCGATTTCACCGCAGTTACGGAACAGTGGATCGACCAGCCACGGATCGATGTCGACCAAGGCCGCGAACTGTGTTGCGACATCGCGGTAGCAATTAAAATGCACCGACTTCAGACGCCGCCACCAACCCAGTTCCATCGGCGGCACGATCGGCTGGTCGATATTCTCGAGAATCGGCGGCCGGCCGGTGGAAAGATCATTGTTGAGCAACACGACACACGGCTCGTAATCGCCGACGCTGATTAATTTGCCTGCGCGCGTGATGGGTTCAAGTACGATGTGGCGGCCCGACGGCAAGTCTATTTTTTGCGGCGCAGTCAGATCAGTCAACAACGAGCCGACACGAATTTCATAACCTGCTTTGGCGACAATGTCGACGAAGGTCGCGAGATTGTCGAGGTAATGCAGGTTGCGGGTGTGACTCTCCGGCACAATCAACACTTTCCCGGCGGTGGGACACACGCGCTCGATGGCGGTTTGCGCCGCTTGAATGCACAGCGGCAAGAAAGCGGGATTAAGGTTATTGAACCCGGCGGGAAATAAATTCGTGTCCACCGGCGCGAGTTTGAAACCCGCATTGCGTAAATCCACCGAGCAGTAAAACGGCGCGGGCGTCACGCGCCATTGATCGCGAAACCAGCGCTCGATGGTCGCTTGTTTATCGAGAAAATGGCTCTCCAATTGCAACAATGGACCCGTGAGCGCGGTCGTGAGATGGGGTACGGCGGCATGTTCGAGCGCAGCCATGATCAGCTCCTTTAATGCAACGCGCGGTGCGCGTGCGTGGGGCATTGTGCACCAAGAACAAATAGCTTTGCCATCGCCGCACACATAGGATTTTTCAGTGCGTGTGACAGTGTGCCGATAACGGCGTGATTGGAATATGTAACGATAGTGTGCTAAAAATTTAACAGATGCTTAAAGAATTGCGCGGAAGATTTTTTTGATTCGTCTTATCGGTGGCTCGTGTCAGAAAGCAATCAAAGCCGAGGCAGAACCGGGCCCGCAAAGAAAGCTAATACGAGGGTGTCCGCGGCATGCGGATTTTACGAGCGCCCGATTTGCATTAAACATCTCACCGGTTCCGGTCGTTAATGTAGCAAGCGTATGCGAAGCAGTGCTGACCGCGCCATCCACATGCGCGTGCAAAGTGAAACACGCTGAAGTTGTTTACACCTAATAAAGGCCCAGTGTTTAACCGTGAGTTGTGAGGTGCGCTAAGTGAGCGAAGCAGAAGAAGGCAATTTGACCGGCATCAAGGTGATGGTCATCGACGACAGCAAAACGATACGCCGCACCGCCGAAACCTTGTTGAAGAAAGAAGGATGTGAAGTCATCACCGCCACCGACGGTTTTGAAGCATTGTCGAAAATTACCGACCATCGCCCCGACATCATCTTTATTGACATTATGATGCCGCGCCTGGACGGCTATCAAACCTGTGCTTTGATCAAGCGCAATAAAAGTTACAAGGAAACGCCGGTGATCCTGCTGACCAGCAAAGATGGCTTGTTTGACCGGGCGCGCGGCCGCATCGTAGGGTCGGATCAATACCTTACCAAACCGTTTACGCGCGAAGAGTTGCTGGGCGCGATCAAACAGTACGTACGTAAATAATTTTTATTTTGCGATGGGAGAGATAAGCAATGGCCACAGTGTTGATCGTCGATGATTCACCCACGGAAGTTCACGTGCTCAAAACCATGCTGGAAAAAAACGGCTATAGCGTGCTCTCCGCGACCAGCGGCGAACAAGGCATTGCCGTGGCAAAAGAACGCAAACCCGATCTGGTGTTGATGGATATTGTCATGCCCGGGCTCAATGGCTTCCAGGCCACGCGCCAGCTCACCACCAATCCCGAGACCGCGCACATTCCGGTGCTGATCGTCACGACTAAAAATCAGGAAACGGATCGCGTTTGGGGCATGCGTCAGGGCGCAAAGGACTACCTGACCAAACCGGTGACCGAACAGGAGCTGATCGGCAAAGTGAGAACCGCGCTCGGTGGCTAGGAGAAAAGGCATGAATCCGTCCGGGCTTGCTCCGTTCGATGTGTTGCGCGAACTCGAAACCGTATTCCAGCAGCATGCGGCGGGATTGCCGCAGCAACGCGCTATTGTCAAGCCGTGGACCGGGATTGGTTTTCGCATCGGCGACGTGAATCTGGTCGCGGCGGTCGACGATGTGCGCGAAATTCTCTACTACCCGCGGTTGGCGGTGGTGCCCGGGGCCAAAGGTTGGGTGCGCGGTGTTGCCAATATACGCGGCACGCTGATGCCGATCATCGATCTTAAGCACTATCTGGGACAAGCGCCGGTTGATATTAATGCGCGCTCGCGTGTCCTGATCATTCATTACGACGAACTGTGGGCGGGTTTGCTGGTGGATGATGTGGCGGGACTGAAGCATTTCCAGCAAGACAATAGCCGTTCCATCGCGGCCGGAACAAGCACAACGCTGAAGAATTACCTGACCGGTGCCTATCAACATCAGGACACGAACTGGTTCGTGTTTGATTTTAAAGGACTGGCCGAAAATCCGGAGTTCATGCGTATCGCAGCTTAAGTCAAGCCGCCCTCGCATGCGGAAGTGGAGTTTAAAGATTTTCCCTATTCATCCGTAACTAGCAAGCACTGACCCATCGGGCTATGGAGCCGTGAGCATGAAAAAGATTAAAAACCTTAAAATGAAAGATGCGATGTCTGTCGGCGGAGACGTTCTGTCACGGTTACTCGAGAACAAGCGGCAAGCCATCGTAGGCGGGCTGCTGCTGCTGCTGATCATCGCGATGGGCGCGACCTTTCTCTATGTCGCGGTGCAGTCGGGATACGATAAGGAATACATCAGCAAAACCGGCGAGCTGCGCGTGTTGTCGCAAAACATCGTGAAAAACGCCGCCGAAGCGTCTTCAGCCCGTGTAGAAGCGTTTCCGCTGTTGAATGAATCGCGCAACAATTTCGATACCATCTTAAATAATCTGCAAACCGGCGATGCTGCAAAAGGCACGCCCGCGTCGCCCGCCGAGGTTGCCGCCCAGCTTGAATCGCTGGTGGCACGCTGGGCCGCATTTCGACAACACGCCGACCAGATTTTGAAAGCCGAAGGCGCGATTCGCCAGATCAATGAATTTGTCGCGCACATCAATAACTCCATGCCCAATCTGCTGGCGCTGTCCGACGAAGTTGTGCAGATCATGATCGACATTAACGCCAAGCCCCAGCAGGTCTATATCGTCAGCCGTCAGTTGATGTTATCGCAACGTATGTCGTTCAACGTCAGCAAGATTTTGCAAGGTGGTCAGGGCGCCGCCACCGCCGCCGACCGCTTCGGTCGAGACGCGGCACTTTTCGGTAAAGTTCTGGATGCCATGATTAAAGGCAACAAGGCCATGGGCATTCAAAAGATGACCGATCCGGATACGCTGGAAAAATTGCAGGAAGTGAACGAGGCCTACCTCGAAATCAGTGTGCTGGTCACGAAAATTCTGGAAAAGACCCCCGACTTGTTCAAGGCGCAAGATGCCGCGAATGCGATGTTCACCGCTTCGGAAGATTTCCTGAAGGACGCCACGGCGTTGATGTCGGGTTATGTGTACTTAGGTGAAAGCCGCGCCCTCTACTCCGCATTGGGTGGAATTTTCGGCGTCCTGTCGCTGGTCATGCTGGTGCTGTTGGGCTACGAGCTCAATCGTGAAACCGCCAAGCGTTTGCGCGAAACCGAAGAACGCACGCGTGAAACCGAACAGCAAAATAAGGAGAACCAAGAGGCCATCATGCGTTTGCTGGACGAAATCGGCGATCTGGCGGACGGCGATCTGACCGCCCATGCGACAGTCACCGAGAGTTTCACCGGTGCCATCGCCGACGCTATTAACTTCGCCATCGACGCGTTACGCCAATTGGTCACGACCATCAACGAAACCACCGTGCAGGTGTCGGCAGCCGCGCAAGAAACCCAGGCGACGGCAATGCATCTGGCCGAAGCGTCCGACCACCAAGCACAGCAGATCACCGCAGTGTCCGCCGCTGTGAATCAAATGGCTGCGTCGATTGAACAAGTGTCGAACAACGCGATTTCATCCACCGAAGTGGCGCAAAAAGCCGTGTCGATCGCCAACAAGGGTTCGTCGGCGGTGCAGAACACTATTAAAGGTATGGACTCGATTCGCGAGACCATTCAAGAGACCTCCAAGCGCATCAAACGTCTGGGCGAAAGCTCGCAGGAAATCGGCGACATCATCGAACTGATTTCCGACATCGCCGACCAAACCAACATTCTGGCCTTGAACGCCGCGATTCAGGCGGCCATGGCCGGTGATGCGGGCCGCGGCTTTGCGGTCGTAGCGGATGAAGTGCAACGCCTTGCAGAGCGCGCAACCGACGCGACCAAGCAGATTGAAAGTCTGGTGCGCACCATTCAATCCGACACCAAGGAAGCAGTGGCGTCGATGGAACAAAGTACCGCGGGCGTGGTGAACGGCGCCAAGCTGGCACAAAACGCCGGTGGATCGCTGGAAGAAATCGAAACCGTGTCCAACCATCTGGCCGAAATCATTCAGAACATCACCGACGCGGCGCAACAACAAGCCACGGCGGCAACCAGCATTTCCGACACCATGAACGTCATTCAGGAAGTGACCACACAGACCTCGGCCGGTACCAATGAAACCGCGGTGTCGATCGGTAATCTGGCGGAATTGGCCAATGAGTTGCGCAAATCGGTCTCCGGCTTCAAGTTGCCTGCTTAACGTCCGCCGAGCGCTGCGAGCAGTGGGCATGATTAACACGCAAAGGTAGCGGCGCATGGCGATCGCGGTAACCCTGATGAACGCGGTGGCGTTTCCGGAAATTATGCAAACCACCACCATCGATGATGAAGAGTTTGCGTTGTGGGTCGAATTGCTGGGCCGGCGCCTCGGCTTGCGCGATACCGCCATACGTAAATCGTTCCTGCTGCAGTGCGTCGAAACGCGCATGCGCAAACGCGGGATTGCGTCACGGCGCGGCTATTTCGATGTGTTGCGCGCGCATTCCGGCAACAGCGAAGAATGGGACAGCCTGATCGATCTGTTGCCGCTGCATGAAACACGTTTTATGCGTCATGCAAGTTCATTAAGCCTGTTCGCGGACTACATTCAGCGGCGTTGTGCGGTGGAGAAATCACGCCCGTCCACACTGACCGTCTGGAGTGCCGGGTGTTCAACCGGCGAGGAAGTGTATTCGCTGGCCATCACCATGGATCAAGCACTGGCGCCTTATCATCCGCGTCCGCGCATTAATGTGATCGGCAGCGATCTTTCCCGCACCTCGCTGGACAAGGCGCGGCAAGGCAAGTATCACGGCCGGCAGCTCGGAGGTCTGAATGACGCGCAGATCGCGCAATACTTTGAACGGGTGGATGACGATACTTTCAGCGTCAAAGCGGCATTACGCGAACGCACCCAGTTTGTGCCGGTCAATTTGCATGAACTGGATGCCGCGGGTCTGGTTGGCCCGGTGGATGTCGTGTTTTGCCAGAATGTGCTGATCTATTTCGACGCGCTCGCGCGTGAGCGCATCGTCAACCAGTTGGCCGAGCAAGTCGTGCCGGGCGGTGTGCTGGTGCTGGGTGCGGGCGAGTTATTACGCTGGAGCCGGTCTGGCTTCAAACGTATCGCGACCGACGATACGCTCGCCTACCGAAAATCATCGGTATTAATTTAGGATTCGATTATGGCTTCCGGTGGCGGTATCGACATTAAAGCGCTGAACTGGGTCAAGGCCGAGATCGGCGAGGCATTGGAGCAAATCCGCCAGGCGCTCGAAACCCATGTCGAGACCCCCGACCCCGCCAAGCTGGATTTTATCGCCTCGCATCTGCATCAGATTACCGGCACGCTGCACATCGTGGAATTATTTGGCCCGGCGTTGCTGGCTGAAGAGATGGAGCACTTGGCGCAGGCTTTGAAAGATGGCCAGATCAAACAGCAACAAGACGCCTTTGAGGTACTTACTCGCGGCATCTTGCAATTGCCCGCTTATCTTGAGCATTTGAGTAATGGCCATCAGGACCGGCCGGTCATGCTGCTGGCCTTGCTGAACGATTTGCGCGCCGCGCGCGGTATGCCGTTGCTGTCGGAAAATGCGCTGTTCGCACCCGACCTGAATGTGTTCCCCCCGCCCAAAACACTCCCTACGGGCTTGGTCGACGGCCGTGCGCAGGCAAAGAAATTGCGCTCGATGTATCAAGCGGCGCTGGTGGGCGTTATCCGAGGCAAGGATGTGCCCGCACAAACCAAAAAACTCGCTTTCGTGCTGGCACAGCTCGACGCCGCCTGTCACAGCGCGACGGTCCGCCAGCTCTGGTGGGCGGCGCAGGGCGTGATCGAAGCGTTGATGGAGCGGGGTCTCGACACCAGTGTGGCGGTGAAAGTGTTGCTCGGCCAGCTCGACCGTCAATTGAAAACCCTGGTCGACCAGGGCGAGGATGCATTACAAAAAGCGCCCGCGAAAGAATTGGTCAAGAACCTTCTGTTTTATGTGGCTCAAGCGGTTTCAAGCGGTCCGCGCGTTACCGAACTCAAGCAGGCGTTCAAGCTTGAGGAGCTGCTGCCCAGCGGCGGAGCGTTGAGCGACGCGCAGAACGAGTTGTTGGGCGTCAATGCCGGTGTGATGCAGCACGTGGCCGCCGCATTGAAAGAAGATTTGCTGTCGGTCAAGGAAACCATCGATGTATTTGTGCGCACCAAGGACCGGCCGCTGTCCGAGCTCGAGCCGGTTATTGTCAAGCTACGCACCGTCGCCGACACGCTCGGCATGCTTGGCCTGGGCCGCTTGCGCCAGCCGATTTCCGAACAGGAAACCGTATTGAAGAATGTTTTGGATGGGCTTCAGCCGCTCACCGACGATGTCGTCATGGGGGTTGCCGGTGCGTTGTTGTTCGTCGAATCATCGCTGGGTGATGTGCACACGGCGCAGCCTGCCAGCGAATCCGAAACGGCGGGCAGCGCCGCCAGCGCTGTCTTGCCCGAGGCCGAATATCGCAGCCTGGTCAACCTGACCACCCAAGAAGCCCGTGCCGTGCTCGCGCGCGTCAAAGACGCGGTTTTGCAATTCGCAACGCAGCCCACAGCGTTTGAACTTTTGCAACCCGCCGCGGAGTACATCAACGACATCAAAGGCGCATTACTGATTCTGGGTTATGAAGAGGCTGCGGATCTGGTCGCGCTCGCCGGACGATTTATCGTTACCGATCTACTTGAAAAACACCGGGAAATATCGCCGCAAAATCTCGATACCCTCGCCGATGTCATCACCGGATTTGAATATTTTCTGGAATCCGCCGCCGACGACCCGGTGGGCGCGCGGAGCGGCTTGAATACGGTACGTGAGGGGTTGGCGTCATTAGGTTATGTTGCTTCCCAGGCGGTGTCCGAGGCGGCCGTTGCGCCACCGCTTCCCATAACCACGCCGCGTGAGATAACGACAGCGGCGGAGACGCCGCCGGTGCCCGAGCCTGTTCCGGCAGCGGCGGTTGCTCAAGTTCCTGTGGCACCAGCCGGCGATGAGGTTCCTCCGGTCGATCCCGAAGTACTGGAGATTTTTCTCGAAGAGGCGGGCGAAGAAAGCACGAACGTAGCCATCCAGCTGGAGTTATGGAAAAAGAACGCGGCCGACGACAACCCCTTGCGTACCTTGCGGCGTTCCTTTCATACCATTAAAGGCAGCGGCCGGATCGTGGGCGCAATGGAGATCGGCGAATTCGCCTGGGCGGTCGAGAACGTTCTCAATCGCGTGCTGGATCGCAGCCTGGAAATATCCCCGGCGATCTATGCCTTGGTAGAACAAGCGCGGGATTTATTGCCCTTGCTGGTCGAGGAATTGCGCGCCGGCCGCAAAGGAGGCGTGGTTACCCAGCCGCTGATTGACCGGGCGCAGCGCATCGCCAAAGGTGAGTTGACCGATGACAGTGCTCCGGTGCTGATGCCGGCGCTGGTGGAATCCGCCGAAGACGTCATCCTCGACGCCGAAAGCGAGGTCCCGCGACGCCATGTCGATCCGGTGCTGGCGGAAATCTTCGTCAACGAGACCCGCACCCATCTGCGGGCGCTGAACGCCTTCGTCGAACATTGTTCCACCCCTGATGCCGTGTGCACTGTGGAAGAAGATTTGATTCGTGCCCTGCATACCCTGCATGGCAGCGCGCGCATGGCCAGTATCGAAGAAATCGCCGAGGTCGCGGAAGCACTGGAAAAATGGGCCAAACTGCTCGCCGAAAATCATAGCCCGGTAGGCCGTGATGAGATTGAGGTTTTGCATTCAGGCGCTGATTTTGTAAATGAGGTCTTGCGCGATCTCAGCGATACCCACACCACTCATCCCAGCAAGCTCGCCCTGCTCGAACGCATCGCCGTGCTGCATCAGCTTGGCGTGGAAGAGCAGAACCGGCGCTTGCAAAATGCGCCTGTCGTGGAGGCTGCGGCAAGTTTCGATGCCGCCGCCGAAGCCGGTGCCAATGAAGTGGATACCGAGCTGGTCAATGTCTTTTTGCTGGAAGCGGCGGACCTGGTTAATCGCAGCATCGCGGAAGCCGGTATCTGGGCCGGCATGCCGCAGCGCGAGGAATATATTGACGAGATCCGGCGCCGTTTCAGCACTCTGCACGGCGGCGCGCGTATCGCCGATCTCATGCCGATTGCCACGCTGTGCAGCGCCGCGAATGGATTTTTAAACCAACTGCTGGAAACTCCGGCGTTACGCAATGCGGAAGCTGTTCAGTTAATCATGCGCGTTCTGGAATGGGTTGCGGAGGCGTTGCTGCGCACCCGCGAACTGCGGCCGCTCGAAACCCCATCGGAGTTGCTCGACCTGCTGGAATCCTTCCGTGCGGCCCCCGCGTCACTTCCGGTCGGGCAGCCTGAATCAGAGCTCAAAGCCCCGCCGCAAAGCGATCCCGACACCGAACTGCGCAGCGTGTTTCTCGATGAAGCGGTGGAAATACTGCAATCGCTTGACTACGTCATGCAGCGCTGGCATTCGTCCCTGAACGATCTGTCGGCCATCACCGAACTGCAACGCGCACTGCATACAATTAAAGGCGGTGCCAACATGGCACGCATCGACTCGGTCGGCGACGTGTGTCATCAGCTCGAAACCTTATTGCAACACATCGGCGAAGGCCGTCTGCCTGCCAACAGCATGGCATTTGATCTGGTGCAGGCCGCCCAGGACTGGCTTGCGCGTAGTGTCGAATTGCTGCGGCGCGGCGCGGATGCATTACCGGCCGGAGAATTATCGCAACAGATCGAAGCATTGATGGCCGCTCCTGCTCAATTACCTGCGGTCGAAGACGCCATCTCGCCCGCGCAGGTGCCGGATGACGAGCCCGCGGTACCCGCCACGGAGCGCCAGGTCATTCCATTTCCGCGTCCGGCCGCGCCGCAGGTGCAGGTGGCGGAAACCGCCGACAGCGACAGCGATTTGCTGGATGTGTTTCTGGAAGAAGCCAACGAAATTGTCGCAAGCATGGATGACCTGATCAACCGTTGGACCAGCGATACCGGAAATACCGAAGTCGTGGGCGAATTGCAGCGCGCCTTGCACACCATCAAAGGCGGCGCGCGCATGGCGAAAATCGCGCCCATCGGCGATCTGAGCCACAGCATCGAAAATATTTTTGAAGGTCTCGCGCAGGGCCGGGTCAAGGCGAATACCGAACTGGTAGAGCTGATGCACAGCGCCTACGACTGGTTGTCCACTGCGCTTGAACGGGTACGCGACAAGCTGGCGCTGGACTCAGCCGCGCCTCTGATTGAACAAATTGAAGTTGCCGTAGGGTTGCGCAAAGCGACGCTGCCTGCGGTCGCAGAAAAGTCGATCTCAGTCGAGGCTTCGGCGGGGCTCGCCGCGATGATGAGCGTGACTCACACGCACGAATCTCCGGCCGCTGCGATGAGCGCGATCAGTGCGGAAATTCCTGCGCAACTGCAAAAGGCGAAAGCGGCCGAAGAGCAGGTGCGGGTGTCGCTCGCGCTGTTGGATGAATTGGTCAACAATGCGGGTGAAGTTTCGATCTACCGTTCGCGCATCGAGTTGCAGCATAACTCCATCAATTTCAACTTGCTGGAATTGGCGCAAACCGTCAACCGCCTGCGCGAGCAACTGCGCAAATTTGAAATCGAAGCCGAAGCGCAGATGCTGTTCCGCTATGAAAAATCCGGCGTGAGCGATCAGGAGGAATTCGATCCGCTGGAGCTTGACCGTTTCTCGAATATGCAACAACTGTCGCGCAGTCTGGTGGAAAGCGTGGGCGACCTGGGCAGTATCCAAAAGCTGCTCGACAATCTCACGCGCGAGTCCGAAATTCTGCTCTTGCAACAGTCGCGTGTCGCGACCGCGCTCCAAGACGGCCTGATGCGCACGCGCCTGGTGCCGTTCGCAAGCGTGGTACCGCGGCTGCGCCGTATTGTGCGGCAGACCGCCAAGGAATTAGGCAAGCAGATTGAGTTGCACGTGGCCGGCGCCGAAGGCGAGATGGACCGCTCCGTGTTGAACCGGCTTACTCCGGCACTCGAGCATATGCTGCGCAATGCGGTCGACCACGGTATTGAATTGCCGCACGAACGCAGCAAGGCGGGCAAGACGGACGGCGGAAATATTACGCTGCACTTCTGGCGCGAAGGTGCGGAAATCGTACTGGGCATTATCGACGACGGCGCCGGGATGGACTTGGCCGCGATTCGCAACAAGGCGCTTGAACGCGGCTTGATGGACAGCAATTCCGATCTGACCGATAACGAAGTCACCCAATTCGTGCTGGAGGCAGGGTTCTCGACCGCGAAAAAAGTCACGCAGATTTCCGGGCGCGGCGTGGGCATGGACGTGGTCAACAACCAGATCAAGCAGCTCAATGGAACCTTGCAGATCTCCACCAAGCAGGGTCAGGGCACGACATTTATCGTGCGACTTCCATTAACAGTATCGGTAACCCAGGCGTTGATGGTGCACGTGGGCGAGCAAATCTACGCGATACCGCTTACCGTGATTGACGGCGTGGTGCGCGCGACCCGCGAGGAGCTGGAAAAGCTGCAACGCGACGAGCATGTACGCTATGAATACGCCGGTCATAGCTACAAGTTCTTCCATCTGGGCACGGTGCTCAATATCTCGCAGCCGCAGTTGCCCGACCCCGGCGTAAAAATACCGTTGATCCTGGCGCGTGCAGGCGACCATCGGGTGGTATTGCATGTCGAGGCGATCGTGGCCCGTCAGGAAGTGGTTATCAAGTCCGTCGGCCCGCAGGTAGCGACCGTCATTGGAATTTCCGGCGCCACCATCATGAACGACGGCGGCGTCGCTCTGATTCTGGATCTGGCGTCGCTGATTCGCGCCGGCATCGCCCATTCCAAACGTGATCTTGAACCTGCGTCGGCGGCTGCAAAAGTATCCAGCATCATGGTGGTCGACGATTCCATTACCGTACGTAAGGTCACCGAGCGCTTCCTGACGCGTAATAATTTTGAAACCGTTACGGCAAAAGACGGTGTGGATGCGCTGGCGAAATTGCAGGAATACGTGCCCGACGTTATGCTGCTGGATATCGAAATGCCGCGTATGGATGGCTATGAGCTGGCGACAGCCATGCGCAACGACGAGCGGTTGAAGAATATTCCTATCATCATGATCACTTCCCGCACCGGGGCTAAACACCGCGATCGGGCCATGGCGATCGGCGTCAATATGTACATGGGCAAGCCTTACCAGGACAAGGAATTGTTGGATAACATCAACCGGTTACTGCATCAACGTGGATGATCAGCGCGCAGATAACGCTCCGCTGCGCGTTGCGATTCTGTACACCTCGGAAAAACGCATGTTGGATCTTGCCCGTGTGCTCGGCAAGCATGGGCTCGCGGTCATTGGCCGCTATCCAGTCACTTCCGTCACGCTGGAGCAGGTGAACGCGGTTTCCGCCGACGTTATCCTCGTCGACCTCGACGAAACTGCGGATCAGGTGCTTGACATATTACAGACCCTTCTCGAAACCGCGCAGTTACCGATATTGTTCAACGATAGCGTGACCATGGATCTGGTGGCCAATGTGACCAACCCGGAATGGGGGCGGCGCTTGGCAGCCAAGTTGTGGTCAATCAGCAAACGGAAGCGCCCGCCGCTCAAGGCGGTGCCTCCGCCTGTGGCTAAGGCGCCGGTCAAAACTGGTGTTCCGAAGGCGAAGGCTAAAGAGGTGGCGTCGCGTAAACTGCCGCGCGAAACCGCGTCGGAAAATGCGCCAGGCCAAATGGTCAATTTATGGGTGCTTGGAGCATCGCTGGGCGGGCCGCTGGCGGTACGCGAATTTCTAAGCAAATTGCCCGAGGATTTGCCGGTGGCATTTATATTGGCGCAACACATCGGCGCCAGCCATCTGGATTTGCTGGCCGAACAACTGGACCGCGTCACGCCGTTACGGGTATCGGTGGCGAGCGTCGGACAGGTTCTGAAGCATCAGGAAGTCGTCTTGGCCCCGGTCGATCACCGCATCGAGATCGACACGCTCAGCCGCATCACGTTCAAGAAAAAAATGCAGCGTTCGATCTACAGTCCCAGCATTGATTTTGTGATGCAGGATATGGCGCGCCGCTACGGCAAAAAATGCGGTGCGATCATCTTCAGCGGCATGGGTAACGATGGTGAACAGGGTTGTCACGCGATTGCCGCGAGCGGCGGCGATGTATGGGCGCAAGACGCGGAGAGCTGCGTGATCAGCAGCATGCCGGATAATGCGCGCAAAACCGGTCATGTGAGCTTTAACGGCACGCCCGAAGAGCTGGCGGCCGCACTGGTTAAACGATTCAAAGATAAAATGTCTACACCTGCCGAGATTTGAGGAGCGACGCGCATGTCCAACGAACGCACAATGATTCACAGCCAGCTCATCGCCACACAGCACCGCCATTTGCTGCTGCCCAATACGGCCATCGCGGAAATTGTGCGCTACACCGCGCCGGAACCGGTGAGCGATGCGCCTGCATGGTTATTAGGCACCCTGCAGTGGCGCGGGCTGCGCATTCCGGTAATCTCGTACGAGCTTGCGGCTGGAGAAAGTGCCACCAAACCCGGTAGCAATGCGCGCCTGGCGATTCTCAATGGAGTGCATAGCGGCGCAGCGCTGCAATTTTACGCCGTGGTGATTCGTAACAACCCGCGCTTGTTAAAAATCGCGCGCGACGACATTCGCCAGGAGGGCGGCGGCGATCACGACAAATTCCAATTGCAGCAAGTTGTGATTAATAACATCACGGCGATCATTCCCGATCTGGCCGCGCTTGAGCAGTTGGTGCGTAATGCGGGAATTCAAACCGAGCGCATTCATTAACCTAGAAACGGTAGTTGAACGGCCTGTGGAGTGCGACACGTTGGGGGCAGGGCGAGGCGCAACGAGCGAGGAATAGCGAGCTATTCCGACGAGTTGCAACGAA
>CAZHHW010000053.1:18767-21926 GCA_964532385.1 uncultured Gammaproteobacteria bacterium | reverse complement strand
GTGTAAAGCTTGAGACCGCCATTGTCGCCGCGGTGTATGACCGGCAAGATCGGAAAATGCACACTGGAAAACGCGGCCGCCAGCATGGATGAGCACACGGTGCGCGTTTCGTCGCCAATCTTGTGTTCGAACAATGACGAACGCCAGCGTTTGGGAATAATGCTGTAAGGCAACAGAAAGCGCGCCAGGTCCAACAATTGCCGGAAGTTGTATTGATCGCCTAAATGCCGTGCACAGTAATCGATGACGGCACCGGCATCGTCGCGCGTCAAGCGCGTGGGCCGGCAAATGCGGATGTGATCGTGATCGTATTTCCTTAACGGCTTGATGACCGTGCCTTCGCCAAGCAAAGCTTCGATGATGAGCTGCTCTTCGGGATCGCCGTGATAATGCGCGGCGACATGCGCGCGCACCGCCGCATCGCTGATGTCCTGCAGACGGCCCACGTACAGTGCGCTGTGGGTCCATGCACTGGAGGTGATGGCTTTAATTACGCGGCTGACGCGCGAACGTCCCTCGATCAATAACACATCACAGGGACGAATCTGTTCTTTGAGCCGCTGGAAGTCGCACAATGTAGTGCGCGCCGGAGAAAACTCATAGGTAAGCCAAGCCGAAAGTGTTTTTGAAATCCACCGGTACAGATTCATACTATCGATGACCCCTGAAAAATACGTATTCCCCGTCAGTTGGATAGCGGCAGATGCCAATGAGTTCTGAAGGATTTTGCACTTATTTTATGTTTAGTAACTGGTCATCGTGTCACACGGACGGCATATCCGAGTTCATGCCGTCATGACCGGTGTGATCTGGGCGGCGTTCGCCAGCTATCTGCTGATGTTGCTCGCCTATCGCTGGTCCGCGCAGCGCGCGCTGCACATCCCGGCAATGGTGGCTTTGATATTGTTTGATCTGGGCATGCCGTTTTATCTGTATGCCACGCGCGATTGGTACAAGCGCCTGATCGAGCAGGGCGATATCGCTTCATTCGGCATATGGATGCATTTGGGGCTGGTGTTGACGTTATATGCGCTGTATGTGTTTCAACTGCGCAGCGTGCGCGGCGTATTGCGCGGCGACGCGGAAGCGCGCACCGAACATCATGGGCAGGGTAAAGCGATTCTGGTGGTGCGGGGGTTGGTCATCCTGACCGGTGCGATCCTGGCCGAGCCGCCGGCCGGCGCCTAAAAATCGCGGGCTCCCGAAGGAGCCCGCGCAATAACATTATTTCTTTTTCTTGCGGCTTTGTTCGATCATGTCGTGGATCATCGGAGTCAGGATGATTTCCATCGCGAAGCCCATCTTGCCGCCGGGCACCACGATGGTGTTGCGGCGCGACATGAACGAGTCCTTGATCATGCTGAGCAGGAACTGGAAGTCCTGATTCTGCGGATCGCGGAAACGAATCACGACAAAGCTTTCGTCCGGTGTGGGGATGTCGCGTGCAATGAACGGATTGGACGTGTCGACGGTGGGCACACGCTGGAAATTCACATGCGTGCGCGAGAACTGCGGCGCGATGTAATGCACATAGTCGTGCATGCGGCGCAGAATCGTGTCGGTGACGGCTTCGGCGGAATAACCGCGCTGTCCGGTGTCGCGATGAATTTTCTGAATCCATTCCAGGTTAACAATAGGCACCACACCGACCAGTAAATCCACATGCTGAGCCGCATTGACCGCGCCGTCCACCGCGCCGCCGTGCAGTCCTTCGTAAAACAATACGTCGCTGTCTTTCGGTATGTCTTCCCACGGTGTGAAGGTACCGGGTTCCTGGTTATAGGGCTTGGCTTCTTCCAGGCTATGCAGGTAATAGCGGCGCTTGCCGTCGCCGTTCGCACCGTATTGCTTGAACAGTTCTTCGAGTTTTTCGAAATGATTGCCTTCCGGACCAAAGTGACTCAACACGCGCCCGGCGGCCTGCGCCTTCTGGATTTCCTCTTTCATCTGTTTGCGGTCGTAGCGATGAAAGCTGTCGCCCTCGATGATCACGGGCTTGATTTTTTCGCGCCAGAAAATATGTTCGAACGCGTTCTTGACCGTGGTGGTGCCGGCACCGGACGAGCCGGTCACCGCGATAACTGGATGCTTAACAGACATGGAGTTCCCCTTCAAAAATAACGACAGAAATCGGTATGGCGCGCGCGTAAATCTGCATGAAACGAAAAAGCCGCTGACAAAAGCGGCATATCTTAGCGGTTTCTGGGAGGTGAAAAAAGGTCTATTTCGCAGCCTGGGGGTGCTACTGGGAAATGTCAGCAACCAGGAATGACGAGGCATGGCATTACCGCCTCAGGAAGCTTCGGCGGTTTCCTCGGGCGGGCTGATGTCTTCGGCATGGCCGCATTCTTTCTGTGGGCATACTTTTTGAGTGCCCTTGCGCTTGGTGATCTTAATGGTCAGGATCGGCCACCCGCAGTCCGGGCAGGGGCCGGCGGTGGGTTCATTCCAGACCGCGTATTTGCATTCCGGATAGGTGGCGCAGGAGTAGAAAATCTTGCCGTAGCGCGATTTCCGTTTGAGCAGCGTGCCTTTCTTGCACTCCGGACATTGGAAGCCGGTGTCGGCGGGCTTTTCCAGAGGCTCCATGTGTTTGCAATCGGGATAGCTGCTGCAACCGATGAATTTTCCATAGCGGCCGTGTTTGATCACCAGCGCGGAATTACATTTGGGGCAGGTGCGTCCCTCGACGACTTCGGGTTCCGTGGGCTCGGAAGCATCGGCATTAAGGTTGCGGGTGTAATCGCATTCCGGGTAGTTGGTGCAGCCAATGAAGCGGCCGCGCTTGCCCAACCGGATCGATAACGGCTTGCCGCACTTGGGACAGGCCTCGTCCATGGCTTCGTGCGTGACGTCCTTGCGTTCGACATTTTTTTCAGTGTGCTGCACCAGTTTGTCGAACGGCACCCAGAATTCATGCATCAGGGGCACCCAGTCTTTTTCACCGCGCGATACCGCATCGAGCTCGTCTTCCAGACGGGCGGTGAAGTCGTAGTCGACGTAATCGCGAAAATATTCGGTGAGGAATTTATTCACGATGCGGCCGACGTCGGTGGGCTGAAAGCGGCGTTTTTCCAGCAGCACGTATTCGCGGTTTTGCAGCGTGGAAATAATCGACGCGTAGGTCGAAGGCCGGCCGATGCCATGTTCTTCGAGCGC